>CANONN010000034.1 GCA_947567625.1 uncultured Roseburia sp. | reverse complement strand
TAGAGCAACGCATTCGTAATGCGTAGGTCGTCGGTTCGAGTCCGACTATCGGCTTGTAAAAGAGGGAGAAAACAGCAACGGTTTGTGTGACATTGCACAGATTGTTGCTGTTTTTCACATTATCGGAAACTGCGTTTCTGTTGCATGGAAGAATTCGTAACCGCTCAGCCTGCAACTGCGCACCTGCTGCGCAATTGGCATCCAGCAATGCAAGTAGTCCAAATCCATGCCAGGAGGGCAAAGATTGAAAATTAAAATTTTCAATCGCGAGATTTGTGTCTGCGCGCTGCAAAGCCATTTATGGCTTACACAAACTCGATATGCGCAATAAAGCTAATGCGAACATAGTTCGCAATGCAGAAATGGAGAGAATTATGTTAGAGACAAAGATGTTCGATCACACGCTGTTAAAACCGGACGCAACCAGGGAACAGATCAAAAGGCTGTGTGAGGAAGCCATGCAATATCAGTTTGCTTGCGTGTGTGTCAACGGATTTTACACCTCATACGCCGCAGAGCTGCTAAAAGGTTCGGATGTGAAAGTTTGTACCGTGGTGGGATTTCCGCTCGGTATGACGCCATCCAGCGTAAAGCTTGCAGAGACAGAAGCGGCGCTCTCCGACGGCGCAGACGAGATTGACATGGTGATCAATGTAGGGGCGCTCAAAGACGGAGAAGATGCGCTCGTCTCAGAGGAGATTGGGGCGCTTAAGGCGCTCTGCGGTGAGCGGGTGTTGAAGGTCATCATCGAGACCTGTCTGTTGAGTGAAGAGGAGAAGATCAGGGCCTGCAGGCTGGCGAAGCGGGCCGGCGCGGATTTTGTGAAGACCTCGACGGGATTTTCGCACGGCGGCGCGGATGCCAGGGACGTAGCGCTGATGAGGTCTGTTGTGGGAGATACCATGGGTGTAAAAGCTTCCGGGGGCATCCATACCGCCAGGGAAGCGGAAGAGATGGTAAAAGCGGGCGCGACGCGCCTTGGCACGAGCGCGACACTTGCCATAGTAAAGCAGTCATAGTTGTTGTGCAACAGGTTTTGACAGACTTGTCTCGCAGGGGATTACTTGGTATAATGATAAAAAGGCTCACGAAGTATGTTTTATAAAGTGCAGGATGACACTGTAAATTAGTTTCAGAAAGGTATGGTTATGACTATGAGTGAACCGGAGATGAAGGAGATTCAGGATTTTGAAAAAAAGGAGAGCGGCAGGATTTCACTGCGGGAGAGGAGAAAAAAGGAAAAGACAATAAAAGATATTTTGTCAGACCATGAGACGATTTGCACGTTCGTGTTGTTTGCCGCGATTGTGGCGGCAATCTTAATCGTTGTCTTAAGTATCGCGGTATTTCATGTGCCGGTTTTGGCTGCGTGCGTCGTGATCGCGCTGAATGTGGCGATCGCGCTGTGCCTTCGCGATGTTCCGGTCTGGCTTCACGGGCTGGTCTTGGCGGTGGAGATCGTTACGGGTTTTATCGTGAAAAAAGCAGTCTTTATGCTTCTGTGTACGGTGATCTATCTGCTTTCCGTAGTGGAGTTCCGCTTTATGCGTAAAATGTACTAACCCAGGAGACAAAAGCCGCTTTCTAAGATTGTTTTAAATTTGAGGTGCGAGAGATCGGAGTTGTTTGAGATGAAACGTGACCGCGTATTGATCATTTGTTCCAGGGATATCTGCTATTCTTCCGGCAATTTTTTTGCCAGCCGACTGGCCGCGGCGTATGAAGAGCTGGGATATGAGGCCAGACTTTGTGAATTTTCCAAAGACCGGGATATCGACGCGCAGTTAGAACCGCTCTTGGCGCAAAGATATCGCGTGATTGTCGATTTTAACTCGATGCTGCCGCGGATGGTGATGGAGGACGGCAGTTACTACCTCGATCATTTGCAGGGACCGTTTTTTGATTACATCTTAGACCATCCGCTGTTTCATTATACGGGCTTAACCTGCCGCGCGGGGAATCTTCATGTGCTGGTGGTCGATGAGAGCCACAGGCGCTATGTGGCCTCTTATTATCCGACCGTCCAATCAGTCCACACGCTTCCGCTCGGGGCTTGCGAGGCATTTGTGCCGGCCCAAAAGGAGGGACGGTATGTGCTCTTTATGGGCACTTATGAAGAACCCGACAATATCATGGATATCGTGGACCGATCGCCGGCCGATGCAGCCGGTGTGATGCGGGAGCTGATCGAGTGCCGCATCGCAGAGCCTAAGCTTCCCATGGAGGAGGCGTATCGCAAGATCTTAGAGAGGCGGGGGGAACAGGTGCCGCCGGAGCAGTTTGCGCTGCAAATGAACGGCATGTATGCGGTGGATGCCTATGTGCGCGACTATTTTCGCAAAAAGGTGGTGGATGCCCTGCTGGCGCGCCAGATACCGGTCAAAGCGGTGGGGGAGGGATGGTATAAGTATCATGCCAAAGAAGAGCGTTTTTTTACTTCGGAGAAAGCAGTGACGTTTGCCCTGTCCTTTCAGCGCATTGCGCGGGCGCCGCTTCTCTTAAATGTGACGCCGTTTTTCCCGCAGGGGATGCATGACAGGGTTGTGGCAGGCATGGCAAACCGCACCGTTGTGATGACGGAGGAGAACGATTATCTGCGCGGGGCGTTTGGCGATCAACGAGAGCTGTGCTTTTACGATCTGACAGATATGACCTCCATGTGCGAGAGAGCGGAAGCGCTGCTGGGGGATACGCTAATGCGCCGCGAGATCGAAGAGCGGGCGTATCGGATATTTTTGCAGGGCCATACCTGGAGACACCGGGCGCTGACCATTTTAAGCCTGGCAGAGATGGCAGAGCGTGAAAGAGAGAGTATGGCAAACCGTTCCAGGGATGTTTGTATGAGGAAATAAGTTGTCTATGAATAAAATCAATTATCAGAAGGTGCTTGAGGAGACCATTCGCCAAAACGAGGAGCGGGGGATGGCGCCGACGCTTTTACTGCACAGTTGCTGCGCCCCGTGCAGCTCTTATTGTCTGGAATATTTGTCCGATTACTTTGAGATCACGGTATTTTATTATAATCCCAATATCTACCCCGATACAGAGTATCAAAAGAGAGTCCGCGAGCAGCAATGGTTTATCGGTCAATTGCCGGCCAAATATCCGATCACGTTTCTCGAGGGCGCTTATGATACCGACCGGTTTTATCGGATGGCCAGGGGGCTGGAGCATGTGCCGGAGGGCGGCGCGCGCTGCTTTCTGTGTTATGAGCTGCGGCTGCGGGAGTCGGCAGAGATGGCAAGAAAGCTGCACAAAGACTATTTTACGACCACATTGTCGATCAGTCCGCTCAAAAATGCGGAAAAATTAAACGAGATCGGAGCGCGGCTTGCGGCCGAATACGGCGTCGCTTATCTGAATTCCGACTTTAAAAAGAAAAACGGCTACAAGCGCTCCGTGGAGCTGTCGGCCGAATATGGCATGTACCGGCAGGATTACTGCGGGTGCATCTTTAGTATGCGCTGACGCTTTCACATAAATACAGAATGAGGGAAAGCTGCAAATGCGAAGCACACGGGAAACGTTTATCGAAAATTACAGACAGAAAGAGAGGATACCGTATGGCACAATTATGGGGGGGACGTTTCACCAAAGAGACGGACAAGCTGGTTTACAATTTTAACGCGTCAATCTCGTTTGACCAGAAGTTTTACAGGGAAGATATCGAGGGCAGCATGGCCCATGTGACGATGCTTGCAAAACAGGGGATTTTGACGGAACAGGAGAAAGATGCGCTCCTGTTATGCTTAAAGGATATCCTTGCGGAGGTCGAGAGCGGGACGCTTGTGATTTCCGACGCGTACGAGGATATTCACAGCTTTGTGGAGGCGACGCTGATTGACCGCCTGGGGGATGTCGGCAAGAAGCTGCACACCGGGCGCAGCAGAAACGACCAGGTGGCGCTTGATATGCGCCTCTACACCAGGAAGCAGGTGGTGGAGACCGACAGGCTGCTTAGGGAGCTGTTAGAGACCATTTTAACGATTATGAAAGAAAACTTAGATACGATCATGCCGGGCTTTACGCACTTGCAGAAAGCGCAGCCGATCACGCTGGCCCATCACATGGGAGCCTATTTTGAGATGTTTAAGCGCGACAGACTGCGTCTTTATGATATCTATCAGCGCATGAATTTCTGCCCGCTGGGCTCCGGCGCCCTGGCGGGAACGACGTATCCGCTCGACCGGGCTTATACGGCCGAGCTTCTGGATTTTTACGGGCCGACGCTAAACAGCATGGACGGCGTGTCCGACCGCGATTATCTGATCGAGTTTTTGTCCGCCTGTGCCACGATTATGATGCATCTGTCACGTTTCTCGGAGGAGATCATTATCTGGAACAGCAATGAATATCAGTTTGTGGAGATCGACGACGCCTACAGCACGGGCAGCAGCATCATGCCGCAGAAAAAGAACCCGGATATCGCCGAGCTAGTCAGGGGGAAGACCGGGCGTGTATACGGCGCGCTGTTTGCGCTGCTCACCACAATGAAAGGCATCCCGCTTGCCTACAACAAAGATATGCAGGAGGACAAAGAGCTGTCGTTCGACGCGATGGATACGGTCAAGGGGTGTATCGCACTGTTTCGCGGCATGCTATCCACTATGCGCTTTCGCAAAGATAAGATGCGCGCGTCTGCCAACGGCGGGTTTACCAACGCCACGGACGCGGCGGATTATTTGGTCAAACACGGTGTGCCGTTCCGCGATGCCCACAGTATAGTCGGGCGTATCGTGCTCTACTGTATCGACAAACATATGGCGATCGACGATATGAGCCTTGCCGAATTAAAGGAAATCTGCCCCGCGTTTGAGGAGGACATCTATGATGCGATCTCTATGGAGACCTGCGTGGACAAACGTCTGACGGTCGGCGCGCCGGGCAGGGAGGCGATGGAGAAGGTAATCGAGACGGAGGAGATGTATCTGGCCAAGGTCTGGCTGGATTTCGGGGAACATTGAGCCAGGAGCGGAGTGATTGGCCCGGGTGTGAAAAGTGACCAAGAAACGGCAAAAAAGGACACAATTTTTTACGAAATGGGCATTGCTTTTTTTGGCGGTATATCATAATATAGTTACAGAAAAGACAGTTGTTCGCGTGGGACGGACACATGGAGTGGCCGTGTGCGCAGACGTTGTGGAAAAAGAGATAAGACGAGGAGATTGGACAAATGAGCGACAAATTAAAAGTAGGTATTCTTGGCGGCACAGGTATGGTGGGACAGAGATTTATCTCCCTGTTGGAGAATCATCCGTGGTTTGAGGTGACGACGATTGCAGCCAGCGAAAGAAGCGCGGGAAAGACCTATGAGGATGCCGTGGGAGGCCGCTGGAAGATGGATACTCCGATGCCGGAGGCGGTTAAAAAGATTGGTGTGATGAATGTCAATGAAGTCGAGAGCGTGGCCGCGCAGGTGGATTTCGTGTTTTCGGCAGTCGATATGACGAAAGAAGAGATCAAGAAGATTGAGGAGGACTATGCAAAGACGGAGACGCCGGTCGTCTCCAACAACAGCGCGCACAGATGGACGCCAGATGTGCCGATGGTGGTGCCCGAGGTCAACCCACAGCATATGGAGGTCATCAAATATCAGCGCGAACGGCTTGGCACAAAGCGCGGTTTTGTCGCGGTAAAGCCCAACTGTTCGATTCAGAGTTACGCGCCGGTGCTTACGGCATGGAAAGAATTTGAGCCGTATGAGGTGGTGGCTACGACTTATCAGGCGATCTCCGGTGCGGGTAAGACCTTTAAAGACTGGCCCGAGATGGTCGGAAATATCATCCCCTATATCGGAGGCGAAGAAGAAAAGTCGGAGAAAGAGCCGCTTCGCATCTGGGGACGGATTGATGACGAAAAGAAATGCATCGTGCCGGCCGAGTCTCCAATCATAACCTGCCAGTGTATCCGCGTGCCGGTGCTGAACGGACATACCGCGGCGGTTTTCGTAAAATTCAAAAAGAAACCGACCAAAGAGCAGCTTCTTGAGGCGCTGAAAGGATTCCGCGGTGTACCGCAGGAGTTGAAGCTGCCGAGCGCGCCGCAGCAGTTTATCCAGTACCTGGAGGAAGATAACCGTCCGCAGGTGACGATGGATGTGGATTACGAGAATGGCATGGGCGTCTCGGTCGGACGTCTGCGGGAGGATACCGTTTACGACTGGAAGTTTGTGGGCTTATCACACAATACGGTGCGCGGCGCGGCCGGCGGCGCCGTGCTCTGTGCGGAGCTGCTCAAAGCGCAGGGCTATATTGCCAAAAAGTAATCGCTTATGATAAAGCGGCTTGATTGTTTGCTGTCTTGGGCCGCACAGTTGTTACGGGATATGATAGACGAGGGGCAGAGCCGGTTGTTTTCTGGTTCTGCCTTTGTTTTTATGCAATGGCAATGATTCTTTGTTTGATGGTACAAAGGTGTGAGAGGAAGCTGACTGAGATGACAATATTACGCGATATATCAATATACTGGGCAATGATTCACGTTTATTTCCTTTTTATTATGCTGTTTCGGTCGCGGTATACCAGAAAAAAGACGATCTGGGCCGCGGTGATCGGCATGGGCATCCTGATGGGGATAAACGGAGCGCTTCTCGCGGTGATCGGCATAGATATGCTGTCAAAATTATTTTTGTTTACCTGCTCGATACCCAGTTTTATCTTTTTCTATGTGATGAGCGCGGATAAGAGATTCCGTTTCCTGCTCACATTTTGCCTGGCAGATACTACCTGCCTGTGGATTATGGCGGCCACAAGTCTGCTTGACTATTTCCTGGGGGGCGGGCAGTATGTGCTGCTGCTTGTCAGCAGACTGATTTTCTATCCGCTTTTGGAATATCTGATCTGGCGCTATCTGCGCAAGCCCTATCTTGAGCTACAGGAAGCGGTGGAGAAGGGGTGGGGCGTTTTTGCCGGGATGACGATGCTCTATTATATTCTGCTGGTGGTGGCGGTACAGTTTCCCAACAATATCATTGAGCGGCCGGAAGATATGTTTTTGTGTATTCTGATTCTGGTTTTGATGGTGTTTAACTATGCGACGATTTTTATATCACTCTACCAGCAGCTCTTACTTTACCGCAGACAGCAGTGCGAGCGTTTATTGCAGGAACAGAAGAATACGCTGGAGGCGCAGCTTGAGAATCAGCAGCGCATCAGAAAGATGAAGCACGACATGAAAGGACATACGGTCACGCTCTCGGGGCTTCTCGCCGCCGGAAAGATAAAGGAGGCATTGGCGTATCTAAAGGGTGTGGAGACGGAAATGGATGCCGTGTTGGGGCAGTATTGCGCCAATCCGTATCTCAATGCGGTGCTTGTGCACTATAGCGCGAAGTTCGAGGAATTGCAGGCGCAGTGTCAGATGGATATCCAGGCCGACGCCCAGGAGCTTCCCTATATGGAATTGTGCCAGATCGTTTCCAATGGGCTGGAGAATGCGTGCGACGCAATCAAGGGGCTGGAAACAGACAAAAGGCAGGTATTTGTGCAGATGAAATATACTCGCAATCATCTGATGATACGGATGAAAAACCGATGCCGGGACGATCTATCTGTGGAGAAAGGGACGCTCCCCGCCTCGGAAAAAGCGGGATTTGACCATGGATTCGGGCTTGCGACCGTGCGGGAGGCCGCGAAACGATTGGACGGGGATATGCTCTGTTATACAGAGGAGGGCAGCTTCGTGCTGGATGTGATCGTATCATGCCGTTCCGCTGCTGTTGACGGCCCGGAAGGCCGCTCACAGTAACGATTCGGGACTTGAAGTATTTTGCAAAATATATTGCCATGAAAATTAAAGGGTGATATAATATTTTATAAGCAAAAATGACGCCTGCTCGAGCAAATATATGAACATGTGATACGGAGGATTGCCATGGTCTTAAAAACATCGGTCTTAAAGACATTGGAAGATTGTTACCGAAAAGAGGGAAACCAGCTCTATGTACTCTATGGCAGGGCGGATTCCGAGAAAGAGTATCTGATACGCGCCTTTTTAAAAAATAAAAAGTCTTTTTATTACCGTGCCAGATGGGCGTCCCCAAAGGAGCAGCAGGCCATGATGGAGCGGGAGATTGCGGCACAGTTTCAGGTGCCGATCAACAAACACAATTACGAGGAATATTTTAAGCGTGTCCGCAGCGGCGACGGGAGCAAGCTGGTGGTGGTGGTCGACGAGTTTCAGCTGATCGCCAAAAAAGACGCCGCTTTCCTCGAGGCGATCGTCAAGCTGAAAATGAAAAAGCTCTATCCGGGTCCGGTTATGGTGCTGCTCTGCTCAACGGCTGTGGCCTGGGTCGAAAAAGAGGTGGACGCGTGTTTTGGCGAGAGCGGCAGGAAGCGGATGGACGGAAAAATCAAGATCACCAATCTCAATTTCCTGGAAGTGGTGCGCGCGCTGCCGGAGTATTCGGTCAGCGAATGTGTCAAGACTTACGGCGTGATCGGCGGCGTTGCCGGTTATATCAATCGCTGGGACCATAAAGCGGATCTTAAGACCAACATCTGTCGGCATATCCTCTCGCAGGAAGGCTGTCTGTTTGGGGCGGCGGAACAGCTGATCAGTCTGGAACTGCGGGAGCTTTCCGTGTATGAGACGATTTTGGCGGCGATTGCGTCCGGCTGCGACAAATTAAACGATCTCTACTTAAAGACCGGTTTTGCCCGCGCCAAGATCAGCGTGTACATGAAAAATCTGGCGGCGTTTGATATCGTACAAAAAGTGGTGTCTTTCGAGACTGGCGGGTGGGATAACGCCAAAAAAGGAGTTTACCGTATCCGTGATAATTTTATCAATTTTTGGTTCCGCTTCATCTATCCGAACTTATCGGAGCTGTACAAATTGCCGCCGGAGGTGTTCTACGAAACATATATCGAAAACGGTCTGGATGAGTATCTCGAACGCTATTTCCGCGAAGTCTGCATGGAATACCTAGAGCTGCTCAACCGCGTCAACAAGGTGCCGCTCTCGATCAAAAAAATGGGCACCTGGGTCGGAAAGGAAGGCAATATTGACATCATTGCCCAGAACGAAATCCGCCAGAATATGGTCGGCATCTGCAATTGGAATCAATCGGAGCTGACGCTTGCGATGTGCCAAAAGCTCAAGGAGAACATGAAGCTTGCCCATATCGGCGCGGAGTATTATTTCCTGTTTTCCGCCAAAGATTTTGCCCCGGAGGTAAGAGAGCTGGCAAAGTCCGATTCGCGTTATATTCTTGTTGACATGAACGAGCTGTAAGCCATCCGGTCTAGTATAAGGTATGGGAGGAAATATTTTGTCTAAGTCACTGGTCATTACGGAGAAGCCGAGCGTGGCGCAGGAGTTTGCCCGTATTCTCGGCGTGTCCGGGAGAAATGACGGTTATATCGAAAACAGTCAGTATGTGATCACCTGGTGTGTGGGACATCTGGTGGAGATGGTGTATCCAGAGCAGTACGACGAAAAATATAAGAAATGGCGGCTGGAAGATTTACCCTTTCTGCCGCGGGAATACAAATATGATGTCATTGACAATGTGAAAAAACAATATGATATTGTAAACCGTATGCTGCACCGCGAGGATATTGACACGGTATACTGGGCCGGGGACGCCGGGAAAGAGGGACAGACGATCGAGGAAAATATCCGCCGGTTTGGAGGAGTCCGCCCGGGCATGAAGGAGCTTCGCGTCTGGATTGATTCGCAGACCGAGGAGGAGATTAAGCGCGGGATGCGCGAGGCCAAAGATATGTCGGCGTATGACAATCTGGCCAATTCCGGCGTGATGCGTACGATCGAAGATTACGCGATGGGCATCAATTTCTCGCGTGTGATGTCCGTAAAGTACGGCAGGCTGCTCAACGATGCGGCGGGAACCAGAAATTATACGGCGATCGCAGTCGGCCGGGTTATGACCTGCGTGCTGGGCATGGTGGTGATGCGCGAACGGGAGATACGCGATTTTACGGAGACGCCGTTTTACCGTGTAATCGGAAGCTTTGCGCGCGCGCAGGACAATAAGGAGGCAGTCGAGGCCGAGTGGAGGGCCGTAGAGGGTTCCGCCTACTATGCATCTCCACTGTTGTACAGGGAGAACGGTTTTAAAAAAGAGGAGAGCGCCAGAGAACTGATAAAGACGCTTACAGGCAGACAGGCCGAGGTTTCTTCGATAGAGCAGGGCACTGCCCGCAAGCGGGCGCCGCTGCTTTTTAACCTGGCGGAGCTGCAGGCCGAGTGCGCAAAGCGTTTCAAGATCAGCCCGGACGAGACGCTTGCGGCAGCGCAGGAGCTGTACGAAAAAAAAATGACGACCTACCCAAGAACCGACGCGCGCGTGCTCTCGTCGGCGGTGGCAAAAGAGATTGGCAAAAACATCGGCGGGCTGAAGAACTTTTCACCCGTTTCCCGTTTCGCGGAAACGATTGCCAAAGAGGGCAGATATAAAAATATCGCCAAGACGATGTATACGGACGACAGTAAAATCACGGACCACTACGCGATTATTCCCACGGGGCAGCTTGCGGAGCTAGAGCGCCTCACCGCGTTGCAGCGCAGCATTTTTGAGCTGATTGTGCGCCGTTTCCTGAGCATTTTTTATCCTCCGGCCGAATATAGGACTGCAAAGCTGACGGTGGATGTTTTGGCAGCGGAGAAAACGGAGAAGTTTTTTGCGTCTGCACGGACACTCAAAAGTCCCGGTTATCTGGAAGTGGCGGGACTGCCCGGAGAGCGTGCGGGTGCGCAGAAGGGAGAAGAAGGGGAAAACGACAATAAAGCGCTGTTTGCACTGGCAGAGACCGTCAAAAAGGGCGATTTGTTACATACGGTCGGATACGCGGTCAAAGAGGGAAAGACGTCCCCTCCCAAACGCTATACGTCCGGCTCCATGGTGCTCGCCATGGAAAACGCAGGACAGCTGATCGAGGAGGAGGAGCTGAGAGAGCAGATAAAGAGCACCGGCATCGGCACTTCCGCGACGAGGGCGGAAATCATCAAAAAACTGGTGCGCATCGGATATCTCGCACTCAACAAAAAAACGCAGGTGCTGACGCCGGAGCGTCTCGGGGAGATGGTATATGAGGTGGTGAACCTTACCGTGCCGGCCCTGTTAAACCCCAAAATGACCGCATCCTGGGAAAAGGGGCTTGACGGCATCACGCGCGGGACGGTGGTGATGGACGATTACCGGGGAAAACTCGAGGACTTTATTCGCAAAGAGACCGTCTCCATGATCGAGAGAGATCTCAAATCACAGATTGCCGAGAAGATACTGCCGTTTGTGGGAAAAGAAGGAAAAGTAGCGGCGAAGCGAAGCCTTGGCATTTCCTGCCCGGTCTGTGACGGCACGATCGAGACGACGCCTTTTGGCTACGGGTGCAGCAATTATAAAAAAGAAGGCGGCGGCTGCCGATTCGCGATCGGGACGATCGCCGGGCGCGATTTGAGCGACGAGGAGGTCAGGGCTTTGCTCACGGAGGGGAGGACCCCGGTGCTCTCCGGGTTTACCTCCAAAAAGAAAAAGAAGTTTAAGGCGGCCCTGGTGCTGGAGACCATGGAGCAGGAGGGGGCAAAAGAAGTTAAAATCAACTTTGATTTTTCCAAAAACGAGCCGGAAACGATAGAGGGCGTGTCCTGCCCGATCTGCGGCGGGGCGATACGGGAGACTTCCTTTGGATTTGGCTGCGCCAACTATGAGAAGGATAATCCGCAAAGCTGCCGTTTCTCGGTCGGGAAAATGGCGGGCAAATCTCTGTCTCTGACGAATATCAAAGACCTGCTGACCGATGGAAGAAGCGGCGTGATTCGCGGCTTTCAGTCGAAAGGCGGCAAAAAATTTGACGCCCGGATTGCGCTTGCCAAGGATGAAGAGGGCAAAGTGACAGGACTGCGCTTTGACTTTGACGATATCGCCCCCCAGAAATTAAGGGGCGTCGTCTGCCCCAAATGCGGCGGCGAGATCATAAAAACGCCGTTCGGCTACGGCTGTGCCAATTATGAGAAGGACAATCCGCAAAGCTGCCGTTTTATGATCGGCCGGGTGGCCAGCGTAAAATTGAAAGAGGCGCAGGTAAAAGAGCTTTTGACAAACAAAAAGACCGGCATGATCGAGGGATTCGTCGCCAAAACGGGCATGAAATTTGACGCGCCCTTAAAGCTTACCGCCGAGGGGGACGTTGCCTTTGATTTTCCCGAGAAGCCTAAGCCAATCGCCACGCAGATCGACTGTCCGCGCTGTCACCTTAAGCTGATGCGTGAACAGTGGCATTATACCTGTAATTGCGGGTTTAAGCTGATGCACACGGTCGCTAAGGTCGCGCTCAAAGAGGAACAGATCAAAGAATTGCTTGAGACCGGGGAGACAAAGGAGCGGGTGACGGGTTTTCTCTCAAAAAAGGGGAACGCTTTTGACGCCTATCTGAAATACGAGGATGGGAATATTAAATTTGAATTTGATAAAACCCCAAATATGGCAAAGAAATCTGAGTACGGGCCCGATCATTCGGTGAGTGATACCATGGAAATGTCCCACACCTCATCCAGCCGCCTTGCGGATTGAAAATTCATTCTGCGTCATTGGGCTGAAAATGAACTGGTCAGTACATTAGAACGTTAAAAATATAGGTCAGTTTGGAATGGGAAAAGGGGAAGCAGTGTTATGTGGAACCTGCATATCAAGAAAAGAAATAAGGAGGATCGCACGATGGAACAGGCAGAAATTGTCAATTTATATGATCTGACACAGACGATTGCGACAGAGTTGTTTGAGGGTCTCACCTATCCGTGGGAGGCGCTGCCCAAAATCAGTGCATTTATCAAGACGCTGGGAGAATCTCTTGATGCGGCGCGCTATGAGCGGCGGGGCGATGAGATCTGGGTGGCGAAAAGCGCCGTGGTGGCGCCGACCGCCTCGCTTCACGGGCCTTTGATCATCGACGAGGAGGCACAGATTCGGCACTGTGCCTTTATCCGCGGCAGTGCGATTGTCGGAAAGGGTTCCGTCGTGGGCAATTCGACAGAACTAAAAAATGTGGTGCTGTTCAATGCGGTGCAGGTGCCGCACTACAACTATGTGGGAGATTCCATTTTGGGCTACAAATCTCACATGGGGGCGGGTTCGATCACATCCAATGTAAAATCCGACAAGACACTCGTGGTGGTAAAGGATGGAAATGAAAAAATTGAAACAGGATTAAAGAAATTTGGCGGGATGCTCGGCGATTATGTGGAGGTCGGCTGCGGCTCTGTGATCAATCCGGGCAGCGTGATCGGCAGACATACGAACATCTATCCTCTCTCGAGTGTGCGCGGCGTGATCGCTGCAAATTCCATTTACAAAAAGCAGGGGGAGATCGCGGCGAAGCGGCCGTAACTATTCCGCCTTCGGCTTCATAGTTACGGAATCCGGCTCATTTAAAGTTTGTCTTCGACAAAGAGCCGGATTCCCGCTTGGCTAGATATACGCGTTCTTACGGACTTTGCAGCGAGTGCAAAGTCCTGAGCTAAACTGTTACTAAGAAACCGAAGGCTGAATCGTTACTAACATTTAGAAATTTTTTGTGGAACTACTTGTGAAATTTGTAAAAATATGAGACAATCATAACCAGAGCGTGCTCTAATGTACGATGTTAAAGCAATTTTGACATGAACATTTTTTAAATGAAAGGAGTCTTATAATGATTTACACGAAGGAAGTTGAAAACATGTGCCCGGTGGCAAAGGGCGCGAAACATGAGCCGGCTCCGATTCCGGAAGAAGGAAAATGGGTACATTCCAAAAAAATTGAAGACATTTCTGGTTTTACACACGGTGTGGGCTGGTGTGCGCCGCAGCAGGGTGCATGTAAGCTTTCGCTGAACGTAAAGAACGGTATTATTGAGGAAGCGTTGGTCGAGACAATCGGATGTTCCGGCATGACCCATTCCGCGGCTATGGCGGCGGAGATTCTGCAGGGCAAGACGATTCTCGAGGCGTTGAATACGGATCTGGTATGCGACGCGATCAATACCGCGATGAGAGAATTATTTTTACAGATCGTCTACGGCCGCACACAGAGCGCATTTTCCGACGACGGACTTGCCATCGGCGCCGGTCTCGAGGATTTGGGCAAAGGACTTCGTTCTCAGGTTGGCACCATGTACGCAACCAAAGAAAAAGGCGTTCGCTATCTGGAGATGGCAGAGGGCTATGTCACCGGAATAGCGTTGGACGAGGATGATGAAGTTATCGGATATCAGTTCGTTTCTCTTGGGAAAATGACAGATTTCATCAAAAAAGGCGATGATCCGAACACGGCGTGGGAGAAGGCAAAGGGCCAGTACGGACGTGTTGATGACGCCGCTAAGATTATCGACCCGAGAGCAGAGTAGGATAGGAAAGGAGACGAACGACAATGGCTTTATTTGAATCATATGAAAGAAGAATTGACCAGATTAACGCTGTGTTAAACAGCTATGGAATCAGCTCAATCGAAGAGGCTGAGAAGATCACGAAAGATGCTGGACTTGACGTGTATGAGCAGGTGAAAAAAATCCAGCCGATCTGTTTTGAAAATGCCTGCTGGGCATATACGGTAGGCGCTGCGATCGCCATCAAAAAAGGCGCCCTGAGAGCTGCCGATGCAGCGGCCGCAATCGGAGAGGGTCTCCAGGCTTTCTGTATTCCGGGTTCTGTGGCAGACCACAGAAAAGTGGGACTTGGACACGGCAATCTCGGCAAGATGCTTCTCGAGGAGGAGACCGAGTGCTTCTGCTTTTTGGCAGGCCATGAGTCTTTCGCGGCTGCGGAGGGTGCGATCGGTATTGCGGAGAAAGCGAACAAAGTGCGTCAGAAACCATTGCGCGTGATCTTAAACGGCCTTGGCAAGGACGCTGCACAGATCATCTCCCGCATCAACGGATTTACTTTTGTGGAGACAAAGTATGACTACCAGGAGGCAAAAGTAAATGTCGTATATGAAAAGGCATATTCCAAAGGACTTCGCGCTACGGTAAAATGCTACGGCGCAGACGACGTGCAGGAAGGCGTTGCGATCATGCACATGGAGAACGTCGGTGTCTCCATCACCGGTAACTCCACCAACCCGACACGTTTCCAGCATCCGGTTGCAGGTACATACAAAAAAGAGTGTGTGGAGCAGGGCAAAAAATACTTCTCCGTGGCATCGGGCGGCGGTACGGGACGTACCTTACATCCCGACAATATGGCGGCAGGACCGGCTTCTTACGGCATGACCGACACGCTCGGACGTATGCACTCTGACGCACAGTTTGCAGGTTCCTCCTCCGTGCCGGCTCACGTTGAGATGATGGGCTTAATCGGCATGGGCAACAACCCGATGGTCGGCGCTACCGTTGCGGTGGCAGTGTCGATCGAGGAGGCACACAAGGCAGGGAAATGCTAAGCAAAAAGATCATGTCATGATATGTTTATAGTCAATACATAAAATGTGTTTTCGATAAAGTATCTGATCAATGCTATATGGTAAGGCGGGTGGAGCAGACAAAAAAGGATTTTTCCTTGATTTGTTCTGGGTTCTGCCCGCTTTTTTGTGTGGTGGCGCCAAAGGCCGCTTATAAAATGAGATAAAAGCAACCAATATGGCAACGGTGATCGTACCCGTCCGTATTATGGTGATGCATAATGTGAGAATTCAAAGAGGTATAGGATGAGGCGTTTTAAGGAGAGGTATATAGGAGATCGGGCATTTTATCATATGATACTGGTGATTGCGCTGCCGATCTTAATACAAAACGGTATCACAAATTTTGTGAGTCTGCTCGACAATATTATGGTAGGGCAGCTGGGGACAGAACAGATGTCCGGGGTGGCGATCGTAAACCAGCTGCTCAACATTTTTTATATCTGTATCTTCGGGGCAATATCGGGCGCCTCTATTTTCAGCGCCCAGTTTTACGGACAGGGAAACCACGAGGGCGTGCGCAATACGTTTCGCTTTAAATGGATATCCTGCGGGCTCCTCGCGGTTTTGTGGCTGATTATTTTTGCCGTGGCGGGCGGCTCGCTGATCGATCTGTTTTTGCACGACAACGGACAGGGGAATATCGCCGCCACACACGAGGCGGGCATGGGATATCTTTGGATTATGATGCTTGGGGTGATTCCCTATATGGTGACGCAGATTTATACGAGTACCCTGCGCGAAGTCGGGGAGACGATCGTGCCCATGATTTCGGGTGTTGTGGCGGTGTTTGTCAATCTGTTTTTTAATTATTTGCTTATTTTCGGAAAATTCGGCTTTCCCGCGCTCGGCGTTTACGGAGCTGCTATTGCGACCGTGATCTCAAGATTCTGTGAGACGGCGATCGTGGCAGTCTGGACGCATACGCACCGGAAGCGCTATCTGTTTATCGAGGGCGCATATCGCAGTCTGCGGATACCAAGGAAGCTGGTATGGGAGATTATCAAAAAGGGAATGCCGCTTTTGGCCAACGAGACGCTTTGGTCTGCCGGGCAGGCGGTGATGGTGCAGTGTTATTCGCTGCGCGGGTTAAGCGTTGTGGCGGCGTTAAATATTTCCACGACGGTCTCCAATCTCTTTAACATTGTGTTTATCGCGCTCGGCAGCGCGATCTCAATTGTAGTGGGGCAGCAGCTCGGAGCCGGGGAGATGGAGCGCGCGGTGGAGACCGACCGCAAAATGATCTTTTTTTCGGTCGCAAGCTGCATCTTTATCGGCGCGCTGCTTTGCGTGCTGGCGCCGCTGTTTCCGGAAATTTACAATACAACAGAAGAGGTGCGGCGTACCGCCACTTATTTAATCCGCGTCTCCTCTGTATTTATGCCGGTCTATGCGTTTTACCACGCCTCCTATTTTACACTGCGCACCGGAGGAAAAACGATGATCACCTTTTTGTTTGACAGCTGTTATATCTGGGTGATCAATATACCGATCGCCTTTGTGCTCAGCCGGTTTACGTCTCTGCCGGTGACAGAGGTCTATATCATCTGTCAGAGCGCGGAGATTTTAAAAGGGGTATTGGGACTTATCCTGCTGAAAAAAGGCGTCTGGATTCACAATATTGTGGAGGACATTTAGAAAGAGCATGTAAAAAATTCTTGTTTCCATTTTGCCGTGGAACTGGTATAGTAATAGTAGCAAAATATTCGCGGCCGTCGGACGAGGAGCGGCCGCCGGTATTTTATCAATTACATAGCGAGGTGGAATTACATGGAACGATACTATCAGGAGGAAATTGAGACCGCGTCCAGGGAGCAGATTCATCAGTGGCAGAGTGAGAGGCTCGTCAAGCAGGTACAGAATGTTTGGGAAAATGTGCCTTTTTATAAGCAAAAAATGATGGAAGCCGGTATCACGCCGGAGGATATCAAGTCTGTCGATGATCTTCACAAGCTGCCGTTTGTCACAAAAGACGATCTGAAGAACTGTTATCCGTACGGGCTATTGGCAAGGCCGCTTGCCGATTGTGTGCGTATTCAGTCGACGAGCGGGACGACCGGGAGGCGTGTGGTCGCCTTTTATACGCAGCATGATCTTGATCTCTGGGAAGACTGCTGTGCGCGGGCGATCGTCGCGGCCGGAGGAACGAAGGACGACGTCTGTCATGTCTGCTACGGCTACGGCTTGTTTACCGGAGGCCCCGGTCTAAACGGAGGTTCCCACAAAGTCGGGTGTCTGACGCTTCCGATGTCGTCGGGCAACACGGAGCGCCAGATTCAGTTTATGACCGATCTGGGTTCGACGATACTCTGCTGTACGCCGTCCTACGCGGCATATCTGGCAGAGAGTATTCAGGAGAGAGGCTTAGGGGACAGTATCAAGTTAAAAGCCGGCATCTTTGGTGCGGAGGCTTGGACGGAGGAGATGCGCCACGATATCGAGGAAAAGCTTGGCATCAAAGCATATGATATCTACGGGCTGACGGAGATCTCCGGGCCGGGTGTTTCCTTTGAGTGTTCGGCGCAGACCGGTATGCATGTCAACGAAGACCATTTCATCGCGGAGGTGATCAATCCGAACACCGGCGAACCCGTGCCGGACGGCGAGAAAGGGGAGCTGGTATTTACCTGCATCACCAAGGAGGCGTTCCCGCTGATTCGCTACCGCACGCGCGATATCTGTATCTTGAGCAGGGAGAAATGTTCCTGCGGCAGGACGCATGTAAAAATGACGAAGCCGCTGGGCAGAAGCGATGATATGCTGATCGTCAAGGGCGTCAATGTATTCCCGTCCCAGATCGAGACCGTATTGATGAATAAGGGATACCCGGCTAACTATCAGATTATTGTGGACCGTGTCAACAACAGCGACACGATTGAGGTTCAGGTGGAGATGACGGCCGAGATGTTCTCCGACAACTTGAGCGAGGTTTCCGCGAAAGAGCGTGAGCTCGTCAATGCCTTAAAGGCGATGCTCGGAATCTACGCAAAAGTGAAGCTTGTCGCGCCCAAGTCGATTACCAGAAGTGAGGGCAAGGCGGTGCGCATCATAGATAAACGTAACCTCTACCAGCAAAAATAGAGGCTGGGGGATACGGAACTAAAAAACAGTATCGGCTCAGAAAACGCCCAGAACAAATTGTGCCGAACGGGAGAGACAGGATTTATTCTGCAAAAAGGGGTTGGAAGAGCGGATACGGAACTAAAAAACAGTATCGGCTCAGAAAACGCCCAGAACAGATTGTGTCGAATGGGAGAGACAGGATTTGTTCTGCCAAAAGGGCGTTGGAAGAGCGGATACGGAACTTTAAATAGGAGGTAAGAGTATGGCAGTAAAACAGATTTCGGTATTTGTGGAGAACAAGCCGGGGAAACTGGCGGAATTGACCGATCTTTTATCCCAGCACAAGATCAATCTGCGCGCGCTTTATCTGGCGGATGCTGTTGATTTTGGTATTGCGCGTCTGATTGTGGACGATATCTACAATACGTCGACGGTGCTTCGGGAAGCAAACTATGTTTCGTCAATAAAAGACGTCCTGGCGGTGCGGCTCCCGGATGAACCGGGTGGCTTATTTAAGGTTCTGGACCTGTTGGGCAAAAATGGCATCAATGTCGAATATATGTATGCTTTTACCACACGCATACAGGGGACGGCAAATATGATTTTCCGTGTGGAGGACAACAAACGGGCGGTGGAGCTGCTCTCGACAAACGGCATCAGCCAGATCGGCCAGGAGGAACTCGAGAAATTATAACGTGTGCCGCCGCACTGCGGGCGGATATGCATAATGTACAGACGAAAGGATTTTGAAACGACTATGAAACAATTGATGTTAGGAAATAAGGCGTTGGCGCGGGGGCTCTATGAGGCCGGCTGTAGCGTGGTATCGAGCTATCCGGGAACTCCGAGCACCGAAGTGACGGAGGAAGCGGCCAAGTTTGACGAGATCTACTGCGAGTGGGCGCCGAATGAGAAGGTGGCGATGGAGGTAGCGTTTGGCGCCTCCCTTGCAGGCAAGCGCAGCTTCTGCGGCATGAAACATGTCGGTTTGAATGTGGCGGCGGACCCGCTGTTTACCTGTTCCTATACGGGAGTCAACGCAGGCATGGTAATCTGTGTGGCGGATGACGCAGGTATGCATTCTTCTCAGAATGAGCAGGATTCCCGTCATCACGCCATCGCATCTAAGATTCCGATGCTTGAGCCGTCCGACTCTGCGGAGGCATGTGAGTTTGCCAAGCGGGCGTTTGAACTCTCGGAGGAGTTTGACACGCCGGTGATTATCAAAATGTGCACCCGTGTGGCCCATTCCCAGAGCGTTGTGGAGACGGGGGAGCGCGTGTGCCCGGATGCGATTCCCTACGAGAAAAACATTGCGAAATATGTGATGATGCCGGCCAACGCCATCCGCCGCCATCCGTTCGTGGAGGAGCGCACCCGCAAACTTCGCGCCTACGCGGAGAATTGTCCGTTTAACCGCGTGGAGATGGGGGACACAAAGCTGGGCATTATCACTTCCTCGACGAGTTACCAGTACGCGAAGGAAGTGTTTGGCGAAAAGGCGAGTATCTTAAAGCTCGGTATGGTCAATCCGCTTCCCGAACAATTGATTCTGGATTTTGCCGCTAAGGTTGAGAAGCTGGTGATCATCGAGGAGCTTGACCCCATCATTGAGAATCATTGCAAGACGCTGGGGCTGACTGTTTCCGGCAAAGATATTTTCCCGTTGGAGGGAGAGTTTTCGCAGAATCTGGTTGCAGAAAAGCTTGGGACAGCGGCTGCGCCATGCGTCAAATTGGACGAGGCGCTGCCGGGAAGGCCGCCCGTGATGTGTGCGGGCTGTCCGCACCGCGGCCTCTTCTATACGCTCTCCAAGAATCAATGTACAGTTTTGGGAGATATCGGCTGTTATACATTGGGAGCGGTGGCTCCGCTATCCGCGATGGAAATGACGCTTTGTATGGGCGCTTCCGTCAGCTCCATTCACGGGTTTAACAAGGCGCTCGGTGAAGAGAGCGAGGGTAAGACGGTGGCTGTCATCGGAGATTCCACCTTTATGCATTCCGGTATGACGGGCCTTGCAAACATTGCGTATAACCAGAGCAATTCCACGGTGATCATTCTCGACAACTCCATTACCGGCATGACCGGCCACCAGCAGAATCCGACGACCGGATATAACATCAAGGGAGACCCGGCCGGTAAGATCGATCTGGAGGCGCTCTGCCGTGCCATGGGATTTGCCCGCGTGGCCGTGGTCGACCCCTATGATCTTGCGGCCTGCGACCGCGTGTTAAAAGAAGAGCTTGCGGCAAAAGAGCCTTCGGTGATTATCAGCCGTCGCCCCTGTGCGCTGTTGAAGTATGTAAAGCACAACAAACCGCTTAAGGTGGAAGAAGATAACTGTGTGGGCTGTAAATCCTGTATGAAACTGGGTTGTCCTGCCATCAGCATAAAAAACAAGAAAGCAGTGATCGATGAGACGCTCTGCGTCGGATGCGGGGTATGTCAGCAGATGTGCAAATTTGATGCGCTGCAATCACAGGAGGTACAGTAGATGACGAAGAATATCATGATTGTCGGTGTCGGGGGGCAGGGTTCGCTTCTTGCGAGCAAATTATTGGGCCATTTGCTGCTGACAGAAGGCTATGACGTTAAGGTATCCGAGGTTCACGGTATGAGCCAGCGCGGCGGAAGCGTTGTGACTTATGTGAGGTTCGGTGAAAAAGTGTATTCTCCGGTGATTGACAAAGGCGAGGCGGATTTTATTGTCTCCTTTGAACAGCTCGAGGCGGCAAGATATCTGGAATTTTTAAAGCCGGATGGCCGCATTGTGACGAATACGCAAACGATCGACCCGATGCCGGTGATTACCGGCGCGGCGTCCTACCCGGAGCAGTTGATTGAGAAGATGCGTCAAAAGGGTGTGAACGTGGACGCTATGGATTGCCTGACATTGGCTAACGAGGCGGGTTCCGCCAAGGCCGTAAATATTGTGTTGATGGGTAAATTATCCAATTACTTTGATATTCCGCTGGAAAAATGGCAGAAGGCGATTGCCGAATGTGTGCCGGAGAAGTTTCTGGAGTTAAATCAAAAGGCGTTTATGCTGGGAAGGGAACAGTAGCCTTTTGACCGTGCATGGGATGACAGGGAAATATTGCCTTAAAACAGGGGTAAATAAAAAGAAGTTCCATTGAAAATCAGTATGACGTCTGTTATATTAAATACTGGCGAACATAAAATATGCCATGAGCTTGCATAAAGAAAAATGGAAGGAATGACATCATATGAAAAGATTTAATGAAAAAGAGCGTGTCAACAAAACCGTGTTGAAGTGTTACGGGACGCTGGCATTTATCCTTTTTGCAGCCTATCTGCTGGAACTGGTGAAAGGTAATCGGTCTTTTGGTTATATCGTTTTATTTGATTTGATTTTGTTGCTGCCATTTGCGGCTGTGTTTTTATGTTTCAGGCGCGATAGAAAAACCGATCTTATGAAAAAATTGGTTCCCTGTGGATATGGCATCGTGTACATATTTGTGCTGCTGACCGGCGCAACAAAGATTACCTTTGTCTATATCCTTCCCATGCTGGTCGTTTTGACGCTTTACCGGGACTGGCGGTATATCATGCGTTTTGGGATAGTGATGACACTTGCCAATATTGTCTACGCAGTATATTATGTTATGACGATTTCCCGGATGCCCGCCGACATCACGGAGTTTGAGATTATCATTGCCCTTATGGTTATTATGACATATTTTGCGGTCCTGACTTCTAAGGTTTTGACGGAAATCAGCGAGCAGTCGCTGTCGATTGTCAAGGATAAGGAGGAAAGCCACAGGGGGCTGTTGGATACGGTGTTAAAATCGACCGAGCAGATCGGTATCAGCATCCGCAATATCAGCGAGGAATCCGGCAAAGCGGGCGAGGGTGTGTCCACCTCTAAGGAGAGCATCAACAATATCGCCAACGGCACCGTGGAGACGGCGGAGAGTATTCAAAAACAGTTGGAGATGACATCCCACATCGGAACTTATATCGAAGATATGAACGATATCACCGCGGTCGTATTAAAAGAGTGCGACAATTCCAACGATAACATCAAAAACGGTATGGACCATATGGAAGTTCTGCTTGAGAGCTCTAAGGAGATGGGAAGCAACAACCGGATTGTCGTTACTTCCATGAGCGTTTTAGAGGAAAAGGCCAAAGCCGTGGAGAGTGTGATCTCTCTGATTTCCAATATCGCGGAGCAGACGGATATGCTTTCTTTGAATGCGTCGATCGAGGCCGCGCGGGCAGGGGATGCGGGCAGGGGATTTTCTGTTGTGGCGGAGGAGATACGCCGCCTTGCCGACCAGACCCAGGAGGCCGTGGAGGATATTCAAACAATTATCTTGGAGCTCGGAAGAGAGACACAGAACACAACGCGTTCCGTCAATCAGATGGTGGAGATTTCCGACCAGCAGGTGGCCTATATCGCGAAAGTAAACGATAGCTTTACGATGCTGGGACACTGCATAACCAATCTGTCTGCGAGCATACACAGGCAGTCTGACCATATGTCGGATATCAACCGTGCCAATACGGAGATTATGAACAGCATCGAGGGGCTTTCCTCTTTCAGTGAGGAGCTTATGGCTTCAACCGACCTCACGAGAACACAGTCGGAGGAAAGCTATGAGAGTATTTTGCAGATTAATCAGTTGATCGAGCAGGTGAAAGGCGATATCGAGCGTCTCAATCAATTCACGGAGTCCTCATAATCTTAAGTGTGGGTAAAGTTAAAAAAATATATTGACAGAGCTATGTATGGTATGTTATAGTAAGTAAAATTTAAAATGTATTCATTAAAAGGTATTCATTTTAATACAGAGAAATCGGTGAGCAAAAGTAGTACTTCATAAGCAGCCGCACAGAGAGCTTGTGGTTGGTGGGAACAAGTGGGAACTTATGAAAGGAATGGATTTGTGAGAGCGAAGTGAACAGCGGACGCTTAGTAGCAGAGCCGTGTCCTCACGTTACAGAGGTAAGATATAGTCTATGACTGTATCGAAAGAGTTTTTGCATAGTTTGATGGCGGATATTTTCATTCTGAAAATATCCTTTTTTGCTTTACGGGAGACTGCGTCGTCAGGCGCATCGGTGCTGAAGTATGGGCGGCGGGCAGAGGAGGAAGACGATCGTCCACTCGATGTAGCGGAACCGCATTGCCAGACGCATCCATGCAAACAGCAAGTCCCGGCGGGCATGCAAGTTTATGCAGAAAGAATAAGGGTGGCACCACGATCCGATCGTCCCTGACCAGATGAAGAGAAGCATCTGGCCAGGGATTTTTTATGCACAGCCCCGTGCAGAGGAAACATGCCGCTGTGCGGCAGGAGAAAATGAGGTGAAATATGAAACGAATTTTTAAGGTATATAAAAAGACGGTCAGCATCGTAAATGAAACATCTACCGCACTTTATGAAAATCTCACGGGAATGACCGGAGACAGGGAGCAGGATGCCAAAAAGAAAGGATTTCTGCTGGAGAGCTATGATAAGAATTATGACCGCTTTACCTTTATGGGGGCCGAGCCGGCTGAGATCATCACCTCCGATGGGGAGGCGCTTTTGATTGCCAGGGTTTCCGGCGGCACCGAGCGCAGAGAGGGAAATCCGCTGGAATTGCTTAAGGCATATTATGACGAATTTGAAATCAGAAAGGACAACGACGAGCTGACGTTTTCGGGCGGTTTGGTCGGAAATGTGGGATATGATTTTATCCGCTACAGTGAGCGGCTTCCGGCGGAGAATGATGATGAGATCGGTATCGAGACCGTTCAGTTGATGCTGATGCAGGAATTTTTGGTGCTCGATCATGTGGCGGAGACGCTGACGGCGATCGTGCTTGCAGACGATGATGAGGCCGGAAGGGCACAGGCAGGCGAGAGGGCGGCTGCACTGATCAAAAGAGCTATGACGCCTTCGGCAAAGCGGCAGGCCAAAGAGGGGGCTGGCCAGCGGGAAGAGGAGCCGGCAAAACAGAGGGAAAACCGCGGCCGGATTATAAAGAAATCGGATACGCCGGAGGAATACAGCAGGAAGGTTGAAAAGATAAAACACTACATCAGGGAGGGACATATTTTTCAGACGGTGCTGTCGCAGAGATGGACGGTGGAGACCGGCGAGGCGGGATTTGATTTGTACCGAAAGCTCCGCGCCCTAAATCCCTCTCCCTATCTCTACTACTTTAATTTTGGTGAATTTGAAGTGATCGGCAGCTCGCCGGAAATGCTGGTGAAGCAGCGGGGCAAACAGGTATTTACCTGCCCGATCGCCGGTACGCGGCCGAGAGGCAGGACGCCGGAGGAGGATAAGAAGCTTACCGAAGAACTCTTAGCGGATGAGAAAGAGCGCGCCGAGCATGTAATGCTGGTAGATTTGGCGCGAAATGATATGGGGCGCATTTGTGAGTTTGGAACGGTGAAAGTGACAGATTTTATGAGCGTCCGCAATTATTCTCATGTCATGCACATAGTATCAATGGTGGAGGGCAGGAAGAAAGGGTGTTTTCACCCGTTTGACCTGTTGGCGTCGTTTCTTCCGGCGGGAACGCTCAGCGGGGCCCCGAAGATTCGCGCCATGGAAATTATTGAGGAATTGGAGGAGGTGCGCCGAGGGCTCTACGGCGGCGCCACCGGCTATATCGACTTTTCCGGTGACATGGATTTTTGCATCACGATACGAACCATGATAAAAAAGGGTGACAACGTATATTTGCAGGCAGGGGCCGGCATTGTCGCCGATTCCGTGCCCGAATTGGAGTACAGAGAGTGCTGCAATAAAGTGATGGCGCTCTCGCGCACGCTGCTGGAGGGAGATAACTATGATTTTACTGATTGACAATTATGACTCGTTTACGTTTAATCTGTACCAGTATATCGGAACTTTCACAGACGAGATCAGAGTGATACGCAATGATGAGATGACGCTCGATGAGATACGCGCCCTACATCCGGCAAAGATCGTGCTGTCCCCCGGCCCGAAAAGCCCGAAGGAGGCGGGCGTCTGTGTAGACGTCGTCAAGGCGTGTCACAGAGAAATCCCAATACTGGGGATTTGTCTGGGGCACCAGTGTATCGGCGAGGCGTTTGGCGCGACCGTCAGCTATGCGGCGAGCTTATTTCACGGCAAACAGTCAGAGATCACGCATCGGGGCGACGGCATCTTTTGCGGCATTGATTCGCCGGTGAACGTGGCGCGTTACCATTCGCTGGCGGTCAAAAGAGAAGGGTTGCCGGACTGCCTGGAGATAACGGCGCAGACAAAGGACGGAGAGATCATGGCGCTGCGCCACAGGACATATCCGGTGGCAGGGTTGCAATTTCACCCGGAATCCATTTACACGGAACATGGGAAGCGAATGATCGAAAATTTTCTTGACGGCAGCATTTAGACGGGAGATGTGAAAAAGATTGTAAATTTAGATTTTCAATCTGCAAGTTTGTGTCTGTGCGGCATCCACAAACTTGTAAGCCATGTATGGCTTTGCGCAATAAAGCCGCGCAGAAATGAGGCAAAATATGATATTAGATGAGATTGTGGAGGCCAAGCGACAGCGGCTGATCGAACATAAAAACAAAATAACGCCGGGCGAGATGAGAAGACGGGCAGAAGAGACGCGGGGGACGCCTCACAGCCTCAAAGAGGCGCTAAAGAAACCCGGTATCTCGATCATCGGGGAGTTTAAGCAGGCGTCGCCGAGCCTTGGTGAAATTAAAAGCAAAATTAATTTAAGTGAGAGGATAGAAGCGTACAACGATTCTGTGGATGCCATCTCCTGTCTGACGGAGGAAGACCACTTTTGCGGCAGCGTCGATGATTTAAAAGAAATCCGCGCGCGCTCGCCGCTGCCGATACTGAGAAAAGACTTTATGATTGACGAATATCAGTTTTACGAGGCAAAGGCGATCGGAGCAGATGCGGTGCTGCTGATTGCCGCTATACTGGACGATGCTATGCTGCACGATTTTTATCAGTTGTCTGCCGGGCTGGGGCTGGATGCTCTGGTGGAGGTACATGATGAGCGGGAGATGGAGCGTGCGCTGCGGGAGGATGTGGAGATCGTCGGCGTCAATAACCGCAATTTACGGGATTTTTCGATCGACCTGTCCATCACGAGGCGGCTGTCTGTCATGGTGCCAGAGAACAAGGTGTTTGTGGCGGAGAGCGGCATTGTCACAGAGGAGGACGTGCGGTTTTTAAAGCAGTGCCGCGTCGATGCATTTTTGATCGGCAGGGCCCTGATGGAGACCAAACACCCGGCCCAGACCGTGTTGCGCTGGAAGCGGGTCGAAGCGTAAGGAAGAAGGTGGTAGCATGACGCAGATTAAGATATGCGGCATCACGCGCGAGGAGGAGGCCATTTGGCTGAATCAGGCGGGGGTCGACTACGCCGGTTTTGTGTTTTATGAGAAAAGCAGGCGCAATGTGACAATCAACCATGCAGAACAGATTATAAAGAAATTAAATGCAAATATAAAGAAAGTCGCGGTAGTGGTATCCCCGGATGCCCGACAGATTGATCGGCTCGGGAACGTCGGTTTTGATATTTTACAGGTGCACGGGAGCCTCAGTGAGGAGGCGAGCCGACATATAAGGCTGCCGGTCTGGCGGGCCCTCAATCTGACAAACGCCGCAGACATGGCGAAGCTTGCAGAAGACGCGGCAGTCCGGCAGGGGGCATCCGGGGATATGGAACCGGTGCAGGCAGTGCTCGTGGACGCGGGGGAATACGGCGGCGGCAGGACGTTTGGATGGGAAATGGTCGATGCCGAGTGCGCCGAATGGAGAGAAACCATAAAAAAATTAAAAGATGATTTGAAAGAAAGAAACGTTCTGTTCGTCCTGGCGGGAGGCTTAAACGCCGGGAATGTGGCGGAGGGTATACACAAATTTTCCCCGGATGTGGTGGACGTCAGCAGCGGTGTGGAGGCGGATGCGGCGGTCTTTGCGGGAAAGAGCCGGCGGAAGCTGGAAGAATTTGTCCGGGCGGTACGAAGTAAAGAGCAAACGCGAACGCCGTTCGCGGTGCAGAAATGAGGAGAAATATGGAGGTAAAAATGAATCAGAAGGCATATTACGGAGCATTTGGCGGACAGTATGTGGCGGAATCTCTCATGAATACGTTAGACGAACTGGATCGGGCGTATGAACAGGCAGTGCGCGATCCTGCGTTTTTAAAACAGTATCACTACTACTTAAAACAATATGTGGGCCGCGAGACGCCGCTCTATTTTGCGGAGCGTCTCAGCGAAAAATACGGCATGAAGCTATATTTTAAGCGCGAGGACTTAAACCATACCGGCGCGCACAAGATCAATAACGTGATCGGTCAGATTCTTCTGGCGAAGCGCATGGGAAAGAAAAAGGTGATCGCGGAGACCGGGGCAGGGCAGCACGGCGTGGCGACCGCCACCGGAGCGGCGCTGTTTGACATGGAGTGTACCATTTTTATGGGGGAGGAAGATATCAAACGGCAGGCGTTAAATGTGATGCGCATGGAAATGTTGGGCGCTACGGTTGTCAGTGTCCGTTCCGGCAGCAATACCTTAAAGGATGCGACAAACGAGGCGATCCGCACATGGGCGAAGACGGCCGAGGATACGTTTTATGTGATCGGTTCCGCGGTGGGACCGTATCCCTACCCCAAGATCGTAAAGGAGTTTCAGTCCGTCATCAGCCGTGAGGCCAAGCGGCAGATCGTGGAGGCGGAGGGCAGGCTTCCGGATGTGGTGATGGCTTGTGTGGGCGGAGGTTCCAATGCCATCGGCATGTTCGCCGAGTTTATCGGGGAGGAGGACGTCAAGCTGATCGGCGTGGAGGCCGGAGGAAAGGGCATAGAGACCGGGGAGCACGCATCGGCCATGGCAAAGGGGACGCCCGGGGTACTGCACGGTATGCGCTCGTACCTGTTGCAGGATGAGGACGGAAATATACAGCTTGCACATTCGATTTCCGCCGGTTTGGATTATCCGGGCGTCGGGCCGGAACACTCTTACCTGCGCGACTGCGGCCGTGCGGAATATGTGACGGTCACCGATGTGGAGGCGATGGATGCGCTCATGGAGCTGTGCCGGGTGGAGGGTATCATACCGGCCATTGAAAGTGCGCACGCCGTGGCATATGCCCTAAAATATGCGAGTGGGCAGAGAGAAAAATTGGGCGCCCAAAAGGCGGCGCAGCAGGTAATGGTGATCTGCCTGTCGGGACGCGGTGATAAAGATGTCAATACCATTTCGGATTATCTGGCCGGCAAAGGTTATCTCAATTAGCGGGAGGAGAGAAGGAGGAAGCGTGCTATGAATCGTATCGAAGAGAGAATGAAACAATTGAGAGAGAAAAAAGAAAAAGCGTTTATTACCTATATCACAGCCGGACTGCCCGATCTGGCGGCGACCAAAGAACTGTTGCTGGCGCAGGAGAGAGGCGGCGCGGATGTGGTGGAGCTGGGGATTCCGTTTTCGGACCCGATTGCGGATGGGCCTGTGATACAGGAGGCGTCCTATCGCGCGATCAGCAATGGAGCCACGGTGAAAGGTATTTTTTCCATGTTGGAGGAGGCGCGCGCGGAGGGGCTTTCCCTGCCGATCGTATTTATGCTGTACTATAACACCGTGCTCCACTACGGCGTGGAAGCGTTTGTAAAGCGATGCGGCGAGGCGGGCGTGGATGGACTGATTATACCCGATCTGCCCTATGAGGAGCAGGAGGAGATTCGCCAATTTTTAGATGTGACGGAGCAAACGATCTTAATTCCTCTGGTTTCCCCGGTTTCGGGTGAGAGGATTCCAATGCTGTTAGAACAGGCGAGAGGGTTCGTATACTGCGTGTCCTCCATGGGGGTGACAGGGCAGAGCGCAGATTTTCACAAAGAGGTGGAGCCGTATTTGAGAACGGTAAAAGACGCCACCGAGCTTCCGGTTATGATGGGATTTGGAATACGCACCGCGGCGGATGTAAAACCGCTTCAAAATTTGATCGACGGCGCCATTGTCGGAAGCCATTTGATCAGACTGCTCGACGAGAACGACTTTGCGCCGCAAATAGCCGAAGATTATTGCCGGGAGTTTAAGAGGGCGCTCAACCAATCGTCACTCTGACAATTTTAAACGTAACGATTCAGCCTTCGGCTTCATAGTTACGGAATCCGGCTCATTTAAAGTTTGTCTTCGACAAAGATCCGGATTCCCGCTTGGCTAGATATACGCGTTCTTACGGACTTTGCAGCGAGTGCAAAGTCCTGAGCTGAACGGTTACTTTTAAACACAATAACAGCCAATTGACATGGACAGGGAAGAAAGGAGCTGCATGATGAAAGATCTGATCGGAAAAATTGCTGAGAAGAAAGATTTGACACAGGAGGAGGCGCGCCGCGCGATGGATATTATGCTAAGCGGTGAGGCGACGCCGGCGCAGATCGCCGGATTTCTCACTACCGAGCGCATGAAGGGAGAGACATTAGATGAATTGGTGGGGTTTGCCTCCGTACTGCGGGATAAGGCGGCTACCATCTCCCCGCAAGTGGACAATTACATTGATTTGGTCGGCACCGGCGGCGACGGGACGTTTACCTTTAACGTTTCCACAACCTCCGCTTTCGTGGTGGCGGCGGCGGGACTTCCGGTGGCAAAACACGGAAACCGCTCGATCTCCTCGAAATCCGGTGCGGGGGACGTTCTCGAGGCGCTTGGCGTCAATATCATGGCAAAGCCTGCCGACGTGCAAAAATGCGTGGAAGAGATCGGCATCGGTTTTATGTTTGCCCCTCTGTTTAACCAGTCGATGAAGAATGTGGGGAAAGTGCGAAATGAGCTGGGGATTCGCACGGTGTTTAATATTTTAGGGCCTCTGGCGAATCCGTCCCGGGCAAAGAATATGGTGGTCGGCGTGTACAGCCCGGCGCTCACGGAAAATATCGCCCGCGCCATGAGCCGTCTGGGCGTAGAGAAAGCGCTGGTTGTCAGCGGCGAGCGGGATAATATGGATGAGATCACGCTCGGCGGTCCCACCGTCGTCTCCGAGATCAAAGAGGGGGAAGTTACCACTTACACCATAACGCCGGAGCAATTTGGACTGACCGCCTGCGGGACGAACGAACTGCTCGGCGGCGACGGGGTAGAGAACGCCCGGATTGCCAAAGAGATCTTGTCCGGGAAAATGACGGGGGCAAAGCGGGATATTGTTCTGCTCAACGCGGGCGCTACACTTTACTGCGGCGGTATCGCCGCTTCGATCGAGGAGGGCATCAGCCTTGCGGCCGAGACGATTGACAGCGGAAATGCGATCAGAAAATTGGATGAATTGGTCGCTGCCTCCAACAGATAAAAGATTTGGAAGAGAACGGGTCTCTGAATGTAAACCAATTCCATAAAATGGTTGACAATTGAGTGCAAAATGTGTAAGATAAGGTCGTGCCGAAAGGCGGCCTTTTCTTTATGCACAGGGGTGCGTAAGAAAATTAGCAGCATTGCTGCACGCACCCCGCGTGGCGAGTAGGGGGGAAATCTTTCCTACTCGATTGCACAGGGGTGCGTAAGAAAATTAGCAGCATTGCTGCACGCACCCCGCGTGGCGAATAGGGGAAGCTGGCTCTTCCCTACTCGATTTATAGGAAATTGCGTCGTCATATGCATCAAAAGAATCACGAAGTGATTCTTATTTACTCGATTTGATGTTTACAGAGAAGAAAGGAAGAAAACGATGAAGATTTCAACGAAAACAATTGTGATGGTGGGAATGTTTACCGCGGTATTGAGTGTGCTGTCCATATTGACCATCCCCATGCCTACCGGGGTGCCGGTGACGCTGCAAACGTTTGCCGTAGCGCTCTGCGGGTGTGTGCTTGGCTGGAAGCGGGGGTTATGCTCCACGGTCATCTATCTTCTGCTCGGAACCGTGGGCGTTCCGGTATTTGCGGGTATGACGGGAGGCCCCTCGTGGCTGGCGAGCTACAGCGGCGGATTTCTGTGGGGATTTTTATTTCTCTCGGCGCTCTGCGGTGTCGGCATGCTGTGCAAAAACATTGCCGTTCGGCTGCTGCTTGGATTGTCGGGACTGGCAATCTGCCATTTACTGGGCGTGATTCAGTTTAGCATGGTGTCGTCGTCTTCCATCCCGGTATCTTTTGTGGCGGTTTCCGTTCCCTATATCCTCAAAGATGTGCTTTCCGTAGTGGGCGCTTTTCTGGTTGCCCTGCCGGTGCGTAAGGCTCTGTCCGCCGCGCGCATACTGACGGAGGAGCGCACGGGAAGCGTCAGGGCCGGTAAGATGACGGAAAGGTGAGGTATCGGCATGGAAAATGAATTTCGGGCGCACCATATTATCTGTACCTCGCTCTATGAGGGAAAAGGTTACAGCGGTGCTTTTTGCGAGAACATGACCCGCATTGTGACCGCACTGCGGAAAGAGCCCGACCGACGCCTTGTGCTCGTGGCAGAACCGGATATGATCTGTGCGAACTGTCCGAATCAGACGTCTCAGGGAACCTGTTCCCACAACGCCAATCAGGTGGTGGGAAAGGACAGAAGGGTGATGGAGCGTTTTGATCTGAAAGAAAAGGAACAATACTCTTACCGCGAGCTCTGCCGTCACGCTCTGGAGCATATGAATCACGAGGTTTTTATGGAATTCTGCGGCAAATGTGACTGGCGGGCCCAGGGGCTTTGCAATTATGATGATTTGCTGGCACAGCTCTCGCGCTGCGTAAATCAGGAAAAACCGTCATCCGGTTAGGGTGACGGTTTTTCTTCGGTCCGGCTCCGCTTTCACTGCGTTTTTTTATTGATATAATTGGTTTTATACTTGGAGTAGATAATTTTCTGGCTGTGATAGAGACCGTAATAGCCCGACAGCATATAACTGAAAGCGATGGCAAGCAAAAAATAGGGCATCCCGTCGTAGCCGAACAGCTCGAAACTGATCAGCAGCGAGGTAATCGGGCAGTTGGTGACGCCGCAGAAGAGTGCGGTCATGCCGACGGCGGAACAGAGTGTCGGGGAAAAGCCCGTCAGGCTGCCAAACAGACAGCCGAACGCTGCGCCGGTAAAAAACGAGGGGACGATCTCACCGCCCTTAAATCCTGCGCCGAGCGTGACCGCCGTGAAAATCATTTTCAGGAAAAAGGCTTCCGGGCGCACCGAGCCCTCCATGCACTGTTCTATGATATTCATGCCGGTGCCGTTGTAGTCCTGGTTTCCCACCAACAGAGTGAGGACGATCAAAATACATCCGCCGACGAACACTCTGACATAGGGGTTTTGAAAGAACTTTTTGTACAGCTGTTCGGACTGATGCAGCAGGATACAAAACAGAATACTCACCAAGGCACAGAGGACGGCAAGCAGGGTAACCTGCACGGCGGAACCGACGGTAAAAGCCGGGATGTGTTGTAGATAAAAGGTCTCCTTGGTGACGCCGAAGGACATGGCGACGGCGTTGGCAATCAGGGAGGAGACGACGCACGGGACCAAAGCGGCGTAGTGCATGATGCCTACGCTCACGACTTCCATCGAAAAGATCGCGGCGGCCATGGGCGTGCCAAACAGCGCGGAAAAAGCCGCGCTCATGCCGCACATAATCATAATGTGCTTGTCCTTCTCGTCAAAGCGAAACAGCGAACCGAGCCCGTTTCCGATGCTGCCGCCCAGCTGCAGGGCGGCGCCCTCACGGCCGGCGGAACCGCCGAACAGGTGCGTGACGAGCGTGGAAAGGAAAATTAGAGGTGCCATCCGAAGCGGCAGCTCATTGCCGGAATGGATGGCCGAGAGCACCAGATTGGTTCCCGTGTCTTTTTCATCGTGCAGCAATCGGTAGCTTCCGACTATGATCAATCCGCCGAAAGGCAGCAAAAACAACAGCCATGGATTCTTCAGGCGCATCAGCGTGACCACGGACATGCCAAACGAGAAAAAAGTGCCTGCCAGCCCGACGACAATACCGGACAAAATAGCAAAAACAACCCATTTCAATGAAGTCTCGGCGCGCTTTAAATTATGTTTGATTTTATGTTTTGTGATATCTCTCATATAAAAAATATTACCACGCGTCACAGAAATTTACAACTCTTTCGTATACTATTCTTGCACAAATAGAAAAATACTGGTAAAATAAACGAAAAGTTGTGTATATTCTAAATAAAAGCAGTACATCGTGGCAAGTTGCGACAAAACCAAAAATTTTGGGAGGAACAATTCTATGCGTAGCAGCGGCGTTTTAATGCATATCTCATCATTGCCGTCACCTTACGGGATTGGCACAATGGGGAAAGAGGCGAGAAAGTTTGCGGATTTTCTGAAAAAGGCAGGGCAGAAGTATTGGCAGATTCTGCCGGTATGCCCGACGAGCTATGGGGATTCCCCCTATCAATCGTTTTCCAGTTTCGCGGGCAATCCCTACTTTATTGATCTTGAGACACTCTGCGAGGAAAAGCTTCTGACGAAGAAAGAGTGTGAGAGCTATCCGTGGGGCACGAACCCGCGTTATGTGGATTACGGCGTGATGTATGAGTCGCGCTATCCTCTGCTAAAAAAAGCATACGCGCGTTTTCGCAAGCATACGCCGTCTGATTTTTCGGAGTTCTGCGAAAAAGAGGCGGAGTGGCTCGATGACTATGCGCTGTTTATGGCGCTAAAGGACGCTCACGGCGGGGATTCCTGGTTTTTGTGGGAGCCGGAGCTAAAGACGCGAAAAAAGAGGGCGCTCGATAAGGCGAGAGCCGAATATGCAGAGGATATTTGCTTTTATCAGATGCTGCAGTATCTGTTTTACAGGCAGTGGCGGCGTCTCAAGGCGTATGTCAACGACCTGGGCATCGAGATCATCGGCGATGTGCCGATCTATGTGGCGGGAGACAGCGCCGATGTCTGGGCCAATCCAAAGCAGTTTTATCTCGACAAGGAGCTTAACCCGATCGACGTCGCGGGCTGCCCGCCGGATGTTTTTTCTGTGGACGGCCAGCTCTGGGGCAATCCGCTGTTTCGCTGGGACGTCATGAAAAGGGACGGCTATAGCTGGTGGATTAAGCGCATTGGGGCGGTATGCCAGCTTTATGACGTGGTGCGCATCGATCATTTCCGCGGTTTTGACTCTTACTATGCGATTCCCGGTAAGGATGAGACCGCCAGAAACGGCGAATGGCGCAAGGGGCCGGGCATAGAGCTCTTTCACGCCATTGAGGAGGCGATCGGCAGACCCAATATCATCGTCGAAGACCTGGGCTTTTTGACGCCGTCTGTCGTGGAGCTTGTAAAACAGACCGGTTATCCGGGGATGAAGATATTGCAGTTTGCCTTTGGCGATACGCCGGATAATGCCTACCTGCCGCACAATTACGACAAAAACTGTGTGGTCTATACTGGGACGCACGACAATGAGACGGTGCTTAGCTGGTATCAGGGCACTGACGGTAAGACGCGCAAATACGCGAAAGCATATATGAACTTGAGCAAAAAAGAAGGGATTCACTGGGGTGTGATGCGCACGGCGTGGAATTCTGTCGCAAACCTGGCGATCATGCCGATGCAGGACATCCTGGGCCTTGGCGACGAGGGGCGCATGAATACGCCGTCTACGCTGGGCGGCAACTGGGAATGGCGCGCGCTTGCAGAGGATTTTACGGGCAAGCTGGCGCACAAGATACACCGCTATACCAAAATGAGCAATCGTCTGCCCATAGAACTGGCCGAAAAACAGGAGCAGACAAAGAAAAACAAAGCCGATGGATTGAAAAAGGATGGCAGGCCAAAGAAGAAAGCATAAGGCGGCCCGACCGCTTCTGGGACGAAAATATAAGACGCACAGCAAAATAATTGCGATGGAACGGTCATAAAATCATAACCCCTCTCATACTATGAATTAAGTAGGAAAGGGGTTATTTTATGGTGGTAAATACAAAAAAAGAGTTTGATTTATACAAAGATCTGTCAGGCCGCACAGGCGGTGAGTTTTACCTTGGCATCGTGGGGCCGGTGCGCACCGGTAAATCAACGTTTATCAAGCGCTTTATGGATTTGATGGTGATTCCTTTTATGGAAGATGTACATAGCAGGGAGCGCACAATCGACGAGATGCCCCAGTCCGCACAGGGGAAAACGATCATGACGACCGAGCCGAAGTTTATTCCCAAGGACGCGGCGGAGATTGCGTTAGAGGACGGCAGTAAAATTAAGGTCCGCCTCATCGACTGTGTGGGATTTATGGTGGACGGCGCCAACGGCCATATGGAAGAGGGAAAACAGCGGATGGTGAAAACGCCCTGGTTTGACGCGGAGATTCCGTTTACCGAGGCGGCGTCGATCGGGACCGAAAAAGTAATCAAAGACCACGCGACCCTGGGCATCGTGATTACCACGGACGGCAGTATCGGGGAATTGGACCGCGGCAGCTACATAGAGGCGGAGGAGCGCACGATCGCCGAATTATCCTCCATCGGCAAACCGTTTGTGATTGTTCTTAATTCAGTAAGGCCCTACGGCGAGGAGACGATGAAGCTGGTCGGGGAGATGAAAGAGAAGTATCGCACGCCGGTGGTTCCGGTCAACTGCGAACAGCTGCGGCGCGAAGACATTTATCAGATCTTAGAGCAGGTTCTGTATGAATTTCCCATTGTGCGGGTGGAATACTATATTCCCAAATGGGCGGAAATGCTGGACGCGTCACATCCGATCAAGGCGGAAATCATTAAGACCGCGGGCGATATTCTCGCAAACATGAAGAAGGCAAAGGACGCCGGCGTCAAGGAATATGTGCCGGAACAGTTTCTCTCGAAGGTCAAGATCGATGAGATTGATCTGGCGAGCGGCTGCGTGAAAGTGCTGATGGATATCGCAGAGCAGTTCTACTATGAAAATATGAGCGAGCTCGCCGGCGTACCGATTCAGGGCGAATATGAGCTGATTTCCATGGTAAAGGAGATGGCGGAGCTAAAAGAATCCTATGAGAAAGTGGCGGACGCTTTTGCCGCGGTACAGCAAAAAGGGTACGGCGTGGTAAATCCCAGTTTGAAAGATATTCAGATGGAGGACCCTGTCTTAATCAAACACGGCAACAAGTTTGGGGTAAAGATGAAAGCGATTTCTCCTTCCATCCATATGATAAAGGCCAATATCGAGACGGAAATTGCGCCGATTGTGGGAAGTGAGGAGCAGGCCAACGATCTGATCGCCTACATCAAAGAGGGGCAGCAGAGTGACGCCGGCGCGTGGGAGACCAATATCTTTGGAAAATCCATCGGGGAGCTGATGGAGGACGGGATTCGCAATAAAATCTCCATGATGGATGATGAGTGCCAGATGAAGCTGCAGGACACGATGCAGAAAATTGTCAATGACAGCAACGGCGGCATGGTTTGTATTATCATATAGCAGGTAACTATTCCGCCTACGGCTTCATAGTTACGGAATCCGTCTCATTTAAAGTTTGTCTTCGACAAAGAGCCGGATTCCCGCTTGGCTAGATATACGCGTTCTTACGGACTTTGCAGCGAGTGCAAAGTCCTGAGCTGGACTGTTACTATAGCAGGTAACTATTCCGCCTACGGCTTCATAGTTACGGAATCCGTCTCATTTAAAGTTTGTCTTCGACAAAGAGCC
>CANONN010000033.1 GCA_947567625.1 uncultured Roseburia sp. | reverse complement strand
AGACTGAGTATATCGGATGGAATATTGAAAGATCGGTAGAACAATTGAAAGATCAGATTGAAGATGAAAAGATCGAGTAGAAGATGAGAAGATCGGATGAAAAATGAGAAGATCAGATGGAAGATAAAAAGATCGAGTAGAAGATAAGAAGATCGGATGAAAAATGAAAAGATCGAATGGAAGATGGAAAGATCAAGTAGAAGATGAGAAGATCGGATGAAAAATGAAAAGATTGAATGAAAAATGAAAAGATTGAATGAAAAATGAAAAGATTGAATGGAAGATGAAAAGATTGGTTTGATGGAATTGGAATGAGAGGTAAGATGAAACATACGATCGTGCGGGCAATTAAAATCATGATAAAAGCGGCAGCGTCCGGCTTCAATATTCTGATGTTTTGTATGCTTGTCTGTTTTTTGTACGAGGAGTGGCAGGCAGAAGACGGCGTGCAGGAGGAATTCCGCTATTATACCAAAACGCTCGAACAGGGCGGGGAGCCCTATTGGGATTTGGCGCAGGAGATGCTTGCGCCCTATCTGCTGCCTGAATGGCAGATCGAGCGGGAGAGCTGTAGTTACGACCCCTATCAAATAAGGGTGTCCTATGAGTGCTGGCTGATGGAGGGCGAGCGGGATGTCGTCGGTTTTTATGTGACCGTGTCCGAAAAAACGGGAAGCCCTGCCCAAATCAGCCGCCCGGTGGGGGACGGCAGCTATGTGATGCAGACGGACTTTGTGCAGCAATTGTTTTGTAATACGCTCGTCGAGTGCAACGAGGAATACTACCAGTCATGCGGTCATTACGTTTTTGTGCCGCTCTCTTCGATGAGGCGCAATGACCGTGTGGCTGGTTTTTTGAATTACCGTGGGGGCATAATACTGGATGTGGTTGCCTCAAAGGATAAAGAGGGGATGGAGTGGCTGTTTCGGGAGGCATATCAGCGGATGCGGGCGTGGCAGCAGCGGATTAAGGCTGCTATGGAGACGGATATCCGGCTTGCGTCTTATGACACAGCGGCAGAGGGAGAGACGTATCATCTTGCGTTCCGGGAGCCGTATGACGGCGCGACGGCGGAGCAGTTTGACCGGCTGATCGCGGAGATATTAGCGTATGCGGACAGTGAGCGCGCGAAAAAAGAGATGGAATATTATGCCGGCTGGCTTGGGCCGCAGCCTGACGGGCAGGAAGCGCCGGAGGAGGGAGGAACCTATTACAGCGTGCGCCGAGGAGACTGCCTGTGGGAGCTTGCGGCAGAATATTACGGCTCGGGCGCGCTGTGGTATCTGATCTATGAAGAGAACCGGGAAGCCATCGGCGCGGATGCAAATTTGCTGCGGGAGGGGGTTGTCCTCTTCATCCGGGAGCGGTAAAACAGTGTAACAAAAAAATTGAACTAAACAGTATATAACAGTTGACAACAGTTCTATAGTGTTATATACTGTTATACACCGGTAGATGTAAAGCTTTACAATCAAGACACATTGCAGAAATGAGGCAAATATGCATATTATCATTAACAATTCATCAATGGTGCCGATCTACGAGCAGATCATGGGGCAGATCAAGGCGGCGATTCTTGACGGCAGTCTTCTCACAGACGCGATGCTGCCCTCCGTGCGGAGTTTATCCAAGGAGCTGAAAATCAGCGCCCTGACGGTGAAGAAAGCCTATGACAATCTCGAGGAGCAGGGGGTCGTGGTGACCGTCCACGGAAAAGGAACTTTTGTGGCGGCCGTCGGGGGACAGCTGCGAAGAGAAGAGGAGACACAAAAGATCGAGCGGGCCTTAGAGCAGGTGATCATGCAGGCCAAAGGACTCGGACTTGGCAAAAATGAGCTTTCGGAGCTGTTTGTGATGCTGCTGGACGACATCATGTAAGCGATCAGGCAAATTGTGCATGGGAAAGGAATGACCGAAGTATGTTAAAAATGAATCAACTGCGTAAAAATTATCCAGATTTTTCTCTCGAGTGTAATATGGAAGTGCATCCGGGATGTATCACCGGGCTGATCGGAAAGAACGGCGCGGGCAAGACGACGACTTTTAAGGCGGCGCTTGATTTGATACATTTGGATGGCGGCAGTGTGGAATTTGACGGAAAGAATGTGAAACATTTGACGGGGAAGGACAAAGAAAAAATCGGTGTGGTGCTGTCGGATTCGGGATTTTCCGGTTATCTGACCGTCAAAGATATCGCCGTGATTTTAAAGCGGATGTACAGCGATTTTGACAAAGAAAAATTTATGGCGCGCTGCAACAGGCAGCAGCTGCCGTCAGATAAAAAAATAAAAGAATTTTCCACGGGCATGAAGGCAAAATTAAAAATATTGATTGCGCTTTCCCATGATACAAGGCTGCTGATCTTAGACGAACCGACGGCGGGGCTTGATGTGATGGCGCGGGAGGAGATACTCGGTGTGCTGCGGGAGTATATGGAAGAAAAGGAAGACAGAGCGATCTTAATCAGTTCCCATATTGCAACCGATCTGGAAAATCTCTGCGACGATCTCTATATGATCGACAACGGCAGGATTGTGCTGCACGAAGAGACAAATGTGCTGTTGGATGAATACGGAGTGATCAAGGCGGACGATACGCAGTATGAGAAGCTGGATAAAAAGTACCTGCTCCGCAGGAAGCGGGAAGAGTTTGGCTGGCGCTGCCTGACGGACCACAAATGCTTTTATCAGGAGAATTATCCGGGGCTCATTGTAGAAAAGGGTTCGATCGACGAAGTGATTATGATGATGATTGGAGGAGAACGTTTATGAGAGGTCTTATGGTAAAGGATATCTGTCTTATGAAGGGGCAGGCAAAGTTTATGTTGTTGGTATTGGCAATTACCGTTTTTTTGAGCTACAACACGGACGGCACGTTTGCGGCCAGTTATCTGGTTATGATCGCGTCATTTCTTGGAATCAGCACGATCAGCTATGACGAGTCGGACAACGGATACGGTTTTTTGTTCTGTCTCCCGGTGAGCCGCAGCCAGTATGTGGCGGCAAAATATCTGTTTAATCTGCTGCTTAGCGTCGCAGCCTGGATTGCCGGTATCGGTGTCACGGTGATCATCTGGCTGGTGCATCCGGGCGAGAGCGGATTGACGGAGCTGCTTATTACGAATCTGTTTTTTCTACCGGTGATCTTTCTGATTCAATCGCTCATGCAGCCGACGATGTTTCAATATGGCAGTGAGAGAGGCAGAATCGTACTGTTTGTCATGATCGGGGTAATCGTCGCCGTCTGCTATCTGGTTGGCAAGCTGTGCGAGCTGACAGGGATAGATCTCTCATCGTGGATGGAAAGTTTGTCGCAGTATTCGGTCGGAGTAATTTTGCTGGTTTTCATTCTGTTGTCGGCCGTAATTTTACTGATCTCTGTACCCATCAGCGTGAAAATTATAAGAAAAAAGGAATTTTAGCATAGACATTTTTTAAGATTATGGTACAATAAAACAAAGATTTGATCTTATGAGGAATAGCATCTTGGCAGGTTTGTGCGACAGCGGTAAAGCTTTTCATACGGCGTGAGGCGCGGGGGTGCTTAATAAGGAGGATGGAGACATGACCGTAAAAGAATGTTATGCGGCGCTGGAGGGTAATTACGACGAAGTGTTAGGGCGCCTGATGGCCGAGGACAGGATCAAGCGCTTTGCGCTGAAGTTTCTGGCGGACGGCAGCTATGAGCTGTTAAAAACTTCGTTGGCCGCAAAAGACCAGGAGACCGCGTTCCGCGCGGCGCATACCTTAAAAGGTGTGTGTCAGAATCTGAGTTTTACCAAGCTGTATCAGTCCAGCAGCAGTGCGACCGAGGCGCTGCGCGACGGGGATTTTGCACAGGCGGAGTCATTGTTTGAGCAGCTAACGTCAGACTATAACCAGACGATTTCTGCATTGCAGGCTTTGCAAAACGATAGTGCATCATAATTTGCGCCAAATTCCGACAAAAAGCATAATAAAAATAAAATGACCGACAATTAATGGAAAAGCGTTTAAAAATCAATCAGATTTTTTGCGCTTTTTTCTTTGAAAAAAAGAAAAATGTGTTACAATAGAAACGTATCAATGTTTGAACGGGGGGTATCATGCAGGAAATAGATTCAGAATCTCTCAAAAATCAGCGGGAGCGCAGAAAGAGAGTTCTAAGAATAAGAAATGCGATCATGTTCGTGGTTGCGGGATGGATATTAATTTCTATGATTTTAATCATCTGCCTGTTTGCACAGACGATATCGCTCAATAACCGCTTAAACCGACTGTCAAAGGAGCTAAGAGAGTTCAAACAGACGACAGCCGGGGAAGTTACGGCTGGAGAGACGGGAACTGAGGCGCCCGCATCGAGCGAAACGGTCCAGGATACACAGGGGGCCGAGGCCAGCGGACCGGGCGCATGGGAGCCGGTGACGCCGCCGGCGGTCGGAATCTCGGATGAGGAGAATCAGGCGGTTACCGGCGAAACCTGCCGCGTGCATTTGACGTTCGACGACGGGCCCTCGGAGAATACGGCTGCGATTCTTGATACATTAAACCAGTATGGCGTTAAGGCCACTTTTTTTGTGACGGGCAGAGAGGATGAGGAGTCTAAGGCGCTGTATCAGAGAATCGTGGAGGAAGGCCATACGCTCGGTATGCACTCATATTCCAATAAATACAGCCTTTTGTACCAGTCGGAAGAGGCGTTTGAAGAAGATTTTCACGCCCTGCAGGATTATTTATATGAAGTGACGGGGGTAAAAAGTCGGTATTACCGCTTCCCCGGTGGGAGCAGCAACCAGATCAGCAACGTCCCCATGGCCAATTTTATTCATTTTCTCAACACGCAGGGAGTTGTATACTGCGATTGGAATGTCTCGGCCGGCGACGCGGCGGCGAACGCGTACACCGCGGAAGAAATGATTGCAAACGTGACGGAAGATGTAGTAAAATATAAAACATCGGTGGTATTGCTGCATGACGCGTCAGACAAACAGACGACGGTGGAAATGCTGGGGCCTCTGATAGAGGCTTTGCAGGGGATGAATATGCAAATCTTGGCGATAGATGAAAATGCTTCTGTGATTCAGTATGTGAAAGCGGACAGTGTGGAACAATAAAGAACAAATGGAGGATAAAACATGGGATTTTTTAAAGATTTTAAGGACGATTTTTCACAGGCAGTCAATGAGTTGATGCCGGGAGAAGCGGACCAGTTTGACGGTTTGCAGACCGATGATATGGTGGTAAATACTTTGGAGAGCGAAGTGGATGTGGAATCTGAGCTCTCTAAGCTTGACGGATTATTGGAGCAGGTGACCAAACAGGAGGCGGAACGGGAGCGCATCGCTTTATCGGAGAAAGCGGCGGAACCTGTGGCGGAGCCATTGTTTGAAGAGGTAGTAGCGGAGCCGGAGCCGGTGGTGCAGCAGCCCGTGCAAAGACCGGTGAGGCCGGAGCCCGTACAAAGACCGGTGAAACCGGCACCTGCACCCGAGCCTGTCCGCGAGCCGGAATTGGCAGTGCCCGAACCTATGCCTGTGGCAGAGCCGGAGCCCATGCCTGCGGCGGAACCTGTGGCAAGGCCTGCGGCGGAGGCACCCAGACCGGTACAAAATATGCAGAATACGAGAAAACCTATGATGGAGGAGAGAAAGATGGCAGATATGACACCAAATATGAAGCAGGACGCAGCGGCGTCGGAGGAGACGACGATCATCACAGACGGAACGATCATCAAAGGTGATGTGATTTCTAACGGTTCTTTGGATATCCGCGGACAGGTAGAGGGAAGCGTTGGATGCCAGGGCAAACTGACTGTGACGGGCGTGGTGAACGGCAACAGCAATGCGTCCGAGTTTTTTGCTGATTCCGCAAAAATTGAGGGCGAAGTTGTGAGCAGCGGCACGGTGAAAATCGGTCTCGGTTCCGTGATTGTCGGCAATGTGACGGCTTCCTCCGCTGTGATCGCGGGAGCGATCAAGGGTGACATTGATGTGCAGGGACCGGTTGTTGTGGACACATCTGCCGTGGTGATGGGCAACATCAAGTCACGTTCCGTACAGATCAACAATGGCGCCGTGATCGAAGGTTTCTGTTCTCAGAGCTATTCCGACAGAGACATCGAGAGCGTGTTTGCCGATAAGAAAGGAAACGAATAATATATGAAGCGCGTATTCCTGAAATTGAGCGGGGAAGCCCTTGCGGGGGAGAGGCACACGGGTTTTGACGAACCGACGGTGGCGGGGGTAGCGGCGCAGGTAAAGCAGATTGTCGACGGCGGAATGCAGATCGGTATTGTGATCGGCGGCGGCAATTTCTGGCGCGGCAGAACCAGTGAGACGATCGACCGCACAAAGGCTGATCAGATCGGGATGTTAGCCACCGTGATGAACTGTATTTATGTGTCGGAGATTTTTCGCTCTGTCGGCATTAGGACCGAGATTTTTACGCCGTTTGCCTGTGGCAGTATGACGAAGCTGTTTTCCAAGGATGCCGCAAACCGGTGTTTCGAGGAGGGAATGGTGGCCTTTTTTGCCGGAGGCACCGGACACCCGTATTTTTCCACGGACACAGGCATTGTCCTGCGCGCTGTCGAGATGGAGGCGGAGGGCATCTATCTGGCCAAGAATATTGACGGCGTGTACGACAGCGATCCCAACCTCAATGATGCGGCGGTCAAATATGACAAGATCTCCATACAGGAGGTGATAGACCAGAAACTGGCGGTCGTAGATTTGACGGCTTCGATTCTTTGTATGGAGAACAAGATGCCGATGTTTGTGTTTGGGCTCAATGAAAAAGACAGTATCATCAAGGCAATGACCGGAACCTTTAACGGAACGGAAGTTACGATAGCGTGAAAACTTCTCTGACAAAGAGGCAGACAGAGTGGGGAACCAAACGGTCAGACGGATAAAAAGACAGAAAGGTATGGTAGAACGGATGGACGAGAGAATCGCACAATATGACGAGAAAATGCAGAAAACCTTGAATAATTTATCGGAGGAGTTGGGAAGCGTTCGCGCCGGCCGTGCAAATCCGCATATCCTTGACCGCCTGCGGGTGGATTATTACGGTACGCCCACGGCGATACAGCAGGTGGCAAACGTCAATGTACCGGAGCCGAGAATGCTTCAGATACAGCCGTGGGAGGCTTCCATGGTCAAAGAGATCGAGAGAGCCATTCTCACTTCTGATCTGGGTATCAATCCGACGAACGACGGTAAAGTGATCCGCCTGGTGTTCCCGGAGCTTACCGAGGAGAGGCGTAAGGAGCTGGTAAAGGATATCAAGAAAAAGGGTGAGAACGCGAAGGTTGCCGTCCGCAATATCAGGCGTGACGCCAATGATTCCTTTAAGAAACTATCCAAATCCCAGGATGTCTCCGAGGACGAGATCAAGGAGTTGGAGGATAAAGTACAGAAGATGACGGATAAGTATATCAGTGATGTTGATAAGGCGGTTGACGCCAAGTCCAAGGAAATCATGACAGTTTAAAAGAGAGCAGAGTTTTGAGGACATGACCCGTTTCGTGTCCTCATTTTCACATGCAGAAATGAGGAAATTTATGAATATTCCACAACATGTTGCGATCATTCTGGACGGGAATGGGCGCTGGGCAAAGAGCAAGGGAATGCCGCGCAATTACGGGCATACTGTCGGCGCCAAAAACGTAGAGACCGTATGCCGCGCCGCCCATGATCTGGGAATTAAATATCTGACCATGTACGCTTTTTCCACGGAGAACTGGAACCGGCCGGACGGGGAAGTGGCGGCGCTTATGAAATTGTTGGAGAGTTACTTAAAAAACTGTATCAAGACGGCGGACCGCAACAATATGCGCGTGCGCGTCATCGGGGATACCAGCCGCCTGAGCGATAATTTCCGCCAAAAGATCGCGCAGCTTGAGGAAGCTTCTTTGCGCAACGACGGATTGAATCTGCAAATCGCCATCAACTACGGCAGCCGGGACGAGATGATGCGCGCCGTGCGCGGGATGTACCGTGATCTTGCAGACGGGAAGCTCTCGGAGGAAGAGCTGACAGAACATACGTTTTCTGGATATCTGGATACGGCCGATATCCCGGACCCGGATCTGCTGATTCGCACCAGCGGGGAACAGCGGCTGTCCAATTTCCTGCTGTGGCAGCTTGCCTACAGCGAATTCTATTTTACGGAAGTGCCCTGGCCGGATTTTCACAAGGAGGAATTGGAACGGGCAATCGAAGCGTATAATAATAGAGACCGCAGGTACGGCGGATTGAGTAAGTAGGGGGTAGCCAATGTTTAAGACAAGATTGTTGAGCGGTATCATTTTGGTCATAGCGGCGCTTTTTCTGGTGATTATCGGAGGGGACCTGCTGCTTGTATCCACACTTGCGATCTCCTGGATTGCGCTGTTTGAGCTGTATCGCATTTTTCACATAGAGAAAGCGCTGCCGGGTATCCTGGGTTATCTGGCTGCTGCTGCCTATTATGTCAATCTGCGGTTTTCGCTGGTGGAAGATCAGATGATGTTTGTGATGGCGCTTTTGATGGGAATGATGTTTGTCTATGTCTTTGCTTATCCCAAATACCGCACCGAGCAGATGCTGGCGGCATTTTTCGGCGTATTTTATGTGGCGGTTATGCTTTCGTTTGTATACCAGACCCGCATGATGGAGCGCGGAGCCTATATTGTCTGGCTGATATTCCTCTGCTCGTGGGGATGTGATACCTGTGCGTACTGTGTGGGCGTACTGATCGGGAAACACAAAATGTCGCCTAAATTAAGCCCCAAAAAGTCCATTGAGGGCGCTGTGGGAGGCGTTGTCGGCACGGCGCTGCTCACCGGGCTGTACGGATATATTTTTCGCGAAGCGATGGGGATTGACGCTGCATATGTGTGGATATTGGCAGGCATCAGCGCGATCGGGGCACTGATCTCCATGGTGGGAGATCTGACGGCGTCCGCGATCAAACGCAACTATGAGATCAAGGATTATGGCAAACTGATACCGGGACACGGCGGCATTTTGGACCGGTTTGACAGCGTTATTTTTACGGCGCCGATCATCTATTATCTGGCGGCATATTTCATCACATAAATATATGTTATTAATTCTGTGTCGCTTGCTATTACTAAGTAAAACGGCTGATAACCTATACTACTTTGTTATAAAATATAATCATATTTGGAGGATGCAGATGAAAAAAATTGCAATTCTGGGTTCCACCGGTTCCATCGGCACACAGACGCTGGAGATTGTGCGGGAACAGGGGGATATCCGGGTGACGGCTCTGGCGGCGGGCGGCAATATCGCCCTGCTGGAGCGGCAGATACGCGAGTTTTTGCCTGCTCTCGTGAGCGTGTGGGAGGAGGAAAAGGCGAAAGAACTGCGGATAAAGACGAAAGATCTGCATGTGCGCGTGGTCTCTGGCATGGAAGGGCTTTTGGAAGTGGCGGCGGAGCCGGAGAGCGAGATACTCGTGACGGCAATTGTCGGGATGCTTGGCATACGCCCCACGATCGCGGCGATCCAGGCGAAAAAAGCGATCGCGCTGGCCAACAAGGAGACGCTGGTGACGGCGGGACACATTATCATGCCGTTGGCGGCGGAGTACCGGGTGCCCATTCTGCCGGTGGACAGCGAGCACAGTGCGATTTTTCAGTCCATACAGGGGGCAGGCGGCAATCCGGTCAAAAAGATACTCTTAACCGCTTCGGGCGGGCCGTTCCGCGGCAGGACTTTGGCGGAGCTGGCGCAGATCGAGGTGGAGGACGCGCTCAAGCACCCCAACTGGAGCATGGGCAAAAAGATCACAATCGACTCCTCGACGATGGTCAATAAAGGGCTGGAGGTCATGGAAGCCAAGTGGCTGTTTGGCGTCGAGCCGGAACAGATTCAAGTGCTGGTGCACCCGCAGAGCGTGGTGCACTCCGCGGTGGAGTATGAGGACGGCGCAGTGATTGCCCAGCTCGGCGTGCCGGATATGCGGCTGCCGATTCAGTATGCGCTGTATTATCCAAAGCGCCGCAGCCTGTCGGGAAAACGGCTGGATTTGTTTGAAACCGCCAATCTTTCGTTCGAGAAGCCGGATATGGAGGTCTTTCGCGGACTGGCGCTCGCCTATGAGGCTATGGGGCGCGGGGGCAATTTCCCCACGGCGTTTAACGCGGCCAACGAGAGGGCGGTCGCACTGTTTTTGGACCGGAAAATACGTTATCTGGAGATCACAGAGATCATCGCTGCCTGCATGGAGCACACGGCGTTTAGAAAAAATCCCGATGTGGAGGAGATTTTACAGACGGAGCGGGAGACCTGCGAATATATAGAAACCATCTATGAGAGCAAAAAGTGAGACAGAGGAAGGTAATTGTGCATGAAAATTGTGATAGCGATTCTGATATTTAGCTTGTTGATCATCTTTCACGAGCTGGGGCATTTTCTTCTGGCAAAGGCAAACGGAATCCGTGTCAATGAATTCTGCCTTGGCCTGGGACCGAAGATTTTTTCGATTCAGAAGGGAGAGACGCGCTATGGGCTCAATCTCTTTCCGATCGGTGGCGCCTGTATCATGGAGGGAGAGGATGCCGACAGCGAGGATGAGCGGTCTTTTGGCAAAAAGTCGGTTTGGGCGCGCATCAGCGTAGTCGTGGCAGGTCCGGTGTTCAATTTTATCATGGCATTTGTGTTTGCGTTTATTCTGCTGTGCAATATCGGCTATGATTTGCCGACTGTTATGGATGTCGAAGCGGGTTATCCGGCAGCCGAGGCCGGGCTTAAGGAGGGGGATACGATCGTAAAAATGAACCGTACCCGCATCCATTTTTTCCGTGAGATCAGTTCATATACCCAGTTCCATGCCGGGGAGACGGTTGAGATCACATATGAACGGGACGGTGAGACCTATACCACAACGCTCACGCCGCAGTACGACGAGGAGCTCGGCTATTACCGCTACGGTATCTATGGGAAGAAAGAGCGGCAGAAGGGCAGTGTCCTCTCCACGTTCAAGTACAGTTTTTATGAGGTCGGTTATTGGATTAAGACGACGGTCGACAGCCTGCGCAGCCTGGTGAAAGGCATGGTGAGTGTCAATGATTTGAGCGGGCCGGTGGGCATTGTGGGGATGATCGGCGAAGGCTATGAAGCCAGCGCGCCGCTCGGCATAAAGGCGGTCATTATGCAAATGCTCTATGTCTGCATCTTTTTGTCGGCGAATCTCGGTGTGATGAATCTTTTGCCGCTTCCGGCTTTGGACGGCGGGCGACTGGTCTTTTTGATCATCGAGGCGATCCGGGGCAAAAAGGTGGACCCCGAAAAAGAGGGAATGGTACATTTTGCGGGTATGATGCTGTTGTTCGTATTGATGGGAATTGTAATTTTTAACGATATCCGCAAGCTGATTCTATAGTGATATGGGAGATGGAGCGATGACAAATGTTGTAAAAATTGGAAACAAAGTGATTGGCGGCGGCAATCCGATTCTGATTCAGTCGATGACCAATACAAAAACAGAGGATGTGGCGGCTACTGTGGCGCAGATACAGGCGCTTGCCGCGGCGGGGTGCGATATCATCCGCTGCGCCGTGCCGACGATGGAGGCGGCGGCAGCCTTAGGGGAGATCAAAAAGCAGATTGACATTCCGCTGGTGGCCGATATTCATTTCGATTACCGGCTGGCGATTGCGGCGATGGAGCACGGTGCGGACAAAATCCGCATCAACCCCGGCAATATTGGCAGCGCCGAGCGGGTAAAGGCGGTGGTGGATGCGGCAAAAGAGCGCGGCGTCCCGATTCGCGTGGGGGTCAACAGCGGTTCGATGGAAAAGGAGCTGGTAGAAAAATATCACGGGGTCACGGCGGAGGGCATCGTCGAGAGCGCGCTCGACAAAGTAAATCTCATAGAGGATATGGGCTATGACAATCTTGTCATCAGCATCAAATCCTCCGACGTGCTGATGTGCGTAAAAGCCCATGAGCTGATAGCCAGACAGACAAACCATCCGCTGCATGTGGGCATCACGGAAGCGGGCACGTTAATCAGCGGGAATATTAAATCGTCGATCGGACTTGGACTGATTTTGCATCAGGGCATCGGCGACACCATCCGGGTATCGCTGACCGGGGACCCGCTCGAGGAGATCAAATCGGCGAAGCTGATTCTTAAGACATTAGGGCTGCGGACAGGCGGCATCGAGGTCGTTTCCTGTCCCACTTGCGGGAGAACAAAGATCGATCTGATATCGCTGGCCAATCAGGTGGAAAATATGGTGGCTGATATTCCGCTCGATCTCAAGGTAGCCGTGATGGGCTGCGTGGTGAACGGGCCGGGAGAGGCGAAGGAGGCCGATATCGGCATCGCCGGCGGCATCGGGGAGGGATTGATCATCAAGCACGGAGAAGTATATAAAAAGGTGCCGGAGGGCGAGCTGCTTGCGGCGCTGCGCTATGAACTGCTGCACTGGGGTGAGGAAGTATGACCAAACCATTTTTTGAGGTATTTCCGACGTTGGAGGTCGGGGCAGATATGAAGAAGCTTTTGTCGGAAACGGAAGTGACAAAGGTGGGGATGAATCGCGAAAAGACGGGAATGCGGGTATATCTATCCGGCTCCCGTCTTATTCATAAGAAGAAGATTTATCAGCTGGAATCTTCCATCCGCCAGCAGATCTTTGCGGGCAGGCAGATGGAGGTTAAAATTGTCGAGCGTTACCATCTGTCCGGGCAGTATACGCCGGAAACGCTGATGGAGTTATATAAGGACAGTATCTTAGAGGAGCTAAAGCAATACAGCCTGATGGAGTACAATCTGCTGCGGACGGCGAAAATGGAATTCCCGGCAGGAAACCGTCTGCTGCTGACGCTGGAAAATACGATCATCGCACAGACGCGCGCCGACGACATTGCAGAATTTTTGGAGAAAGTCGTCTGTGAGCGCTGCGGGCTGGATTTGATCGTGGAGCTTTGCTATGAAGAGCCAAAGGAGAGCACGCACCGAAAGAACAGCGAGCTGCAGATTCAGATGGAGGTACATAATATTGTGCAGCGGGTGAAGCTGCACAGGGAAGCGGACGGCGGCGTGGGCGATGCCGCGGGAGGCCATGCAAACGGCGGCGCGGGCGAGGTCATAGAAAGCCACGCGGACGGCAGCGCTGTTTTTTCCGCAGGCCGGTCTGCGGGCGGCGTGGCCAGTGCGTCGGCGGGACAGGCAGGGTATGAGTCAAAACAGACAAAGGCGACGGCAGCCGGCCAGAAAAATGGCGGTTTTTCCGCATCCAGGCGGACAAACGGCGGCAGGCGGGCGGATAGCGACGGAAACAGGGCGTATGGAGGCCGCCGCGGGGCGCTTAAGCGCTCCGACAATCCAGACGTGATCTTTGGACGCGATTTTGAGGACGAAATCATTGCGATTGATAAGATTGAGGGCGAGATGGGAGAGGTTGCCATCCGCTGTAAGGTGATGACCTTAGAGAGCAGGGAGCTGCGCAATGAGAGGAGCATTATCATCATGACCGTGACCGATTTTACGGATTCGATCACGGTAAAACTGTTTGTCGGCCTTGAGGATGTGCAGACATTGAAAGAAAGCGGTATGTGCGCGGGCGCTTTCTTAAAAATCAAGGGCGTCACGAGCCTCGACCGCTTTGACGGCGAGCTCGCCATCAATTCGGTGACGGGGATAAAAAAGGCCGCGGATTTTACCAGCGTGCGCATGGATACCTCCGCGGTAAAGCGTGTGGAGCTGCACTGCCACACGAAAATGAGCGATATGGACGGTGTGTCCGAGGTAAAGGATATCATCAAACGGGCCATGAAATGGGGACATAAGGCGATCGCCATCACAGACCACGGGGATGTGCAAGCCTTTCCCGACGCCAACCACGCGGTTTCGGCGGATGACGATTTTAAGGTGATCTATGGCGTCGAAGCCTATCTGGTGGACGATCTGAAGGAACTTGTCACAGGCTCGAAGGGACAAAAACTGGACGATCGGTATGTGGTCTTTGATCTGGAGACCACGGGTTTTTCGCCGGAGCGCAATAAGATCATCGAAATCGGCGCGGTGAAAGTGGAAAACGGCGTGATCGTGGACAAGTTTTCAACCTTTGTCAATCCCAAAGAGCCAATCCCGTATCACATCGAGGAGCTCACCTCGATTCGGGACGATATGGTGATGGACGCGCCAGAGATCGACGATATTCTGCCGCAGTTTATGGCCTTCTGCCAGGACGCCATTATGGTGGCGCACAATGCGGACTTTGATATGAGTTTTATCGTCAAAAACTGCGAGAGAGCGCAGATTGCGCGTGAGTTTACCGTTGTGGATACGGTGGCCTTAGCGCGCGTGCTCCTGCCGGGGCTCAACCGCTTTAAGCTGGATACGGTGGCCAAAGCGCTGGGAATCTCGCTCGACAATCATCACCGCGCCGTGGACGACGCGGGCTGTACGGCGGAAATATTTGTGAAATTTATCGAAATGCTAAAAGACCGGGGCGTGGAGGATTTGGATGGCGTCAACCAACTGGGACAGTCATCGGTCGAGGCCGTCTTAAAAATGCCGTCCTATCACGGGATTATTCTGGCGGCCAACGATATCGGCAGAATCAATCTTTACCGCCTGATCTCCATGTCGCATCTGACCTATTACAGGAGCAGGCCGCGCATACCAAAGAGCGAGCTGGTCAAATACAGGGAGGGGCTTATTTTGGGCTCCGCCTGCGAGGCGGGGGAACTCTACCGCGCGATCGTGGGCGGCAGGCCCCAGGAGGAAATCGTCAGGCTGGTAAAGTTTTACGACTATCTGGAGATTCAGCCGCTGGGCAATAACGCCTATATGCTGCACAGCAACCGGGAGTCGGCGGTCAACACGGTGGAAGACTTACAGGAGATCAACCGCCGGATTGTGAAGCTGGGCGAAGACTTCCACAAGCTGGTGGTGGCCACCTGCGACGTGCATTTTCTGGACCCGGAGGACGAAATTTACCGCCGCATTATCATGGCCGGCAAGGGATTTAAGGATGCGGACGACCAGGCGCCCCTATTTTTGCGCACGACGGAAGAGATGCTAAAGGAGTTTGAATATCTGGGGAGCGCGAAGGCCGAAGAGGTTGTGATTACAAATCCGAACCGCATTGCCGATATGTGCGAGCGCATCGCGCCGGTGCGCCCGGATAAATGTCCGCCGATCATCGAAAATTCCGACCAGATGCTGCGGAATATCTGCTATACAAAGGCGCACAGCATGTATGGCGACGAGCTGCCGGCGATTGTGAAGGAGCGGCTGGACAGGGAGCTAAACTCTATTATATCCAACGGATATGCCGTGATGTATATCATCGCGCAGAAGCTGGTGTGGAAATCCAACGAGGACGGCTATCTCGTGGGCTCGAGGGGCTCGGTCGGTTCTTCCTTTGCGGCGACGATGTCCGGTATCACGGAGGTAAACCCGCTGCAGGCGCATTACCGCTGCGGCGTCTGCAAATACAGTGATTTCGATTCTCCAAAGGTGAAAGCGTTTTCCGGACGTTCCGGCTGTGATATGCCCGATCAAATATGCCCTGTGTGCGGTGCGCCGTTAATCAAGGACGGGTTCGATATCCCGTTTGAGACCTTTCTCGGTTTTAAGGGAAACAAGGAGCCGGATATTGACCTTAATTTTTCCGGCGAGTACCAGTCGAAGGCGCACGCCTACTGCGAGGTGATCTTCGGCTACGGGCAGACCTACCGCGCCGGGACGATCGGCACATTAGCGGACAAGACGGCCTACGGCTACATCAAGAATTATTTCGAGGAGCGGGGCGTGAGCAAGCGCAGCTGCGAGATCAACCGCATCGTGCAGGGGTGCGTGGGTGTGCGCAGGACGACCGGCCAGCATCCGGGCGGCATCGTCGTGCTTCCGGTGGGGGAGGAGATCAACACCTTCACGCCCGTACAGCATCCGGCAAACGATATGAACACGCCGACTGTCACCACGCACTTTGATTATCATTCAATCGACCACAATCTCTTAAAGCTCGACATACTCGGGCACGATGATCCGACGATGATTCGTATGCTCCAGGATTTGACCGGCATTGACCCGCAGATGATACCGCTGGACGATGAGACGGTGATGTCGCTGTTTATGAATACGGACGCGCTCGGCGTGACGCCGGAGGAGCTAAACGGCATCCCGCTCGGCTGTCTCGGCATCCCGGAGTTTGGCACTGAGTTTGCGATGCAGATGGTAATTGACGCCAAGCCCAAGGAGTTTTCCGATCTGATTCGCATTTCCGGTCTCTCCCACGGCACGGATGTGTGGCTGGGCAACGCGCAGACGCTGATCGAGGAGGGAAAGGCGACGATTTCGACCGCGATCTGTACCCGCGACGATATCATGATCTATCTGATTCAGATGGGCTTAGACAGCGAGGAGTCGTTTACGATTATGGAGTCGGTGCGAAAGGGAAAGGGCTTAAAGGAAAATTGGGAGGCGGACATGACGGCGCATGGCGTGCCGGACTGGTACATCTGGTCCTGTAAAAAGATCAAGTATATGTTCCCGAAAGCCCACGCGGCGGCGTATGTAATGATGGCGTGGCGCATCGCCTACTGCAAGGTGTTTTATCCGCTCGCCTACTATGCGGCTTATTTTTCGATTCGCGCGACCGGCTTCAATTATGAGATTATGTGCCAGGGAAAAGAGCGCCTGGAATATTTTTATAAGGATTACACCCGCAGAAAAGACCAGCTGTCAAAAAAGGAGCAGGATGTCTACCGCGACATGAAGATCGTGCAGGAGATGTACGCCAGAGGGTTTGCGTTTATGCCGATCGACATTTACCGCGCCAAGCCGGACCGCTTCCAGATTTTTGACGGCAAATTGATGCCCGCCCTAAACACCATCGACGGGATGGGCGATTCGGCGGCCGTCAGTGTGGCGGAGGCGGCAAAGGACGGAAAATTCCTCTCAAAGGATGATTTCAGGCAGCGCGCCAAGGTGACGAAAACGGTGATCGACCTGATGGCTGATCTGGGGCTTTTGGGGGATTTGCCGGAGTCCAACCAGCTTTCTTTGTTTGATTTTGCATAAAAGTGGCGAAACACTATATAGATTGTAAAAATTGTTCTACATAGTACAGGGAGACTCCGATAGCCGGAGTATATTGCCCATGTACACCGACGAATATTTGCTCTTTTTCTAGTGCGAAAGGGGTAGATGAATTGATATAATTTAGCAGATAATCAATATCTTCTTCTGTAAAATATGGCGCCAGATATCCGCTGATAATAACTGGCGCATCAATAACCAGGTTTAAGTTTCTTATAGAAACGCCAGATGGTTTAGATAATCTCTCCAGATTTGTGTAAGCTGGGGAGATTTTTTTTCTCTTAAGGATGGGAAAAAGTCTTTGATCGGTAAGCCGGAGGAATGTTCCAGAGAGCTGGCGGAACAATAAGTTTCTAAACAGCCGCGGTTTCCGCAATAGCACAGCGGGCCGTCAGGATGGATGCACATATGCTCGAAAGTTCCGCTGTGCATGCGCCGCGCCCGAGCGAGCAGATTGCAGCCGATCTTGAAGCGCTGGGAGTGGAGAATATGAGCCCGGTGATTACGGAAAAAAAGACTTACATTGCTCCGTTTGTCAATGCGGAAAAACCGCAATACCTTGTAATTGAGGACAGTTTCCCCAACGGCCGCCCGGCCTTGGAAAAAGGTTTTGGTGTTGGGATATGACCTGTTTGCCCATATGTTAAATATAGACGCAGACATGATGAAAATGGCCCGGATGATAGCCTATGACGAAGGGCTTCCGGTCGTGCCGAATCCGGGAATTCTCTCTCCGCAGAAATTTGTGGATGAACTGTTTTATGATCGGTTTCCCAATGAAGGAGAGCAGTTAAAAAAGATATTAGACCGTTCTTTGCACCCGACAGGGCAGATTCTTTTAGTCATCACAGGCGGCGGAATCATCCGATGGGTGTTGCAGGATTGTGGAATGGGAAATATCATTGGCCCGGTACTGGAAAAAAGTGGTCTTCCGCTTGTCCTTGTTGCCTTTTTGATCGCGGCTCTGATACGGGCGTCTGTCGGGGCGGCCGTGGTAGCGATGACGATGGCGGCAGGAATTATGGCATCAATGCCGGGCGTTGCAGAGTTGTCGCCGGTTTATCTGGCTGCTATGGTCTGTGCAATCAACGGAGGGGCGACTGCGTTTAGCCATGTAAATGATTCTGGTTTCTGGCTTGTGAATTCTTTGCTGGAAATTGATGAGAAGACAACTTTGCAATCATGGACAATGATGGAAACGATAATAGGAATTACCGGCTTGGTGTGTGCGGTTGTGATTAGTATGTTTGCTTAGGAGGGGAATGGATGATGAGCAGAGCGATTTATGATGTCACAGTATTTGGTGAAATCCTAATTGACTTTACTTCACAGGGATGCAATGAGGACGGCCAGATGTTATATGCAAGAAATCCGGGAGGTGCGCCGGCAAATGTGGCGGTTGCTGCCCAAAAACTGGGGGTGCACACAGCGTTTATCGGAAAAGCCGGAAGAGATATGCATGGAGAATTTCTCCGGTCGGTGCTGCAAAAGGAACATGTGGATACGTCAGGCTTGATTTTAGACGAAAAATATTTTACTACCTTAGCGTTTGTAGAGGTAAACGAGACCGGTGAACGCACATTTGCTTTTGCAAGAAAACCAGGTGCGGACACGAAGATGCAAAAAGAAGAAGTAGACGTTGACGTACTGGACCATACAACTATTTTTCATGTGGGCTCTTTGTCGCTTACCGATCAGCCGGCGAGAGATACAACATTTTATGCGGTAAAAAGGGCAAAAAGTAACGGAAGCATTATTTCATATGATCCCAATTACCGCGCGTCATTGTGGGACGATGAAGAAACGGCGCGGTTTCATATGAGAAGCCTTGTCCCGTATGTGGACCTGATGAAAATATCAGATGAGGAAACGGAACTTTTGACGGGCTGCAAGGATGTTACTGAGGCGGCAAAGGCGCTATATCGTCAGGGGGTAAAAATTGTAGCAGTCACGCTTGGCACAAAAGGCGCTTATATTTACGGCAAAGAGGGCGGCGCTATGGTTCCCGGATTTGACATAGTACGAGTGGGGGATACAAACGGCGCGGGGGATTCATTTTGGGGCGGATTTTTGTATAAATTCAGTCAATCAAAAAAACAGCCGGAAGAATTGACCCAAAAAGAATTGGCAGAGTATGTAAAATTTGCTAATGCAGTTGCAAGTCTTTGTGTGGAGAAAAAAGGCGCCATTCCGGCGATGCCAGATTTGTCACAGGTAGAAGAAAGGCTGGGGAAGTCCATTTAAAGTTTGCCCGCCCTCTTGTTTTTATTGTTACGAGCAGGTATAATAAAATTAATATCAACATTACGCTATGCACGACCATTGTGCGGAAACGAGGCAGGCTATGAAACAAAAAATCATAATTACCCTGGTGCTGATACTGATTGCGGGCGGTCTCACAGCGGCTCTCCTGCTTCAGAGGAATTCCGAAAAAACCAAGTTCAACGATTCTTATGTCAACGGCAATACGGCCGGCAATCTCTATAATTCGGGATTGTTCTGTGAAAATGGAGGCGTGATTTTTTTCGCGAATCCCTCCGACAGTTATAAGCTCTACAGTATGAAAACAGACGGCTCCGATTTAAAGAAACTCAGCAATGATACTGCCACTTACATAAATGCAGACAGCAACTATGTATACTATGTATGCAATAATCCAAGAGCCAACACAGGAGCCTTTTCGTTCTTAAGCATAGACAACGATATGCTCATGTGCATTGACCGCAAAGGCGACGGCAGGAACTCCAAGGTACTTGACCGCGCGCCCTGCCTTTACGCTACCTTGGTGGGCAATTATATCTATTATCTGCGCTATGACAAAGAGGACGCCACGAGTCTCTATCGTGTAAAAATTGACGGAACGGAGCAGGAAAAGATCGACAACACCCCTTATTACACATGCGGCGTAAACGGCCAATATATCTATTACAACGGAATAGAGGGCGATCACGATATCTGGCGCTTGAATACGGTCTCCAATTCCAGGGAAAATCTTTACTCCGACAATTGCTGGTCGCCGATTGCCACCGAAAACGGCAATGTTATCTATTATCTGGACTGCAATAATAACTATAAACTGGCGAAGATCAATCTCGCAACAGGCGAAAAGCAGATTTTATGTGACGACCGCATTGACCGTTATAATATAGCCGGCGGTTATATCTATTTTCAGAGAAGCGGAAAATCTCCGGCTCTCTGCCGCATAAATACAAACGGGCAGGATTATAAGGAGATCAGTCTGGGCGTTTACACGGATCTTAATATTACCGGACAGTATATCTATTACCGTGATTTCCAGTCGGATGTGATTTTCCGCACGCAGCTTGCCGCGCCCGGCGGGCGCGAACCATTCCATCCGGGTACGGCGGAATAAACTTTTTGCTATATAAAAGATCAAAAGACGGGTAAGAAGAGATCGCTTTTTGCCTGTCTTTTTTATACAATAAACGTCGGCGCATACATGTCTGCATTGTTACAATAAATTGTCAGAAAAATGCCTCGTGTTCTTGCTATTATGCGCTAAAAGTACTAAAATAGAAGTAATAAAACACAGCGATAAAAAGTACCGGACATAAATAAAGCTTAGGTGCGGTTTTATGTCAGGATAAGAAAGGCAGGATGGACTTACGTGAGGGACTTATCGGAATTACGCGAAGAGATCGATCAGATCGACAGGAAGCTGGTGGAGCTGTATCAGGCGCGCATGCAGATTACATCGGAGGTTGCGGCCTATAAAATAGCAAATAACCGGCCGGTTTTTGACAGGGACAGGGAAATTTCCAAACTGGAAACGCTTTCGGCATACGGCAGCACACCTTTTCATAAGCAGGGAATCAAAGAATTGTTTGAGCAGATTATGTCGATCAGCAGAAGGCGGCAGTATCAGCTTTTGAACGAGAGCGGCAGGGGGGAGCAGATCGATTATACACAGATTGCAGCCCATGATTATCAGGGGGCGAAAATTGTGTACCAGGGCATGGAGGGCGCCTATGCGCAGCAGGCATTGCAGGAATATTTCGGGGAATATGCCGGAAACTCTTACCATGTCGAGACCTGGCGGGACGCCATGGAGGCGATTGGAAACGGCGAGGCCGACTATGCGGTGCTGCCCATCGAGAATTCCTCCGCCGGCATCATATCAGAAAATTATGACCTTCTGACCGAGTATGACAACTGTATCGTGGGCGAGCAGATTATAAAAGTCGATCACGCGCTGCTTGCACTCCCCGGGGCGCGTCTTTCGGATATTACCGACGTGTACTCGCATCCGCAGGCGCTGATGCAGTGCAGCAAATATCTGGAGACAAACAAGAGCTGGGAGAGGCACAGCCTGAAGAATACGGCGGTGGCCGCGCGTAGCGTGCAGGAAAAGGCGGATATACACCGGGCGGCGATCGCCAGCAGGCTCACGGCCGAGCTCTACGGGCTTGCGGTGCTCGATACGGCCATCCAGAACAACCGGACCAACGCCACGCGCTTTATCATTGTGGCAAAGGGTCATGTGTTCACGCCGGATGCCGGCAAAATCAGTCTTTCCTTTGAGGTCGCGCACGAGACCGGTTCTCTGTATCATATGCTGTCGCATTTTATCTACAACGGCCTCAACCTCAACCACATCGAGTCGCGGCCGGTACAGGGGAAGACGTGGGAATATCGCTTTTTTGTGGATTTTGAGGGGAATCTTGGCGACGCGGCAGTTCAAAATGCACTGCGCGGTTTAAAGGAAGAGGCGCTTTGCGTGCAGATACTGGGCAATTACTGATAGAAGACGGAGAGGTTTGGTTAAGCCAATGAAAAGTACAAAAAATTTGATCTTATACAAAGAGTTTGAACATGGCGAGTTGTTTTATCACATGACCTGGCTGATAGAAAATTATCAGGTTATAAGCGAAGATAAGGAGAAGATGGAGGAGGTGCTGTTTGACTGCTTTCGGAGGCTTACAGAACTTGCCGCCAGCCATGGCTTTGAGGGAAACCTTTGGCACAATTTTCTGGCATTTCTCATGGTAAACAACGAAAATGCCTACAGCCGTTCCTGTGAGATCAGGGGAAAGACGGAGGGGTCGATCAATGAGATCGCGCATCATGATTTTGCCATACTAAAAGAATATTTTGATTTTGACCTGAAGGAGATCGGGACTTACTTTGGCGTGGACTGCATGGAGGCATTGCTTGATTATAAAGCTGCGACGGACGGGGGCAAGTTCTTTAACAAGCGCATACGCGACCGCATCGGCGAACTGTGCGGCCATTTGGAGCAGGCGAAGGATACGGCGGCTTTTATGGAGGCGGTGACCGGGTTTTACAAGGACTTTGGCGTCGGCAAGCTGGGACTGCACAAGGCGTTTCGGATTCAGCACCGGGAGGACGGCGCACAGATTATCCCGATCACCAACATCGCCCATGTACATCTCGACGATCTGGTGGGCTATGAGCTGGCCAAGAAAAAGTTAATCGACAATACCCAGGCGTTTGTCTTGGGAAAACCCGCCAACAACTGTCTTCTCTATGGGGACGCGGGCACCGGCAAATCCACCAGCATCAAAGCGATCGCCAACCAGTACTACGACAGGGGGCTTCGCCTGATCGAAGTGTACAAACACCAGTTCGTCGATTTAAACGACGTAATCGCGCAGATCAAAAACCGCAATTACAAGTTTATCATCTATATGGACGATCTGTCTTTCGAGGAATTTGAGATCGAATATAAATACCTGAAGGCGGTCATTGAGGGCGGCCTGGAGAAAAAGCCGGAGAATGTATTAATCTATGCCACCTCCAACCGCCGGCACCTGATTCGCGAGAACTTCAGGGACAAGGAGGAGATTCGCGAGGATATGCATACCTCCGACACCGTGCAGGAGAAGTTGTCCCTGTATGCACGTTTCGGCGTCAGCATCTATTTTGGCGCCCCGGACAAAAAAGAATTTCAGGGTATTGTCCGCTCGCTGGCGGAAAGACACCAAATTTTGATGCCGGAGGAGGAACTATTGGCGGAAGCGAATAAATGGGAACTCTATCACGGCGGATTGTCCGGCAGGACGGCGCAGCAGTTTATCAATTACCTGCTTGGAAAGCGGGAACAGTAACAACTAATTACCTGTTTGGAAAGCAGGGGCAGCAGCCAATTACCTGTTTGGAAAGCAGGAACAGTAACAGCAATTACCTGTTTGGAAAGCAGGAATCATTACAGCCAGTTGGCAGCAGGAAAGGCGGGAGGAGTTCTATGGCAATCTATACATTCGCGGCCATCTATATCGGTTCTTACGAAGTGGGAATGAAGATTTTTGAACTGTCGGCAAAGAAAAAGCTGCGGGTCATTGACTATGTCAGAAAGAGAATCGAGATCGGCAGAGATACTTTTTCCAAAGGGAACATCGGCTATGAGATGGTCGAGGCTTTGTGCGATACCTTAGGGCAGTATGTAGCGATCATGAAAGAATATAAAGTGGAGGCTTACGAGGCTTACGCCGCCACGGCAATCCGCGACTCGGGAAATGAACTGTTTATCTTAGACCAGATTAAGATACGGACCGGGCTGACGGTGCAGGTGCTGAGCAATTCCGAGCACCGTTTTATCAATTACCAGTCGCTTGCGGCGCGCGAGGAGTTTGAGGACATGGTAAAAAAAGGCGCGGCGGTCATCGACGTGGGCGGCGGCGGTTTGCAGATTACCGTTTTTAAGGAGGGCAACATCGTAAAGACCGAACATTTAGCGCTCGGGGCCATGCGCCTTCGGGAACAGCTCGAAAAGCAGAGCGTGGGGTTAGAGCAGTACGAATTGCAGATCGAGGAGACCGTAAATAAAGAGCTGGAAGTATTTTCAGCGATGTACATGCAGGGAGTCGACCTCTCTTACCTGATCTTTATCGGCGACTACATCACGGAGATTATGTCCAGGACGGAAAAAAATCACAGCGACAAGACGGTGAAGGCGGAGAAATTTGTCCGCTACTTAGAGCGGCTGCGCCAGAAAAATATCGAGCAGATCTGCGCGGAGCTCGGCCTCTCCAATGAAAACGATCCGCTGGTTGTCCCCTATATGATCGTGTTTGGCTGTATGGCCAAAAAACTTGGGGCGCAGGAGCTTTGGGTGCCGGGCGTGAGCATCAGCGACGGCATTGCCTGCGGATATGCGCTCAAGCATAATATTTACCGGATTTCCCATGATTTTGAGCAGGACATTTTATCGGCCGCCAGAAGCCTTGCGGGCAGATACTTGAGCTATTCCCCGCATATCGAGGCGCTGTGCGCCATGTCGACGCTGATTTTTGATACCATGAAAAAAATGCACGGGCTCTCAAAACGGGAGCGTCTGTTGATTCAGGTGGCGGCGATCCTGCACGACTGCGGAAAATACATCAGCTTTGCCAACGCGCCGCAGTGTTCTTACGATATTATCATGGGCTCGGAGATTTTGGGACTGACGCATCACGAGCGGGAGATCATCGCCAATACCGTGCTGTATAATACTTACACATTGCCGGATTATCACGAGGCAACGCAGCAGATGGACCATGAAGCCTATCTGACCGTGGCAAAGCTGTCCGCGATTCTTCGCGTGTCCAATGCCATGGACAGAAGCCACAAGCAGAAGTTTAAGAATGTAAAGGCGGCCGTGCGCGGGAAAGAGCTGGTGATTACGATCGAGACGGAGGATGATATCGCGCTTGAAAAGACACTGTTTCACGCAAAGACCGCCTACTTTGAAAAAGTATTCAGCGTAAAGCCGGTGGTGAAGCGCAAGCGCATCTATAAAGTTTGATGAAATTTGGCGTGGAGGTAATTCATGGATAAGAAGACAGATTTTAGCAACCCCAAATACTATGAGAACAGGGAGTTGAGCTGGTTAAAATTTAACGGCAGAGTGTTGAACGAGGCGAGGGACAAAAAGATTCCTCTGCTGGAGCGGCTAAAGTTTATCAGTATCACTTCCTCCAATCTTGACGAGTTCTTTATGGTCCGCGTCGCTTCCCTGCGGGATATGGTACATGCGGACTACCGCAAATGCGACATTGCGGGCATGACGCCCAAGGAGCAGTTGGCTGCGATCAACACTCACACCAGGGAGCTTGTCAATTTGCAGTATCAGACCTACAATCGTTCGCTGGTGCCCCTGATGCATCAAAACCACATCTTTGTGCTGGATGCCTACGAAAAGCTCAACGAGGAGCAGGCAGCGTTTGTGGACCGCTATTTTGAGGAAAATGTATATCCGGTGCTCACGCCCATGGCCGTGGACGCCTCGCGGCCGTTTCCGCTGATACGCAATAAGACCTTGAATATTGCGGCTCTGCTTTCCAGAAAGAGGGAATCGGGGTCTGTGGGCAAGCTGCCGGGCAAAAAGGACGGCAAGAAAATTGCCTACGAATTTGCCACCGTGCAGGTGCCCGGAGGGCTGCCGCGCCTGGTGCAGGTCCCGAGCGAGGACGGCTTGGGCGTCACCTTTATCCTGCTCGAGCAGATCATCGAAAAGAACATACAAAAGCTCTTTTTAAACTATGATATCATCTGCGCCTACCCGTACCGCGTCATGCGCAACGCCGATTTGACGATTGACGAGGACGAGGCGGAGGATTTATTGAAAGAGATACAAAAGCAGCTGAAAATGCGCCAGTGGGGCGAGGTGATCCGGCTTGAGGTCGAGACCGATATCGACAAGCGGCTCTTGCGCATCCTCAAATCGGAGCTCGGCGTGGCCGAGGAGGATATTTTTGAAATTGCCGGGCCCATAGATTTTACATTTCTGATGAAAATGTACGGACTCGAGGGATATCATCATCTGCGCTATGAACCCTATCGGCCCCAGCGGGTGCCGCAGATCGAGCCGGGAACCAATATTTTTGAAGAAATCAAAAAAGGGGATATTTTGCTGCACCATCCATACCAGACTTTCGAGCCGGTCGTAGACTTTATCCGGCAGGCGTCCAAAGACCCCGATGTGCTCGCTATCAAGCAGACGCTCTACCGGGTGAGCGGCAACTCGCCGATCATTGCCTCCCTGGCGCAGGCGGCAGAAAACGGCAAGCAGGTCTCGGTTCTGGTCGAGCTGAAGGCGCGTTTTGACGAAGAGAACAACATTGTCTGGGCGAAGAAGCTCGAGCAGGCGGGCTGCCATGTCATATACGGACTGGTGGGACTGAAAACGCACAGCAAGATCGCGCTTGTGGTGCGCAGGGAGGAAGAGGGCATCTGCCGCTATGTGCATCTTGGCACGGGCAATTATAACGACTCCACGGCGAAGCTCTACACAGACTGCGGTATCTTTACCTGCAATGAGGCGATCGGGGAGGACGCCACGGCGGTCTTTAACATGCTTTCCGGCTACTCGGAACCGCTGTCCTGGAACCGGCTGGCCGTTGCGCCGCTTTGGCTGCGCAGCCGGTTCATGAGCCTGATCGAGCGGGAGACGAGACATGCGAGAGCCGGGAAACCGGCCAAGATTGTGGCCAAGATGAACTCGCTGTGTGACGAGGGTATTATAGCAGCTTTGTACGAGGCGTCCGCCGCCGGGGTTTCGATACAGCTGATTGTGCGGGGCATCTGCTGTCTGCGCGTGGGGATTCCCGGAATCAGCGAAAATATCATGGTGCGCTCCATCGTCGGCAATTTCTTAGAGCACAGCCGTATTTTTTACTTTGCCAACGACGGGCAGGAGGAGCTCTATATGGGAAGCGCCGACTGGATGCCGCGCAACCTTGACCGCCGTGTGGAGATCATGTTTCCGGTCCTGGAGGAGAGAATCAAAGAGCAGGTCAAGCATATCCTGGAGACGGAGCTGGCGGACAACACAAAGGCGCATGTGCTAAGAGCCGACAGCAAATACGAGAAAGTGGATAAACGCGGCAAAGTCCTGGTAGATTCCCAGGCGACATTCTGCGAGGAGGCGGTCGCGGCAGTTCCCAAACCGGAAAACGTATACAAAGACAGAGTATTCATTCCGGCCAACGCATAAGAAAAATGGACAAAAATTGTTCTGCCGACAAGGCACTGGAAGAGCGGATGCGGCACTGAATTAGGAGGCACATATGAATCGTAAATTATTATTTGTGGATTTGGATGGCACCTTGATGAGTGATGACGGAACGGTTTCCCTGCGCAACAGGGAGGCGATTCATCGGATGGTAAAAGAGGGGCACTATATTGCCTTTGCGACCGGACGCCCGGTCGAGTCTGCGAGAGCGTTTGCGAAGGCGCTGAAATTGACGCAGACCGGGTGTTATATCGTCGCGTTTAACGGAGCGATATTTTATGATTGTGCCGCAGACCGCATCCTGTTTAAGCGTTCGATGCCGGTTGAGGTGGTGCTGGAGCTGTTTGAACGGGCGCAGAAGGCGGGGATTTATGCGCACACATACAATAAGACGGATGTGCTGGCCGTGCGTCATACAAAAGAGCTCGACTCCTATTTAAAGCGCACGAATCTAACCTATAAGCTGGCGCATAATATCATGGATATCCTCGAGGAGGAGCCGCCAAAAGTGCTTTTGATTGACCTGAAGGGGAAAGAGCGTTTGGTGCGGTTTCAAAAGGACAATGCCGCCTGGGCAAAAGGCAAGACCAATAACTTTTTTGCCAGCGATGAATATCTGGAATATTGTCCCGACCAGACAGGAAAGGAGATCGGTGTGAAATATCTGACCGATATCTTAAGCCTTCCTTTCGAGAGCACCATTGCGGTCGGGGACGAACAGAACGATATCCGTCTGATCGAGGCGGCATGTGTCGGCGTTGCCGTTAGGAATGCGGTGCCCGCCGTAAAAGAGGCGGCAGATTTTGTGACGGAGAGCGACAACAATCATGACGCGATCGCGGAAGTGATCGAGCGCTTTGTACTGTAACTATTATGCCTTCGGCTTCATAGTTGTTTGACACACATACTTTATGCACAAAGCCGTCCGTGCGGCAGAGAGAGGAAAAAGATGAATCACATATACGAGAAGTTACAGAAAGCTTACCGGAGTTTTCAGGATAAAATCAAGTTCAGGCCGCAGGTGGCTTTAGTGCTCGGTTCCGGTCTGGGCAATTACGGAAATCATATCCATGTGGAAGAGACGCTTGCTTACAGTGAGATCGAGGGTTTTCCGGTATCTACGGTGCCGGGGCATACGGGGCGCTATCTCTTTGGCTATGTGGGCGAAGTGCCCGTCGTCTGTATGCAGGGGCGTGTCCACTATTATGAGGGCTACGAGATGTCCGATGTCGTGCTGCCGATTCGACTGATGAAGCTGATGGGGGCGGACACACTGTTTCTCACCAATGCGGCCGGAGGGATAAAGCAGGGCATGCATGCCGGCGATTTGATGTTGATTACCGATCAGATCGCAAGCTTTGTGCCGTCGCCGCTGCGTGGGGCCAATATTGACGAGCTTGGCGTGCGCTTTCCCGACATGAGCCGGCTCTACGATCTTCGCCTGCAAAGGCTGGCCAAAAAAGCGGCGATGGATTTAAAAATAGATTTGCAGGAGGGCGTTTATATCCAGCTGCCCGGCCCGCAATTTGAGACGCCGCACGAGGTCGCCATGTGTCGGACCTTAGGGGCCGACGCGGTGGGGATGAGCACCGCGTGTGAGGCGATCGCCGCAAAGCATATGGGGATGCATGTGATCGGCATTTCCTGTATCTCCAATCTGGCCAGCGGAATCAGCCCGTTTTCGCTCTCCCACGAGGAGGTGCAGGAGACGGCGGACCGCGTGGCAGAACAGTTTGAGAGCCTGGTGACAAGAGTGATCTGCCAGATATAGCCGAAAAAGGGGGAACAAGTGAAGATACGCTTTTACAATGCCAAAATCTTACAGACGCACGCGAACCATGCGTTTTCTGTCTTAGAGGGGGAACTGTGGGTCGAGGGACAAAGGATTTCATTTGTCGGGACCGCCGATGAAGCGGCAGGCCATACGCCGCCACAATGGGAGCGGGAGATCGACGTGTCGGGCAATCTCTTGATGCCCGGCTTTAAAGATGCCCACACGCACACGCCGATGACGTTTTTGCGCTCGTTCGCGGACGATCTGCCCTTACAGGAATGGCTTCACCAGAAGGTCTTTCCCAGGGAGGCGCTGCTGACCGAGGAAGCCGCCTACTGGTTTTCCCTGCTCGGCATCATGGAATACTTAACCAGCGGCATCACGTCCGGGTTTGACATGTATTTTCTGACAAAAGCGGTGACAAGGGCGACGGCAGACAGCGGCTTTCGCATGGTGCAGACCAGCGGGGTCAATGATTTTGCCAGCTCGCCCGAGGAGATGGAGGAAGAATATTGGTACGTCAACGAGCTCTGTGACAGGACGTCCTATCTGGTGGGATTTCATGCCGAGTATACCACGTCCCGGGAAACGATGCGCAGTGTGGCGGCTTTGGCCGAAAAGCTAAAATCATCCGTCTGGTTTCATAATGCGGAGACAAGACAGGAAGTGGAGGACTGCAAAAAGCGCTATGGATTGACGCCGACACAGCTGGCAGATGAGTTGCAGATGTTTGGCTATGGCGGCGGTGGATACCATTGCGTCTGGCTGGAAGAGAATGATTTTGAGATCTTTAAACGGCGGGGCCTAACGGCGGTGACCAATCCGGCCTCCAATCTTAAGCTGGCTTCCGGTATCTGTCCCGTCAAGCGTCTGGTCGATGAGGGGATAGCCGTGGCAATCGGCACGGACGGGCCGGCCAGCAACAACTGCCTTGATATGTTCCGCGAGATGTTTCTGGTGGCGGGGCTCGCCAAGGTGCGCGAGATGGACGCCAAATGCGTGGCCGCCGAGGAAGTGCTCTATATGGCGACGGCGGGCGGCGCCAGGGCGATGGGGCTTATAGACTGCGATTGTCTGGCAGAGGGCAAGTATGCAGATCTGATCTGTATGGATCTAAGGCAGCCCAATATGCAGCCGCAGCACAATATCGTAAAGAATCTGGTGTACAGCGGCAGCAAGCAGAATGTGAAGCTGGCGATGGTCGATGGGAGGATATTATACGAGGACGGCAAATTTGACATTGGCTTTGCGCCGGAGGAAATCTATCGCAGGACGGCGGAATTTGCGGGGAAGTTGTGAGGGGATGAAGAAAATAAATTATTTATATTTTGCGGGTATGGCACTGATGTGGCCGGGGGTGGATAAACTGCTTTCTGTCCTGACGCCTCATCATCCGGCCTGGCTGCTGTTGCTGCCTGCTTATATCTGTTGGTATCTCTTGTCGGCGCCCCTTTTCTATCTTTTCCAAAAAAGAAGAGGCGTTAAGAGCGGGTTTTGTACTTTTTACTGTATGCAGGCCCAATGGACGACAATCTGGATTGACTTATCCCATAAGGAGCTGGCGTATTTGTGTATGCTAAATCCATTTCGGATACATTACCTGCCTTTAGATAAGATTCATAACGCAGAGGCACAGATACAATATGCCGGGGACAAAGAGTATATTTATTATGTAAATTGCAGCTTTGACATAAATGGTAAGAAAAATAAAATCCGTGTGGAAACGAGCGGGCGCGGTAATTTATTGAATGCAAAAACAAATGGAAAAGAAGTCATTGCCAACACACAGAAATTTGCAGATATTGTAAACAGAATAACGGATGATCGCCTTATGGAATACAATGAATTACAGGAATAATTGCAGATGTAATTCTTATCAGAGGTACGTTTTCATCTGTTTATGGTGCTGTGCAATGATACATTAGGAAAAGGGAAATAAAAGATAGAAAGCAAAAATTTGCTGCAAAATGGCAGCATATTATGTTGCATGGAGGAATAAGATGCGGGTAATATTTATTCATCACAGCTGCTTTTTAGTGGAGGCAGATGAAAAGGTTTTATTGTTTGATTGGTTTGCCGGCGAGAGAGTGGAGGGGTATCACTTTGGCGGCGTGTTGCCGGAGTACGAGTCGGACACGCCGTTTTATGTGTTTGCCACCCATAAGCACGCAGACCATTTCGATATGGATGTGCTGCGGTTGGCGGACAGATACACCGATATTCACTTTATCTTCTCAAAAGACTGTAAGATGACGCCGCGGTTTCTGGAAAAGCACGGGATTTCTCCCGCTGTGCGCGATAAAATCACGTATGTCGGCGCGGGGGAGAAGCGCGAGGTTGCGGGGGTCAAGGTCGAGACGTTTCGCTCTACGGACGCGGGCGTTGCTTTTTATGTGGAGACGAACGGAATATGCCTTTATCACGCCGGGGACTTAAACAACTGGCGGTGGGAGGGCGCCGGAGATCTCATAAACGGGCAGACGGAGTTAAATTATAAAGTGCAGATGAAACGCCTGTCCGGCAAAAAGATTCATCTGGCTTTTTTGCCGCTTGACCCGCGTTTAGGGCAGTATCAATCGCTGGGAATGGATTATTTTATGGAACATGTGGACGCCGACTATATATTCCCGATGCACATGTGGCAGGATTATTCTGGTATCGCCGACTTTAAGAAAAAGATTTCCAATGCGGCCAAGGCGGACCGCGTCGTCGAGATCAAATGTGAAAATCAGATCTTTGAGATCGCGGTGGAGAATTAGTTTTTGCTTGTAAAATGTGATAAATAGAGTTATAGTAAGGTAATGATAAGAATACAAAATGTATAATCGGAGGAAACAATTTATGGCTTTTTTAGGATGGATCGGACATTATTTGATCGTTTTTGCTGCTCTGGCAGTCTGCGCGGTGCTCGGTTTCTTTGCCGGAAAGAAGTTTGCGAAGAAAAAGACAGATACAGACAAATAAATTACGTTGGAGGAGTAAGACCGTGAAAAAGTTTTTGGGAGAAAATGAATTGCGTCGGATGTATCTTGAATTTTTTGAGAGCAAAGATCATCTGAAGATGAACAGTTTTTCGCTGATACCGCACAATGACAACAGTTTGCTGTTGATCAATGCCGGGATGGCGCCGTTAAAGCCTTACTTTACAGGGGCAGAGATTCCGCCGCGCAAGAGAGTGACGACCTGTCAGAAATGTATCCGCACCGGAGATATTGAAAATGTAGGTAAGACGGCAAGGCATCTTACCTTTTTTGAGATGCTGGGCAATTTTTCGTTCGGCGATTATTTTAAGCGCGAGGCGATCGCCTGGAGCTGGGAGTTTTTGACCGAAGTGCTTGGACTGGAAAAGGACAGACTCTACCCGTCTGTCTACGGAGAAGACGACGAGGCGTTTGCCATCTGGAATCAGGAGATCGGGGTTCCCGCGGACAAGATCACCCGCTTTTACCGAGACCCCGAGACGGGAGAATGTGACAATTTCTGGGAGCACGGCGCCGGGCCGTGCGGGCCTTGCTCCGAGATCTATTATGACCGCGGGGAGCGCTACGGTTGCGGGAAGCCGGACTGCAAGGTGGGCTGCGACTGCGACCGCTATATGGAGGTGTGGAACAACGTCTTTACCCAGTTCGACGGCGACGGCAAGGGACATTACGAGGAGCTCGAAAAGAAAAATATCGACACTGGCATGGGCCTGGAGCGTCTCGCCGTCGTGATGCAGGACGTGGATTCCGTGTTTGATATCGATACGATGAAAGCGATTCGCGATAAGGTCTGCGAGCTGTCGCATAAGACTTATCAGACTGATGCCACAGACGATGTCTCCATCCGTCTGATTACCGATCACATCCGCTCGGCCACCTTTATGGTTTCCGACGGCATTATGCCGACCAACGAGGGACGCGGCTATGTACTGCGCCGCATTATCCGCCGGGCGGCCCGCCATGGCAGGATGCTTGGAATCGACGGCACCTTTATGGCGCGGCTGGCAGAAACCGTAATTTTGGAGAGCAGGGACGGCTATCCAGAGCTTGAGGAGAAGAAAGAGTTTATCTTTCGGGTATTGACGCAGGAGGAAGAGAAGTTTAACAAGACGATCGACCAGGGGCTTTCCATTTTGGCGGAGCTGGAACAGAGCATGACGGCCAAAGGGGAGAAGGTGCTCTCCGGCAGCGATGCGTTCAAGCTGTATGATACCTACGGTTTCCCGGTTGATCTGACGCGGGAGATCTTAGAGGAAAGGGGCTTTTCCATCGACGAGAAGGGGTTTGCGGAGGCGATGGAGGTACAGCGTAAGACTGCCAAAGCGGCACGCAAGACGACCAATTATATGGGGGCGGACGCCACGGTCTACGACGCGATCGATACGGCGGTGACGACCGCGTTTGTCGGCTATGACAGATTGACACATCACTCTAAGATTACCGTTCTTACGACCGAGACCGAGCTGGTGGAGGCGTTGACGGACGGAGACAGAGGAACGGTTATCGTCGAGGAGACGCCGTTTTATGCGACGATGGGCGGACAGCAGGGCGATAAAGGTGTAATACGCACGCCGGGCGGCGAGTTTAAGGTAGAGGAGACGATCAAGCTTTTGGGCGGCAAGGTCGGCCATATCGGCGTCATGATGCGCGGTATGATAAAAAATGGCGATACGGCAGAGCTGATTGTCGATGCCGAGCTTCGCGGCAAGATCTGTAAGAACCATTCGGCGACGCATTTACTGCAAAAAGCGTTGCGGGAGGTGCTTGGCACGCATGTAGAGCAGGCGGGCTCTTATCAGGACGCGGAGCGCACTCGTTTTGATTTCAGCCATTTTGCGGCGCTCACACCAGAAGAGCTGGAGAAAGTCGAGCAGATCGTAAACGATAAGATCGCGGAAAATATTGTGGTATGCACCGATGTCATGACTGTTGATGAAGCGAAGAAAACGGGCGCTATGGCCCTATTTGGCGAGAAGTACGGCGAGACGGTGCGCGTCGTTTCCATGGGCGATTTCTCGAAAGAGTTCTGCGGCGGCACGCATGTCAAAGAGACCGGCGATATCGCGGCGTTTAAGATTATTTCCGAGAACGGCGTCGCGGCGGGAGTGCGCCGTATCGAAGCGCTGACGGGTGACAATGTGTTCTCCTATTACCACAAGATGGAGGAGGAGCTTTTGGCGGCGGCGAAGGCGGCGAAGACGACGCCAGGCAGCCTGGTGGAAAAGATTCACCATATGATGGCGGATATCAAAGCGCTTCAGAGCGAAAATGAATCTTTAAAGAGCAAAGCGGCCAAGGATGCGCTCGGCGATGTGATGAATCAGGTGGTGGAGATAGACGGCGTGAAGCTTTTGGCCGCCAGCGTCGATAACGTGGATATGGGCGGACTGCGCGAGCTCGGCGACCAGTGGAGGGACAAGCTCGGTGAGGGCGTGATCGTGCTGGCGTCCGCCACAGCGGGCAAGGTCAGCCTGATGGCGATGGCCACGGACGGCGCGATGAAGCGGGGCGCCCATGCCGGCAACCTCATCAAGGCGATCGCGGGCAAGGTCGGCGGCGGCGGCGGCGGACGCCCGAATATGGCGCAGGCGGGCGGCAAGAACCCGGCCGGGATACCGGATGCGATCGCGGAGGCAAAGACGGCGCTCGAGGGGCAGATCAAGGCTTCATAGAATAAATCAAACAGTTAGAAAGTAGGTGATCTTATGCCAAATGGCGCGGATATTATCGAGCGGGCGATCCATGATTTTCAAAAAGTGCAGGCGCATATGTTCAATGCAAAAAAGAAAATGCAACTGCGCACTTGCCGCGCAGTTAGCAGCCAGTAGTGCCGAATAGCCAAGAAATTTTTGGGAAAATGCAGGAAAGTGCTTGACGAATGAAAATATTCTGTTATAATACAATATAGTGCAAAGATTAGACCCAAACAGTTGATATGCACAATACGCAACTGGAGGGAGGTTAGGTGTGAGATTATGTCTAGTGTAATTGTAAAAGAGAACGAGACTTTAGATAGCGCTTTACGCCGTTTCAAAAGAAACTGTGCAAAAGCAGGTATCCAGCAGGAGATTCGTAAAAGAGAACACTACGAGAAGCCGAGCGTAAAACGCAAGAAAAAATCTGAAGCAGCAAGAAAAAGAAAATACAATTAATACTAAAAGAGAGACTGTCGCCGGGAGACCGGTGTACAGTTTCTTTTTTATGCGCGGGGGTGCGTAAGGAAATTGGCAGCTTTGCTGCACACAGCATTGACGGAAATTGAGGCGATACGGTCTTTTCTGTGCATAAAAAGCCGGGACAGCAGAGGTTAGGTCTTGCTGTCCCGGAAAGAATCTGAAATCATATAAGGCAGCGAGACTGCCTCTTGTATCGCAATCGTCTGGTAACGCAGGCTTTTGAGAGTGATATCAAATACTTCTGACGGAGCCGTTTGATAAATCTTCGGCGGAAACGCTTAAAATCTCAAGCCCCGGATCGGCGCTTACTTTTAAATAGCCATATCCGTGCTGTTCGCCCGGGCCTATGCCATAGGCGCTGAGATCCCATTCAATGACCAGTACGGTGCCGCTGGCACTGCCGGTACATACGCCGCCGCCCTGCTGCTCAAAGAACTCGACGGATTTGTTGAACGTGATGGTCGCTCTCTGCTTGTAGGAGAAGTGATCACCGGTGTGGTTGGCCGTGAGCCGAATCGAATATCTGCCGCCGCTAAACTGCATGTCAGGCGTGTATTCGATATCCGCTGTGATCGTCAGACAGTCGTTGCTTCCGCTGGCCATATAGATTCCCTCAGAGAATCCATCGGCTGGAAGTACGGTAGGTTTGACATAGTTGTTCATTATGATACCTCGCTTTCTAAGTTTCAATGACTCAGTTGAATCTGACCGGGATTTATCCGTCTTGCTATGGTACTCACCGCATCCTCCGCCAGCCTGGATATGAATATGTAGCGCGGCGTCCCATTGACCGGTCTCTGTCCTGGGACAGACTGCTGTCATCGGTAAGGTCTTGTTTTTATCATAACATAGGGTATGCCATGATGCAATTGGCAGTGAATATTTTTTAGAAAGGAATCTTTTATCATGAAATCTACGTTGAGACGAATGTTATCCTATTACAAACCTTATATGGGGATGTTTTGGGCGGATATGTTTTTTGCGGCACTGTCCGCGGCGGTGGCGCTGACCCTGCCCCTGGTGGTGCGCTATGTCGCGTACACGCTGGTGTATGAGGAAGTCCCCGTGATTTTGCAGCAGATTAAGTATATTGCGGTTGTTTTATTACTGTTGGTGGCGATAGACTGTTACAGCAAGTTCTTTATCGGAAATTACGGTCATGTGATGGGGGCGAAGATCGAGTATAATATGCGCGCGGAGATATTTGCGCATTTGCAGAAGCTGTCCTTTTCGTTTTATGACAATCAGAAAGTGGGGCAGCTGATGTCACGCATCACGACGGATTTGTTTGAGATCACGGAACTGATGCATCATGGGCCGGAAAATATTATTTTATCGCTGATTAAAATCACAGGGGCGTTTGTGATTCTTTTGGGCATCAGCCCGTGGCTGTCGCTGGCGGCTTTTAGTATCCTGCCGTTTATGTTTTGCTACGCCTATTTGCTCAATAAGCGTATGCGCCGCGCGTTTAAGCAGAACCGTGTGAAAATAGCCGAGATCAACGCTCAGATCGAGGATAATCTTTCCGGTATCCGCGTGGTGAAGTCGTTTGCCAATGAGGAGGTCGAGCAGAAAAAGTTTCAGGTGGGGAACGACGGGTTTCTTTCGTCTAAGAAAAACAGCTATTTTTATATGGGAAGTTTTCAGTCGGGGCTGGGAGCCTTTACCACGCTCATACAAGTCTGCGTGATCGTCTCCGGTGCGGTGCTGATTGCCAAAGGGTTTGTGGAGGTGGCCGATCTTGTGACGTTCATGCTCTATATCAGCGTATTTACGGAGCCGGTGCGGACGCTGGTTGATTTTATGGAGCAGTTTCAGAACGGTTATACCGGGTTTGAACGTTTTTGCGAGATTATGGATATCGAACCGGACATCCAGGATGCAGATGACGCCGTGGAGCTGACCGATACGAAGGGTGATATCCGGTTTGAGAACGTATCGTTTCGCTATGAGGAGGGAACGGACAGCGTGTTAAACCACGTCAATCTGGAGATTCCGGCGGGCTCTTATATCGCGCTGGTCGGCTCTTCGGGCGCCGGCAAGAGTACGCTCTGTTCTCTGATACCAAGATTTTATGACGTGACGGCGGGCCGCGTGCTGGTCGACGGAAAGGACGTGCGAAAGCTCCGGGGAAAGAGCCTGCGGGAGCATATCGGCATCGTTCAGCAGGATGTCTACCTGTTTGCGGGCACGGTCTATGAAAACATACTTTACGGGAGGCCAAATGCCACGCGAAAAGAGGTGATCGAGGCGGCGAAAAACGCCAATGCCCACGAGTTTATCATGTCGCTGCCCGGCGGCTACGAGACGGATATCGGGCAGCGCGGCATCAAGCTTTCCGGCGGGCAGAAGCAGCGCCTTTCCATCGCCAGGGTATTTTTGAAGAATCCGCCGATTCTGATCTTTGACGAGGCGACCTCCGCGCTGGACAATGAGAGCGAGAAGGTGGTTCAGGATTCACTCGAAAAACTGGCCCAAAACCGCACGACCCTGGTGATTGCACACAGGCTTTCGACGATCAAAAATGCTCAAAAGATTCTGGTGCTTTCCGGGGACGGCATTGAGGAGACGGGGACGCACGAGGAACTGCTGGCGAAAAAAGGAGTCTATGAGAAGCTCTATCACATGCAGTAACAGGTAACAGTTCAGCTCAGGACTTTGCACTTGCTCAAAGTCCGTAAGAACACGTATATCTAGCCAAGCGGGAATCCGGCTCTTTGTCGAAGACAAACTTTAAATGA
>CANONN010000032.1 GCA_947567625.1 uncultured Roseburia sp. | reverse complement strand
CGCAGAATCCGGGGAATACGCAGACACCAGGAAATACGCAGAATCCGGGGAATACGCAGACACCAGGAAATACGCAGAATCCGGGGAATACAGAGACACCAGGAAATACGCAGAATCCCGGGGATACGCAGACACCAGGAGAAACGCAGAACCCAGGGAGTACAGAGACACCAGGAAATACGCAGAATCCCGGGAATACGGAGACACCGGGGGATACGCAGACACCAGGAGATACGCAGAATCCAGGAAATACGCAGACACCAGGAGATACGCAGAACCCGGGAAGTTCAGAGAGTACAGACAGCGAAAGTGCGGGAAGCTCAGAGAGCGATAGCAGCGAGAACCCGGGAAGCTCAGAGGGCACAAACTCGGAGACGCCGGAGAGAACACTGTTATACGAAGAGGATTTTGAGAGCTATGAATTGGGGGATAACGGCGGATGGATTTCGCCTGCCGGCACGATGAGCATCAAATCGGATGCCACGGCGGGAATCGGAAAATACCAGACCGTGGTGTCGGGCAAAAGCGGAACCTGCCGCAGCGGTTATGTGGAGATTCCCGCGGTAAAAGAAAATTTTGTCTTTGAATGTGACTATAGAACGACTTCCAATGTCAATGTCTCGGATTTAGAGCTGCTTGAGAGCAAATCCTCGGTCTATGCAAACCACGGTAAATATTCCAACGCCAAATACGCGTTTACCATGGTAAGGCCGAGCCAAGAAAATCTCTATGTGATCAATAATCCAATCGACGACAGCGGGCTGACGCTCGACCGTTATGCGCATCCGGCTGTGACGACGGCGGAGATCGCGGATCATCCATGGCTGCATGTCAAGGTGGTCGGCAATTATGACACGCACACCGTGATTACATATATTACATCACTCGATGGGAAAAAGACGTATTATCACGGTATGACCGATATGTCGCCGGATATCAGCAGCTTTCAATGCATCCATCTGCTCTCGCCGTCGACGGGGGCGGACACCTGCATTGACAATATCCGCGTGATGGCGGCGCTGCCCGGCGACCTTGCGGAGACATTCTATCGCGTGACGTTAAACGACGGCGTCAGCGAGTTTTCGCAGTATGTCTATACGGGAGAACATGTGCGCTACATTCCCGATATGTCAAGGTACGGCGAATACTTCCTTGGCTGGAATGTAAACGGCGAGATAAAAACCACCGCGGAGCTCGAGGCTTTACCGGTTACGGGCGATGCGCAGATCACAGCGCAGATATCGGAGGAATACAAAGAAAAGCTGGTCTCCGTGGAATTTAACAGCTTTCCGGCCGATCATCTGCTGACGATGGGACCGGATGTAGACACCTACGCGGATAACCTCATTTCGCTCAGTATCACCGGTGAGCGGGGAACCAGCTTCGTCGTGAACCCGGATGAGCGTGTGACAGATTACGCGATTCAATGGAAATTCGACGGGTTCCGCATCATGGACGGCCGGCCGACGGGCGAGACCGGAAATGTCTATTGCGACAGCTACGGTCTGTGCGAGGTGACGGAGAAGGCGCAGACGAGCGTCAACTTTAAACTGAAAAATACGGCGGCAAATTATTATGGGCGTGTCACGGCCACCGTGACTTACAACGGCAAAACGATGAGCGTGTCAGAGCCGCTTCTGCTGCTTGCGGATACCGGCAGGGATACGTCGGTGATGCTGCCAAAGGCAGGGTATGCTTCCGACTACAACTGGTATGACGGCGCGCTCGTCGGATACCAGGCATCGCAGAAAAATGATGTGCTGACCGGCGGATGGTCGGCGGACGGCTCCGACCAGAGCAACATTGTCGTAAGTTCGGACGCTCAGAGCGGACAGTATCTGAGCCTTACCAGAAATGTAACCGGAAATTCCTCCTATATCTATCAGACCATAGGCGATATCAGCGGGCAGACCCTGTTTTCACAGGATATCCGCTTTGGCATGGATACGGTGGGGATTGCCTACGGCAACGGGAAATCGTCTTCGGTTACGGACAACTTTGCGCCGGCGTTCGAGGTGACGTTTGCCGATTCTAAGCTTTCGCTCAACGGGCAGGAGCTGTGCGCCGCAAATCAGGGTATCTGGTATCATATCGAGGTGACCGCCGACCCGACGACGCGGCTTTGCTTTGCCAAGGTGTACGAGAAACGCGCGGACGGCGATTATACGCAGGCGGCTCCTTTGGGAGAGAGCAGTGTGACGGGCTTCAAGGACGGCTATACGAACGGGGCGCACTACCGCATTACCCTTGGCACGAGAAAAACGAAGGCGCCTGTCGATATCAACAATGTCAGGGTCGTGGCGGAACAGGTCGACGCGTCGACGGTATCTGTGACGGCGGAGCCGGAGACGATCGCCATTCCCGAAAGCGGGACACAGACGGCGACACTCACTCTCTCGGCAAAGATGGCGGGTGGCGGCGATGCGCTGGGCAGGGCGTCTTGGGTCATCGACGACGAGATGGCAGAGGGTGTCGCGATTGCTTCTAAAGATGCCAAGAGCGCATTACTCACCGTTGACGGCAGCGCGCTGCCGGGGGAGCTTCCCATCAAAGTGACGATCAACCATACGACAGTGCAGGCGAAAGTCAGATTGACGGGCACCAAGAACCATGTGGCGTTTACTTCGGCGCAGTCGGGGATTATGCTTCCGGCCAATGGCAGCGTAACGTATCCCTATACGGCGGAAGTCAGAGACGGCAACGGTGACAAGATCGAGGGAAAAACCGTTTCCTATGCGCTCTACAATGCGGATAATACGGAAGAGCTGACGGCGGAGGGCATCTCTGTCTCGGCGGACGGCGTGATTACCGTGACGGCGGAGGCCAAGCCGCAGACGATCTGTGTCAGGGCTTTTTCACAAGATCTGGTCAGAAGCGTCAGGGTGACGATCTATGGCCTGAAATTTGACTTTGGTACGGACGCGGCCAAAGACGGGTATACACAGGTCTTATCGGATGTCACATATTCCGAGCGGCGCGGTTATGGCGTTACGGGTACGGCAGAGGACGCGGCGGACGTTTTGAGCGGCGCGGATTTTGGATTCCGGGTCAAGCTGGCGCCGGGAGAGGTCTACAAGGTGACGGCGGCGTACCAGGGAACGATACGCTGTGAATATATTGATGCGGCGCTCTCGGGCTTTGAGAGAACGAAAGACACATTGTCGAACGATACTTATCAGACGGCGGTGTTTGGGGACGGCGTGCTCGATATCACCCTGTCGGGGGCCGGAAAGCTGGATTCCATTGCGATTGAAAAGGCAGAGAGAAGCGCGAACGAGAAACCGGCGTGGTGGACGATCGGCGACTCGACCGTGCAGCAGAACGGAAGCTGGGCGTACACGTTATATAATACACTGGCAAATTACAGTGAGTTAAACGGTGCGATCAGCTCGTTCCACAACAGTGGCCAGGCGGGCAGACAGCACAAGTCGTATTACACGGAAGGGCTTCTCAACAATGTTTTGTGCGGCATCAGGCCGGGCGACGTTGTCTCCATCAGCGGTATGGGAACCAACGATTCCGCCTCCACAAAGCAGCAGTTTAGGAGTTACACGGAAAGTTATATCGATGCGATTGAGGCGATGGGCGCTTATGTGATTTTGGGCAGTTATACGCCGACCGGCAACTACGGCGCGACCATGGGGAAGGTCTATGACAGCGACCGCGTGATGTTTAAAGGAATGCGCACCAACGCCTATGACGCGGCGATACGCGAGGTCTACGCGCAGAGAACGGCGGCCGGAGATGAAAAGGTGCTGGGCTTTATCGACATCGGTAAGATTGCCGATCATCTGATGACCAATGATGTGAGAAAAGCTTACAATATGGTGATTGTCGCGGGCAAATCCGAAGCCGAAGCGCGCGCGGCGGCAGATGCAAGGGCAGCCGAGCTGATGGCGATGTGGAAAGACTACAATCACTATTATACGGAATTTTCCAATTACCTGCTGCCGACGCTCACGGCACAGGCGGCGCAGCTTATCACGGGCCAGCCGCAGGATGATGTCCCTGAGCTCACGGAGCTTTTGCCGGAGGGGGCGGCGCCCGATTTTATAGAAGTGGAATCGGCGGATGAATATGTGGACGTCTCCTCCCTGACAATGTACGGCAGCGCCACCTACCGCATGTACCGTCAAAACGGCGGCTATGAGACGGTGACGGCGGGAGAGGACGGCACTGTGCACAATACGACGGGCGGGAAGGTTACGATCGTCCCGGCGTATCGGTTTGAATTTACCAATCAGCAAAATCCGACCGACCCCTATCTTAAGGGGTATGTCAAGGTGACGGCGAAGAATTCTTACAATGCCTCCGTCGGTTACGGATTGGCAAATGCCGAGTACAGCGTCAATGAGAACGGGTGCAAGCCTGTGGCGGGCGCTCCGATCAAGGTGGATGTGCCGGCGGGCTATTACGATATCACGGTTTACAGGCGCGGCGGGGCGCGCGCCGATGTCTATAGCGAAGGCGTGCAGATCATCAATAACACCAACTCGGCAGGCTCGCAGAACCGTCCGTCCGGCAGCGCCGTGATGTATGCGCCCGGTATCTTCGTGGAAAACGGCAATGTGGACCTCACATTTGGCAACACGTCGGGTAACAACGAGCGCATTGCGTCGGTCGAGATCGTGCGCGTGCCAAGGAAGTTCAGAAAGCCTGTGATCTGGGTTGCCGGCGACAGCGAATCGGCGCATTACTATCCGATCAATGCGGACGGGGATGATCTGTTGAGCCAGAAGATTATGATGACGGGTTTTGGTATGCAGCTGGAAAAATATTTGTCCGATAAGTATTCGATTGCAAACTGGGGACAGCCGAGTGCGACGGCGGGCACCTGGAACACGGAGTGCCTTGCGGCGGTCACACAGCGCATGCAAAAGGGCGATACGATCCTCATTGATTTTGGCATCAACGACGCCGTGAGCAGCTCCAATAAAGTGGATGTGGCGACGGCCAAGGCCAATATCAAGGCGATTGTCGACGCCGCCAAATCAAAAGGCGTGACGCCGATTTTAATCACCCCGGTATACAACGCCAAATATCAGCATAAGACGTATTTCACTTACAACAAGGAAACCGATTCCAATGCGCTCAAAGAGTTTGCGCGCGAGATCGGTGTGAGCTGCTTTGATCTCAACAAGTACACGATGCTCTATACGCAGCAGGCAGTTACGGAGACGGGGGATGCAAACTGGATTGCCAACAATTATCATGTCGCCGACAATCTGCATATGACGCAGCACAGTGCGCTGCTCGACGCATCCTTCATCTGCGCGGCGTTAAAGAAGCTCGGGTATGAGACGACGGATTACGCTTATACATACCATGATCTTTCTTCCCTGCAAAAGGCGTCGGAGAGCGATACGGCGGCTACCCTGCGCGGCGAGGAGAGCGGAGTGACGAGAGTTTACTCGGTTGCCGAGGCGGAAAAGTTTATCGCGGCGAACGCTTCGCCCGAGGAGATTTATACGAAAATGTGGAATTTTGACACCAACCAGACCGCGGCGGACGGCCTCAACGTGCCGGTGATTTCCGGTACCGCCGTCTGGGATGAGACCTATCAGAATATAAAATTCCCCGCGGACACAAAAGAGACGGGAGAACTTCGCGTCGCGCTTGTCCCGGCGGCGTCCGGCAATACGATAAGGGTTTCGTTTGACCTCTATGTGGGAATGTTGGGCAACCAGCGGTTTAGTTATGAGATCATGGACAATGAGGGAACCAGCCTGGTAAATTGCAGCTTTGAAAAGCGCTCGAGCGGTTCCAACGGAACGCTTGTGATCGCGGGGCAGTCCGTGGGGGACAGCGATGCGATCGCGGCTGCCATCCAGGCAAAATCCGGCAATCCTATGAATAATCCGGTGACGCAAATGATAAATGAGTTTAATTTTGACGAGCGGACCGTGAAAGTGACGATCGGTTCGACGGTATTCACCGGCGCACTGACCGGAGCGGAGACCGCAACCGTCTCTGCGATACAGATGAAAGCGGTGCGCTCTGCAACGAACGGTGAGAGACATATCCATCTGGATAACCTTTCGGTCAAAGGATACGAAATTGCAGGCGCGGGCGGCGATACGCAGACTCGTTTTCCCGATTTTGAGACGGGGACTTATACCGGCGATGACGGCGCGGCGCTTCCGTACCGCATAGCAAAACCGCAGAGCGTCCAGGGCAGCCTGCCCGTCGTGGTGTTCCTCCACGGGGAAACCAGAAAGGGAACAGACAATGAGAGCCAGCTCTACAACGCACAGCATCTGTATCAGGCCATCCGCGAAGCGGGCATCGACTGTATTTTTGTCGCACCGCAGTGTCCGCAGAATCGCACCTGGGCAGATATGGCGGCGGCGGTCAAAGAATTAGCCGGGCAGATCGAGGGCGCGGATTCCGATAAAATCTACGCCGCGGGATACGGCGAGGGCGGCAGCGCCTGCTACGATTTGCTGGGGACCGGTGTGTTTGCGGCGGCCGTTCCGATTGCGGCGGCGGGCGATGCGACGAAGGCCCAGGCGATTGCGGCAGCAAATGCGGCGGTGCTGGCAATCAACGGCAGCAATGAGGCGGAAAACGCGAGAGATATGATAAAAGCGCTGCTTACAGCGGGAGATACCTGTGCAGAGTACAGCGAAATCTACGGCGCCGGCAGCGGTATCTTAGAGCAGGCGGCAAAAACAGGCGTTGTGGAATGGCTGTTTGCGAAGAGTTTGTCTGAAAATGCAAAGAAGACAACAAGAAAAGTTGACCTTGCAATCTTTATGGGACAGTCGAATATGGCGGGGCGCGGGGAATATGCCGACGCCACCGCATGTCCGGCCGGGCACGGCTATGAATTCAGAAGCGTGACGGAGCCTGGTATGCTGTTTTCCCTGAGCGGGCCGTTCGGCAAGCTGGAAAACAATGATACGGTCAACGACAACGGAAGCGACGGGATTGACAGGCGCAGCGGAGACATGGTTTCGGCGTTAATGGAAAGCTATTATCAGCAGACAAAGACACCGCTTGTCGGCGTGCAGTGCTCGAGGGGCGGCACCGACCTCAATTACTGGAACAAGGCGGCACAGAAAGCGGAGGCGCAGGCGAGACTTACGGCGGCAAAGAGCTATCTGGAGAAAAACGGCTATGAGATCGGTCATGTGTTTATGGTCTGGGTGCAGGGCGAAGCGGACGCGGATAAAGTTTTTAAAGGCTCGGAGACGCTGGATGCTTACAAGAGCGGCACACTTGGCGTTTTCCAGTATATGAAAGAGGCAGGCGTGACCGATATGTTTATTGTGCAGACCGGCCACTACAACGGCACGGACGCCGACGCCGCGGCACATGACGAGGCGTATGTAAAGGTACATGACGCGCAGGCAGAATTGGCGGCGGAGAATCAAAATGTATATACGGTCGGTTCCCTGCTCGAATACAAAGACAGCATGAAAGACCAGTACCATTATCATCAGGACGCATACAATGAAGTCGGGACGGCGGCGGGAGCTGCAATCGCGCAGGCGTATGCGCAGTAGCACATGGATATGACAGACATATCTTCCGCATTTGGTATATTTCCCGTATATAGGTTCATACTATCCGTAAATAATATTAGGATGGTGAACTTATGAGCAATAATATGGATTTGGGTTACGAAATGTTTTGCTACCAGTGTGAACAAACGGCGAACGGAAAGGGCTGCACGAAGATGGGCGTATGTGGGAAAACACCGGAAATTGCCAATCTGCAGGATTTGTTGATTTTTCAGATTAAAGGCATCAGCTGTTACGGAAAAGCGTTGGCGGAGAAGGGACAGAAGGCGGATAAATATGTGGTGAGCTTTATCGAAAATGTTCTTTTTACTACGCTTACCAATGTAAATTTCGACGCAAAGGTGCACGTTGAATTATTGAGGGAATCACAGAAAATCAAAGAAAACTTGAGGGATGCGGCGGGTGAAATAAAAAACCAAACGCAGCACGCTTCCTATAATCTGCCGGAAACAAAAGCGGAGATGTTAAAGGATGCGCCTCTGGCAGGAATTATGTATGATAAATCCTTAGACCCGGATATTCGTTCGCTGAGACAGACGATTCTATATGGATTGAAAGGAATCAGCGCTTATGGGCATCAGGCGAGGGCATTGGGGTATTACAGTGATCTGGTAGATGATTTCTATATCGAGGCGTTGGAGGCGCTCACAGATGATAACCTCACGGTGGAAGAACTGATACGAATGACTATGCGCACCGGAGAAATGGCGATAGCGGTCATGAAAAAGCTGGATGAAGCCAACACGGAGGTTTATGGAAATCCGTCTCCACACAAGGTCAATGTCCAAATGAAGAAAGGTCCCTTTATTGTTGTTTCAGGCCATGATCTCAAAGACCTGGAAATGCTGCTGGAGCAGACGAAAGGAACGGGAGTCAATATTTATACGCACGGGGAAATGCTGCCGTGCCATGGATATGAGGGATTAAAAAAATATCCTCATCTGGTCGGAAATTTTGGAGGAGCGTGGCAGGATCAGCAAAAACAGTTCGACAATCTTCCGGGATGTATTTTGATGACCACAAACTGCCTGATGCGGCCGAGAGAGAGTTATATAGACCGGATCTATAGTACGAATGTGGTAGGCTGGGAAGGGGTAAAACATATCGGCAGAAAAGAAAACGGGGAAAAGGATTTTAGTGAAATCATCCAGCAGGCGATAGAGCTGGGCGGTTATCCGGAAGACCAGGAACCCCATGAGATATTGGTCGGATTCGGGCATCATGCCACATTAAGCTATGCCGAAAAAATTGTGGAGGCGGTAAAGACAGGACAAATCCGGCATTTCTTCCTGATTGGCGGCTGTGACGGGGCGAGGCCCGGGCGCAATTATTATACGGAGTTTGCCAAAATGGTTCCCAAGGACTGCATAATTCTAACGCTGGCATGTGGGAAATACCGATTTAACAAGCTGGATTTTGGAGAGGTGGCGGGACTGCCCAGACTCTTGGATGTCGGACAATGCAATGATGTGTATTCCGCCATACGGATTGCAACGGCTTTAGCAGATGCTTTTGATACGGATGTGAATGGACTGCCGCTGTCATTGATTGTATCCTGGTATGAACAGAAAGCGGTTGCTGATTTACTGGCGCTGCTTAGTTTGGGGATCAAGGGCATTTATTTAGGGCCGACACTTCCGGCATTTTTAAGCCCGAATGTGTTGCAGTATCTGGCAGACACCTTTGATTTGCGGCTCATCAGCAATGCGGAGGATGATATTAGGAGCTGCCTGAAACAAAATATATAAGGTATCGTCTCCTTTAGAAAAAGAACGACAGCGCCACAACTGGCGCTGTCGTTCTTTTCTGATTACCATGGACTTTTGTCAAATTGTCGTGGAAATGATTGGCGGTCAGTTGTAATGTGGGAGCATTTTTGCTATACTGGAACATATTTTTGAGAAAGGTGTGTCTGTGCCATAAACCGGCACGGCGGATAGCAAGATGTTAAAAGAATTTTTGTACGATATCGTAGGGCTTTTTGCCAAAATTCACAGCTACATACTGCGGCTCAACGACGCCTATGAATATAATTTTTCCGATAAAGAATTACATTTTCTGGTGATCGGTGTGTTGGGGATGGCATTTTTATTTGTAGTTTACCCGGTATTTAAATGGCTGGCCAAGCACAACCATATCATGGTCATCGCGTGGGGCTATGTGTTTACGCTTATTATTGTGATTACATTTGCGATCGAGATCGGCCAGAAGGTCACCGGTACCGGGGCGATGGAATTTGCGGATATTGTGATGGGCGTATTTGGTTTCATGGCAATGTTTGCGGTTTTTGCCGTTGTGCGGGAGATCTACAAAGCAGCCGTGCGGCTGATACGGCGCTATAGGGAGGAGGAGTGAATTATTTTTGCGGCTGTCCGTGTGCAAAAATGCGCTGCATGACGCGGACGGTATGGAGAGATTCGCATATATTTTTGCGGTTGCCCGAGCACAAAAATACGCTGTAAGACGCGGACGGTATGGAAAGATTCACATATTTCTCCGCCGGTGCATAGGATAATTTGAAACCAAATGGAATAGAGAGCGTAAGTGTCTATGTTTGGAAGCGCAAATACGAGACAAGGGCACGTACGCTGGAAAGAAAAGTATGGAATGTAGACAGAAAATTATTCATGTGATTGCAGAGGGAGATACTCTATATAAACTCTCCAAACAGTATGATACGACTGTGACGGAGCTCATCATGGGCAATCCGACAGCCAACCCCTATAATCTGCGCGTGGGGGCCAAGATTCAGGTTTGCCCGGGCGATAAATATCTTGCGTCTGTGGAGAATCCCGAAATGCCGCCGGCGAACAGGCCAATGCCGCCGGTGAGCAGGCCGGATATGCCGCCGGCAAATCGGCCGATGCCGCCGATAAATCGGCCGGATATGCCGCCCGCGAATCGGCCGATGCCACCGGCAAACAGGCCGATGCCGCCGATGAATCGGCCGGATATGCCGCCGGTGAATCAGCCGGAAACCCCTGCCGAGAATGTCAATGCACTGGAAGAGCTGTATTGGGATATGCGCCAGGCGTGGCTGTCCCAGATTTACTGGGTCAGGATGTATCTGATGAGTGTGGCGGCCGGCGCGGCGGACGAGGCGCAGACCGAGGAGCGTATGTTGGAGACTGTGGATGAGATTACCGATGTATTTGCGGAGTTTTTGCCGGTGCAGGCGGTGCGCAGGCTGCGGGAAATGCTGATGCGCCAGACGGAGCTGATTGCGGCGGGTATCCGCGCCGAGAAGTCGGGCGAGAGTTTCGATTACGCCGACGCGGACAGCAATGCGGAGGCGATCGCACAGTTGTTTGCGGAAATCAATCCCTACTTTGCACAGCGGGATACGGAAAATCAGCTGCTCAACTACCTTGATCTCACCAGGAGACAGAGCGTGGAGCAGATGGAGGGAAATTATAACAGAAGTATCGACGTATTCCGCGATCTGGAAAACGAGACGCTTTCGATGGCCGACTATTTTGTGAGAGGGCTGCTCGCGAGATAGCGGAAAAAACTATTTGACGGATGCGATATTTGTGGTAAAATGGGTTGGATAAAAACAGAGAAAACGAAACGTAACGGGTCGGTTGTCTGAACCGTTACAACGAATACGCTTCGGAATGGAGAATAATATGATCAAGGTAGTAAAATTTGGCGGAAGCTCTCTGGCGAGCGCAGAACAGTTTGCAAAAGTGGGGAAAATTATACGCGCGGATAAGGAGCGGCGTTATGTGGTGCCGAGCGCTCCCGGCAAGCGCAATGCAAAGGACACCAAGGTGACGGATATGTTATATGCATGTTATGCGCTGGTGGAAGAGGAGGAAGATTTTCGCGTTCAGCTCATGAAAATCAAAGACCGCTATGATGCCATTATCAACGGCCTGCACTTGAAAGTGTCCCTCGAGCAGGAGTTCAAGAAAATAACCGAGGATTTTAAAAATAAAGCCGGCGTCGACTATGCTGCGTCCCGCGGCGAATATTTAAACGGTATCATCATGGCAAATTACCTGGGGTACGAGTTTGTGGACGCTGCGGAAGTGATTTTTTTCGCGGAGGACGGCAGCTTTGACGCGGACAGGACACAAAAGGTTCTGAGCGAACGCCTTGGGAAAGTAGAACGCGCTGTCATTCCGGGATTTTACGGCGCCGGAGCGGACGGAAAGATCAAGACATTTTCCAGGGGCGGCTCTGATATTACTGGCTCGATCGTAGCCCGGGCCGTGCATGCGACCTGTTATGAGAATTGGACGGACGTTTCCGGTTTTCTGATCGCCGACCCCCGCATCATCGAGAACCCGAAGCCGATTCAGACGATCACCTACCGCGAGCTGCGCGAGCTCTCCTATATGGGAGCCGGCGTCCTGCACGAGGACGCGGTATTTCCGGTGCGCAAAGCGGGGATTCCCATCAATATACGCAATACCAATGACCCCGAAAATGAGGGGACATGGATTGTGGAGAGCACATGCCATCAGCCGCGCTATACGATTACGGGTATCGCCGGCAAAAAGGGCTTTGTCTCGGTCAATGTCGATAAGGATATGATGAATGCCGAGATCGGTTTTGGTCGCAAAGTGCTGACTGCCTTTGAGGAGAATGGCATCTCATTTGAGCATATGCCGTCCGGCATCGACACGATGACGGTATTTGTGCACCAGCCCGAATTTGAGGGCAAGGAGCAGTCCGTGATCTCCGCGATTCATCGTCTGGCAAAGCCGGACAGCGTGGAACTGGAGGCCAATCTTGCGCTGATCGCCGTCGTGGGCCGCGGCATGAAGTCGACCCGCGGGACGGCCGGCAGAATCTTTTCCGCCCTGGCGCACGCGAATATCAATGTCAAGATGATCGATCAGGGCTCATCGGAGCTCAACATTATCATCGGGGTCAGCAACGACGATTTTGAGAACGCCATTCGCGCCATCTACGATATTTTCGTCGTGACGCAACTGTAGGGCAAGTATCACTTTTTTAGAGACTTTCATAAAGGCAGACGGTTTATACTTTGTCTGCCTTTTTCTATGCGCAGATATTTGTTCTATACAGGAGCGTATTTCTCTGTTATACTGGATAAAAATAAAAAAATGCGTGCCAAGTGCGCGCTATTCGTCAATTTTGTACCGCAAAGCGGCGTTTATGATTCTGCAAAGCGGAATCATAAAAGTTATAGTATGCAGGTTACAGGAAAGGTAAGGGTATTGATATGAAGTATACTTATAAGACGAAGGGAACCTGTTCCCAGTTGATCGAGTTAGAGCTCGAGGGCGATGTCGTACATAACGTAAAGTTCACCGGGGGCTGCAACGGCAACCTGCAGGCGATCCCCAGACTGGTGGAGGGGCTGACCGTAGACCAGGTCGAAGAAAAAATCGGAGGGATTTCCTGCAACGGCAAAGGAACTTCCTGCGGCGATCAGCTGGCAAAGGCCTGCCGTGAGGCCCTCGCCGCTGCTAACGCCTAAATATAAGGATTCTTTTTTACATTGTAGGAAACAGCGTCGTCAGACGCATCCAATCGTAAGTTGAGGAGCAACTTATAAAGAATCACGAAGTGATTCTTTTTTATACTGGCTCCTGCAAAATCGGCTGCAATTGCTTACCGGAAAGCGCCGCCTCGATGGTTTCCGGTAGCAGTTCCATTTTGGCAATCATGGAGTTTGGCTTGCTCTTGCAGTTGTCCTGCCCGAACGGCACAAAATAAATGTTTTTCATGTTCATCAACATGCCGATATTTTTAAAACTTGCGCCCAGGGCATCGTTTGTTGAAATGGCGATCACCAGAGGTTTGCCGTTGCGCATATGGGCTTTGGTCGCCATCAGGACCGGGGTGTCGGTAATGCCGTTGCAAAGTTTTGCGGCGGTATTGCCGGTGCAGGGCGCGATGACCATGATGTCCAAAAAATTGTTCGGCCCGATCGGTTCTGCGGCGCAGATGCTTTTGATTCCTTCATTTCCGGTCATATCGCAGATGCCCTGCACATATTCCTTGGCGCTGCCAAACCGGGTGTCGCATGTCTGGGCGTTATAAGAAAAAATGGGAATTACATTGGCTCCCATGTCGCACAGCCTCTGTACTTCCTTTCTCGCTTTTGCAAAGGTACAAAAAGATCCGGTAATCCCGAATCCGATATTATATTTTGAAAAATCCACAACCACTTCCTCCAACTTCTATCCGTTCACAAATCTCTCGATGGCGCGGTTTAAGATACAGGCGCTCTCTTTCGGGGAATATTTGCCCGGAAGCCCCAGCGCAAGCTCCGTTTCAATGCCAAGCTCTTTCGCACACGCGAAATCCGTTCCGCCCGGCTTCGATGCAATATCAAGGATACAGGCATCGCGCGGGAGTTCCTTTATCATCGTGCGCGTCACCACCATAGCGGGAACCGTGTTGATTAACATCGCCGCGCCCATGGCCTCCTCCGGGCCAAAGGCAAAATCCGCCGCATAAAATCCGTCTTCTTTCGCCTCTTTTCGCGCATCCCGCCGTCTCGCAAGTACGGTGACGCGGGCGCCGAGCGCGCGCAGTTTTTTGGCGATCACCCTGCCGCAATGGCCGTAGCCTGTGACGATGATTTTTGCCTCATTGATATTGTAGGGGCTCAGCCGCACCAGCTCGGCGATGACGCCTTCCGCCGTGGCGACGGCGTTTTCCTCCGTCACCGTCTCGTCTTCCATAAAATCAAGATACCGGATGCCCCTGTTTTCAAAAAACTCTAGTTGATTTTTGGAAAAACAGCCTCCGAGCACCCGCGTTTCGTTTGTCAAATATTTATTTAATATATTCTGAAGCTCTTTCTCCGGGACCTTTGTCACCGGAATCGGAAGAATCAACAGATCCGCTTCCTTGAGAAAGCCTTTTAATTTTGCCAGCTGTTCTGTCACCGAATCGCTGTTTCTGATATCCAGGCAGCGCACATCCAGCCCCTTTTTCGTCAAAATTTCTGCCAGATATACCTGACGCATATCACTGATAAAAAGAATTGTCTGTTTTTCCATAAGCTTTACGCTCCCTTCACCTTATTATATGGGGCAGAAAGGCTTTTGGTGTATTTCCGGCAGCAAAAATAGGATGACAGAGCCGCGATTATTTGCTATAATCCTATATGGTGTATTGGATATAAATTAAATGCGATATCCTGTCATACGGATGAGGGAGAAGTTTCATGGATAAGATTGCGGTATTGGTTCCCTGCTACAATGAGGCAAAGACAGTCCGAAAGGTAGTGGAGGATTTCAAACGCGCTCTGCCGGGGGCGCACATATATGTTTATGACAACAATTCGACGGACGGCACGGACGTATGCGCAAAAGAGGCGGGAGCCATCGTGTGCTATGAATATCAGCAGGGCAAGGGAAATGTCGTGCGGCGCATGTTTCACGAAATCGAGGCCGAGTGTTATATTTTGACGGACGGGGACGACACTTATCCGGCCGAGGCGGCTGCAGAGATGGCGGCGTGTGTTTTGGAGAAAAAAACGGATATGGTGGTGGGGGATCGGCTTTCCTCCACTTATTTTGAGGAGAATAAACGGCCGTTCCACAATTTTGGTAATTCGATTGTGCGTGCCTGCGTCAACCATATTTTTAAGAGCGATATCAAGGATATCATGACCGGTTACCGGGCGTTCAGTTATCGCTTTGTGAAGAGCTTTCCGGTACTCTCAAAGGGTTTTGAGATTGAGACGGAGATGACGATTCATGCGATCTCCATGAATATGGCGGTGGAGAACGTGATCGTCGATTACCGTGACCGCCCGAGCGGCAGCCAGTCAAAGCTGAACACGTTCGGCGACGGAATCAAGGTGTTAAAGACGATCTTTCATTTGTTTCGCAATTATCGGCCCATGCAGTTTTTTGCCATGCTGGCGCTGTGCTTCCTGCTGGCCGATCTGGCGGTGTTTGTGCCTGCCGTCTGGATACCGTACTGTCGGACGGGGCTGGTGGAGCGGTTTCCGACGTTGATTGTCTGCGGGTTCGTGGCGATCGCCGCCATTTTATCGTTTTTTAACGGTATGGTGTTAGACTCCATACGCCAGAAAGAACGCCGGGAATTTGAGTTTCGGCTGATGCTGGTGATGGAATTGCAGAGACAAAGACAGGGGGCCAGGTAACATGATGAAGAACGAAAACATAAAACAGATCGTCGGGGGGAAACCTGTTTGGGTAAGGTATGCCATTGCGGCAGCGCTGGTGATGCTGATTGAGATTTTTTTGTGGAACCGTTCTTTCTGGCTTTCATTGGGCCATGAGCCAATTGAGGCGGAGGAAGTGTTTACACAGACGGGAGAACTGTTATCCTTTGACGAGGATTTTTATCTGGAATCGGGCTCGTTTTTGGAGATCAGAGAGATTGACCAGGAAATTAAAAATATCTATGTAAATATAGAAACCGACAAAGAGGAACGGCTGGATGTCCTAAAGATTCGGTTTCAAATGGCCGACGAGGGGAGAAAAGCTTACTATTCTACCTCGTCCCGTGTGATCTCCTCGAGGCTGCAAAAGCTGGATTATATTTCGCTTTACCCTTACGGCGACTTGAAATCGCTGAGAATCGAGTTTCCGGGGGAGGAAAATACGACGGTCTGTGTGAAGGACCTTGTGCTCAACCCCCGTGTCCCGCTGTTCTTTTCCGTCTGGCGCGTGGTGTTGATGTATCTTCTTTATCTGATCGGCAGGGCGCTTTTTTTCCGGCCGTATCTTTCATTCCGCCAGTCTGGGGAAAGGCGGCAGAGAGGTATTGCCGTAGGACTGTGCGTATTGACCCTTGCGTTTATCCTCCCGCTGACATTGGCTGGAGACGATGCCAACGGGCGGCGAACGATGGATAAATATACGGATTTGACGCACGCCCTGGCGCAGGGGATGGTTTCTTTGGACATTGAAGTGGACGAGCGTTTGCTGGCGGCGGATAATCCTTATGACAGCACGGAACTCTCGGAACTGGGGATTTCGGGATATCAGTGGGATTATGCTTATTTTGAAGGCAAGCTGTATGTGTACTTTGGCGTGGTTCCCGTTGTGCTCACCTATCTGCCCTATTTTCTGCTGACCGGGCAGGATTTGCCGCATATCGCAGCCTACCTAATTTTCCTGCTGCCGCTCATTGTGGGCGCATATCTGCTGCTGGATGCGCTGGTCAAAAGATTTTGCATCAGGCTGCCGGAAAAGCTGTATTATCTGTTTTTGGTTACCTTTACGCTGGGAATCGGGACGTTGATTTTTGCAAAACGTGTCTGCATCTATAATCTGGCGATTATGTCCGCAGTATGCTTTACCGTGTGGGGGCTGTATCTGTGGTTGAGCTCGGTGAAGGAAAACGGGCAGTGCGTGATCTGGAAGGTTCTGCTGGGGTCTGTCTGTATGGCGCTGGTCGCGGGATGCCGCCCGCAGCTTTTGATGGGAAGTTTTCTGGCACTGCCGGTTTTTGGAGAAAAGCTCAAAGAGATGTTAGCGGATGTTCGGAAGAAAAAGGGTTGCGGCAAACATGCGCTGTTTCTCGCGGCCTTTTGTATCCCCTATCTGGTGATTGCGCTGATGCTGATGTGGTACAATTATGCGAGATTCGGCTCTCCGTTTGATTTTGGCGCTGCCTACAATCTGACGACGAATGATATGAGATTCCGCGGCATCCATATGGCGAGAATGATCGCCGGGTTATGGTCGTTTTTGTTTAAACTTCCGACGCTCGACGTCGAGTTTCCCTATCTGGGGACGACATGGATTAATACCGCTTACCAGGGAATTACCATACAGGAATCGGGCATAGGCGGCATCTTTGCGACGAATCTGATTTTGTGGCCCTGCTTTCTTTTATATCGTTTCCGGGCGAAGCTGCGGGAGAAGAAGGCGTTGTTGTTTGCTGTCGTCAGCCTGGCCGGCGGTGTGGTCATTGCCTGCGCCGATGTGCAGATGGCGGGCGTTTTGACGAGATATATGGCGGACTTTGCGATTTTTTTCTATCTGGCGTCTTTTGTTGTGATATTTACGTTGCTCGACGGGCACTCGAACAAGCAGGCGGAATGTCCCGCCGGAAGTACCGGCATATTTTGGTATAAAGTTCTGGCGGTTTTAGCCGGTATTACGGTGATATATTGCCTTTTGACGATTCTCTCGCCCTATGTGGTCGGAGATTATCAGAACTACCAGCCGGTATGGTATTATCATCTGAAAGAGATTTTTGGTGTGCTGGATATTTAGAAAATATGACGTAAATTTAAGGATTGTTCGGGATTTTTGTGCGACCTTTTGACGCATATGGCAGCTGTTTACAAAAATTTTACAATCAGTTCAGAACCGTTATATTGTGATAATGGCAGGAAAGTGGTACAATTAAAATAATATGCGGGAATACTGTAATATGAAGAAGGATTGTTTTCCCGGACAGGAATAGGAGATTACATGAGTGCAATAACGAAGATTTTTGGAACCCACAGCGAGCGCGAGTTAAAGCGTATCAAACCGCTGGTAGATAAAGTGGAGTCTTACCGTGAGGCCATGGGTAAGATGCCGGACGAGGAGCTGAAAGCGAAGACGAAAGAGTTTAAAGACCGTCTTGGCAAGGGCGAGACGCTGGATGATCTTCTGCCCGAGGCATTTGCTACGGTCCGCGAGGCGGCAAGGCGTGTCCTGGGGATGGAGCACTACCGGGTGCAGATCATCGGCGGGATTATTCTGCATCAGGGGCGTATCGCCGAGATGCGCACCGGTGAAGGTAAGACGCTGGTTTCCACTTTGCCTGCCTATCTTAATGCGCTGGAAGAAAAAGGCGTCTGCATCGTCACCGTCAATGACTATCTGGCAAAGCGTGACGCGGAGTGGATGGGACAGGTGCACGAATTTTTGGGCTTAAAAGTCGGCGTCGTGTTAAATTCCATGAACAACGACGAGCGCAGAGAGGCGTATAACTGTGATATTACTTATGTCACTAACAATGAGTTGGGCTTTGATTATCTGCGCGACAATATGGTGATCTATAAGGAACAGTTAGTGCAGCGCTCCCTCCATTATGCCATCATCGACGAGGTGGACTCTGTGTTAATCGACGAGGCGCGGACGCCGCTTATTATTTCCGGGCAGAGCGGCAAGTCGACGAGGCTGTACGAGGCGTGCGATATTCTGGCTACCCAGATGAAGCGCGGCGAGGATATACCCGAGTACTCCAAAATGGATGCCATCATGGGGGTAGAGCAGGAGGAGACCGGAGATTTTATCGTCAACGAGAAGGACAAGGTGGTGAGCCTGACGCAGGACGGCGTGAAGAAGGTCGAGCAGTTTTTTAAGATCGAAAACCTTGCCGACGCCGAAAATCTTGAGATTCAGCACAACGTGATACTGGCGCTGCGCGCGCACAATCTGATGTTCCGCGATCAGGATTATGTGGTGACGGACGATCAGGTCATGATCGTCGATGAGTTTACCGGGCGTATTATGCCGGGGCGCCGTTATTCCGACGGCCTGCATCAGGCGATCGAGGCCAAGGAGCATGTGAAAGTAAAGCGCGAGAGCAAGACGCTGGCTACGATCACGTTCCAGAATTTCTTTAATAAATTTGAAAAGAAGGCCGGCATGACCGGTACGGCGCTGACGGAGGAGAAAGAGTTCCGCGATATCTACGGTATGGACGTCATCGAGATTCCGACCAACCGTCCGGTTGCGCGTATCGACATGCAGGATGTGGTCTATAAGACAAAGAAAGAAAAGTTTAACGCCGTTGTGGAGTCGGTGCAGGAGGCCCACGAGAAGGGGCAGCCGGTGTTAGTGGGCACGATCACCATCGAGACTTCCGAGTTAATCAGCGGCCTGTTGAAGCGGGCGGGCATCCCGCACACGGTGCTGAATGCCAAGTTTCATGAGATGGAGGCGGAGATTGTGGCCGGCGCGGGCGCGCACGGCGCGGTGACGATTGCCACCAACATGGCCGGGCGCGGTACGGATATCAAGCTCGACGATGAGGCCAAGGCGGCCGGGGGACTCAAGATTATCGGCACGGAGCGCCACGAGTCGAGGCGTATTGACAATCAGCTGCGCGGACGTTCCGGGCGTCAGGGAGACCCGGGTGAGTCACAGTTCTTTATCTCACTCGAGGACGATTTGATGCGCCTGTTTGGTTCCGAGAAACTCATGAGCATTTTTAATACGCTCGGCGTGCCGGAGAATGAGCAGATTCAGCACAAGATGCTCACCTCCGCGATCGAAAAAGCGCAGAAGAAGATCGAGAGCAATAACTTTGGCATCCGCAAGAATCTCTTAGAATATGACCAGGTGATGAATGACCAGAGAGAGATCATCTATAAAGAGCGCCTGCGCGTTCTCAACGGAGAGAACATGCGCGATGCGGTATTTAAGATGATCACCGACCGCGTGGAGAGCTGCGTGGACACTTGCCTCTCGTCGGATATCCCAAAAGAAGAGTGGAATCTCAATGAATTAAATCAACTTTTAACTTCTATGATTCCGATGGAGCCGATCACGCCGGAGGATATCGAGACGGTTCACAACAACAAAGAGTTGAAGCACATGTTAAAAGAGCGCGCGGTCAAGATTTACGAGGCCAAAGAGACAGAGTTTCAGGAGCCCGAGCAGTTCCGGGAGCTGGAGCGCGTGGTGCTCTTAAAGGTGATCGACCGCAAGTGGATGGATCATATCGACGATATGGAACAGCTTCGCCAGGGAATTGGCCTGCAGGCATACGGCCAGCGCGACCCGCTGGTGGAATATAAGATGTCCGGCTTCGATATGTTTGACGAGATGACTGCGAATATTCAGGAGGATACCATACGGTTGCTGTACCATGTCAAGATCGAACAGAAGGTCGAGCGTGAGCAGGTGGCGAAGGTGACGGGAACCAACAAGGATGAGACCGCGGCAAGGGCGCCGAAGCGGCGCGCGGAGGCCAAGGTTTATCCAAACGACCCCTGTCCGTGCGGCAGCGGCAAAAAGTATAAACAGTGCTGCGGCAGGATGGCGTAGCGTCAGAAAGTACAAGCAGTGCTGCGGGCAGGATGGCAAAGCGTCAGAAAAGTAAAGCAGTGCCGCGGCAGGATGGCATAGCGTCAGGAAAGTACAAGCAATGCTGCGGCAGGATGGCGTAGCGTCAGAAAGTATAAGCAGTGCTGCGGCACAACGGAAAGGCAGGGAGCGAGATCAAGATTATTGCTCATATTTATACGGATTTTCCGGAGAAGTTTGGGATTCCGCGCCAGAGCGGTCTGGTGCCGGAGCTTACGGGGCGCATTGTGTTTGCGCCGGAATACCGCGCACCGGAGATTGTAAAGGGGCTGGAGGGTTTTAATTATATCTGGCTGCTCTGGCAGTTTGACATGGAAAAGAGAAAACATTGGTCTGCCACGGTGAAGCCGCCCCGTCTGGGCGGCAACACGCATATGGGGGTTTTTGCCACCCGCTCGCCGTTTCGGCCAAACGGTATCGGTCTCTCCTCTGTAAAGCTGGAGGGGATTACACAGACCGGGGAAGGGCCGATTCTGTATGTCGCGGGGGCAGATATGCGGGATGGCACGCCGATCTATGATATTAAGCCGTATCTGCCCTACTGTGACTGCCATGCGGACGCGGTGGGCGGTTTTGCGGCGGGGGTGGAAGATTATGCGCTTCGCGTGGATTTTCCAGAGGAGCTGTTACAGATCTTTCCCAGGGAAAAGCAAAAAGCGGTTGTAAAAGTGTTGGAGCAGGACCCGCGCCCCTCCTATCACAATGACGCCGCGAGACAGTACGGGGTGTCGTTTGCCGGCTATGACGTGCACTTTTATGTGAAAGACGATGTTGTGCATGTAACGGAGGTTGTAAAATTAAAACAAGATTAAAAATACACTGTTTATTGGGTAATGCCGAGACTTGCAGGTTGCAATTTGTAAGCTTGTTTGGAACGTGAAGTATGGATTGCCTGAACCTAAGCGGGATTTTAGTAATGTCTGAATTAGAGTGAAGGGAATATCAAAGAAGGGCATGATGTGATATTATAAAAAGGAGAAAGGAAGGTATTGTGCTATGACAGGAAATGTAATTGTGGGGCAGTCGGGAGGACCGACATCGGTAATCAATTCCAGTCTTTTGGGGGTGTTTAAGACGGCCAAAGACAGGGGGGCGAAAAAGATATACGGCATGCTGCACGGGATTAAGGGACTGCTGGATGATCAGTATGTCGATCTGGGAGAGAAAATCAAGACCGATATTGATATTGATCTGCTCAAGAGAACGCCGTCCTCCTATCTGGGTTCCTGCCGCTACAAATTGCCGGAGATCGAGGGCAACGAGGAGACGTATCAGAAGATTTTTGCCAAGCTCGATGTGCTCGGCGTCAAGTATTTCTTCTATATCGGCGGCAATGACTCCATGGACACCATCAAGCAGTTATCGGATTACGCGGCTATGGTACACAGCGATATCAGTTTTATGGGTGTGCCAAAGACCATCGACAATGACCTGGCAGTGACCGACCATACGCCGGGCTTTGGCAGCGCGGCGAAGTACATAGCGGCCACGGTGAAAGAGATCATCCGCGACGGCCTGGTTTATGATTATCCGACGATCACGATCGTGGAGATCATGGGGCGTAATGCCGGATGGCTGACCGCATCCGCGGCGCTTGCCAAGGGCGAGGACTGCGAGGGCGTAGATATGATCTATCTTCCCGAAAAAGTGTTTGATATTGATAGATTTATGGCGCGTGTGCGCAAGATCAGCGTTGCCGGCCGTTCGATGGTGATCGCTGTCTCCGAGGGTATCAAGGTGGAGGACGGCAGATATGTGTTTGAGCTTTCCGATCATGTGGAATTTGTGGACGCGTTCGGCCACAAACAGCTGGCCGGTTCCGCGAAGTTTCTCGCCAACAAGATCGGCGCGGAGCTTGGCATCAAGACGCGTGCAGTGGAGCTGTCCACCATGCAGCGCTGCGCGGCGCATATGACTTCTCGTACCGATATCACCGAGGCGTTCAATGTGGGCGGCGCCGCGGTCAAGGCGGCCTTTGAGGGCGAGAGCGGCAGAGTGGTTGTATTGAAGAGAATTTCTGACGACCCGTACATGTGTATCACCGAGACACATGATGTGCACGATATCGCAAATGTGGAGAAGAAAGTACCGTTGGAGTGGATTACCGACGACGATTATGTGACCGACGAGCTGATTCACTATATCCGCCCGCTGATTCAGGCGGAGCTCTCACCGATTATGGTGGATGGCCTGCCGAGACATTTAAATGTGAACTTTTAGACTTGCTGAGAGGAAACTTACAGTTTCTTTCTTTCCATACGGCAAATGATGTTGCAGAGCGGCCACTTTGGCCGCTTTGTGCGTCGGTGAAAGGATATTATGAAAATTGCAGACATTTTAAGACAGAATAAAGTGGTGATTTCTTTTGAGATGTTCCCTCCGAAAAAATGGGAGGGATTGGAAAAGACAAAGCAGACGGCAAGGCGTATGGCAGCGCTCGGGCCGGATTTTATGAGTGTGACTTACGGCGCGGGTGGCGGGGCCAGTGATTTTACCGTGTCGGTCGCCGAAGAGATCGGACGTCAGGGAATCCCGGCGCTGGCGCACCTGACGTGCGTATCGGCCGGCCGGGGAAAGATTGATGAAGTGATCGGGCAGCTTCAGGAGAAAAAGATCGAGAACATCCTGGCGCTGCGCGGAGATCTCCCCGCGGACGGCGATTTTGTGCTGCCGGAGAATTTTTCCCATGCCACTGATCTGATTGCCTATATCAAGTCTAAAGGGGATTTTTGTATCGGTGCGGCCTGTTATCCCACGGGACACCCGGAGGCGGCGAGCATGGAAGCAGATTTGGAGTATTTAAGGCGGAAGCAGGAGCTGGGCGCCGATTTCCTTACTTCCCAGCTATTTTATGATAATCGGCTGTTTTATGAATTCAGGGACAGGGCAAGAGGGGCAGGGATTACCGTTCCGATTCTCGCGGGCATCATGCCGATCACGACGGCCTCCCAGATCGAGCGGACGATTGAGCTTTCGTCCACGGCGGTGCCGGAGCATTTTCGCAGAATGTTAGAGCGCTATCAGGGCAATACAGAATCAATGCGCCAGGCGGGAATCCTGTATGCGGTGTCACAGATAGCGGATTTGCTGGCAAACGGCCAGAATGATATTCACATCTATGCGATGAATAAACCGGATGTCGTGATGGATATTATGGCCTTGCTGCGGCCGCTGATCCTGTAGCTCGTTTCGGAGACGACCAATAAATGATATATTTTAACTGCCCCAGCGGTTATCGTATCGCCGGGCCAAGCGATATGTCCATATCGAGTAAAAATAAACCGCTCCGGTGCCGACAACACCAGGGCGGTTTCCTTGTGCGCCTGGCGGTGTACGTCTCTAATGAGTTAAAGTCCCAAATCCGCCCGGTTCATTCCTCAACTTTCCCTAATACTTTTCCTAAGCAGATGATATCCCCGTCATTTTTTATGGGCTTGTATTTAGGATTATGAGATAAGAGAACATTTTCTCCCACTTCTTTTATATAAATCCCGTTATGTTTCTGAAAAATGCCAATATCACCCGTAGTCAAATGGGTTTCTTTTTTTACATATACAATATCCCCGTCGCTGTAAGTCGGTTCCATGGAATCACCATTAACGCCTATCGTATAATCAGCGCGTTCGCTCTCAGAAGTCAGAAGATATTCTTGTGTTCCTGCAATCATATCTGAAAATTCGACACTGGTTCCGGCGGCGGCAATCTTGCCGTAATAGGCAAGTATGCGTTTTGGAATCAGTTCCTTTTCCAGCTCTTTGATTCGTTTCTCTTTTCCCTGCATCTGCTGCACGATAGTATATTCCCGATTAAGTACCAGATCGACTACACTTGCCGCGTCCGGGGAATGAGAGGAGATAAACCGGTATTTTTTGATGTGCTCCATTTCGTTATATTCTACTTTGAAACCAGATGTCTTTCCATAATTGGGGTCGGTCACTTCATCTAAAAACCAGTAATCTAAGGTTGTATTGAAATATTGCGCCAGTTTTCTTAAGGTAGTGAGTTTTAATCCTTCATATCCCTTTTTATACCATGCGTCAATCGTGGTATAGGGTATGTCGCTTTTTTTCGATAAGGATGTTTTGGTAAGACCGAACTTATCCATGAGAAAATCCAATTTTTCTAAAAAATCCATAATCCACCTCCTCGTTGCACTAATTTTACCATGGAACTGCGGGCAAATCAATAAAAAATTACAAGAACTCGTAAAAAAAGAGTTGACATCGCACGATTGCTCGTATATAATGCAAACATAAGTTACGAGTGCTCGTAAAAACGAGACGGAATTTTACCAAGTAACTTAAAAAAGCTCTATTCATTTCCAGATAATAAAAGAGCTTAATAATGAGGAAAGGATGGTAATGAGATGCAGGAAAACAGAGAAAAGATTTAAAGTCTATATAGCGGAAAACAAGATTAAAACGAATTTGGAGGGATGCCTGAAATGATAAATTCCATAATCGAGGCAATCAGTGCTGCTCTGAATGATGAATTTGGCAATATCTGTAACATCTATATGGAAGACGGGGGGCAGGATTTGCAAAAACCTTGTTTTTTGATCTCTTGCCAAAATTCATCCTGCGAACGGTTTCTTGGAAATCGCTATGCCCGAAAGTCACAGTTTCGCATCCGGTATTTTCCCAAAACAGAGGAAATGCAACGGGAATGTAACAGTGTGGCGGAACGGATGTGGCGGAGCCTGGAATATGTCAGAACAGACGGTGAAGATAGGCCAATTCGGGGGACAAAGATGAGGTATGAAAAGAAAGAGGGTGTTTTGGATTTCTTTGTGAACTATGACGGTTTTGTTTATAGGCCAAAAGATCAGACGCCCATGGATGAGATGGAATCAAGTATTAAAATGAAAGAAGGTGAATGAGGTGGCGGCAGAAAGAAAGCAGGAAAACCACACAGATGCAGACGGTAAAACGAAAAAGAGGCTTTTTAGCAAAGAGCAGATCACGGCTTCTGAAAAGTACCGTAAGGAAAGAGATCTGGTAAGCGCCCTTCTGGAGGAGGGGACAAGCTATACCTTTGAAACAGTTGACAGCATGATTGAAAAATATAAGAAAGGGAAGGTGAAATAATATGTCTTTAGGCGGCGGCAGTTTTACTGCGGAAAATAAGGCGCTTCCGGGCGCGTATATCAATTTTGTATCGGCGGCATCCGCTTCTGCATCCTTGTCTGACAGGGGGATTGCGACGATGCCATTGGAACTGGACTGGGGCAGGGAGGAGGAAGTCTTTGAAGTGTCGAGCGAGGACTTCCAAAAGAACAGTCTGAAGCTTTTTGGCTATGCGTTTGACAGCCCCAAACTCAAAGGGCTCAGGGATTTATTTATGGGGGCGAGAACACTCTACGCCTACCGTTTGAACGGAGGCGGCAAGCAGGCGGCAAATGAGCTGGCAACGGCCCTCTATAGCGGTATCCGCGGGAATGACCTGAAAGTTGCCGTTGGGGCGAACGCAGATGACGCGACACGGTTTGACGTATCGACTTACCTTGGGACAGCCAGGGTGGATTTACAGACGGTTGCGGGCGCGGCGGAGCTGGTGGCAAATGACTATGTGACTTTTAAGGCGGATACCGAGCTTACGGTTATGGCGGCATCCCCTCTGACGGGCGGTACAAACGGGACGGTTGACGGAAATGCGCATCAGGCTTATTTGGACAAGATAGAACCGTATACCTATAACGCCATGGGAGCCGTTGTGACGGATGATACGACCAAGAAGCTGTATGCCGCTTTCAATAAGCGGATGCGGGATGAAATGGGCATCAAGTTCCAGGTGGTGCTGTACCGGGCGGCGGTTGACTCTATGGGCGTTATCAGCGTCAAAAATAAAACGCTGGACGAGGGGGCCAGCGAAGCGAGCCTTGTCTATTGGGTGACCGGCGCGCAGGCGGGATGCGAGGTCAATAAATCCTGCCAGAATAAATTGTATGACGGTTCCTTTGCGGTCGAGGCGAATTATAAGCAGAGCGAGCTGGAACAGTCTGTAAAGAGCGGCGAGTTTGTATTGCACCGCGTCAATGCGGATATCAGGGTGCTCGAAGATATCAATACCATGGTGACGGTGAGCGATACCCAGGGCGATATTTTTAAGGATAACCAGACGGTCCGTGTGATTGACCAGATCGGCAATGATATCGCGGTGCTGTTCTGCACAAAGTACATGGGCGCTGTCCCCAATGACGCAGCCGGGAGAATTTCTCTCTGGTCGGACATTGTAGCGCATCACAGGGAGTTGGAAAGAATCCGGGCAATTGAAGATTTTTCCGACAGTGAAGTGACGGTGGAACCGGGAAACACCAAGAAGGCGGTGGTTGTCCGGGACGTTGTAACGGTAGTAAACGCAATGGGCAAATTGTACATGACAGTCACAGTATCATAGGAAAGAGGTGAAGAGGAATGAGCCAGAATGTAACGATGAACGCAAAGGACGCCGTATACGGCAGCCTTGCAGAATGTTTTATCACGATCGGGAAGAGACGGTATAATTTTATGAGCCTTACCGATTTTGAGAGCAAATGGGAAGCAACCATCAAAGATGTTCCGATTTTGGGAAAAGTCGGAATGGGGCACAAAGCTGCCGGCGGGAAAGGGACGTGGAGCGGTACCGCGCATTATAACCAGTCGATATTCCGTGAGATGGCGAACCGGTACCAGAAAACAGGGAAAATGACGTATTTTGAGATACAGGTCAGCAACGAAGACCCCACCAGCGATGCCGGAAGACAGACGATTATCCACAGGGGATGCCTCTGTGATACGTTCACACTTGCAAAGTTCCAGGCAGGAGAAGAGCTGTTGGAGGAGGAGCTTTCCGGCACATTTGAAGAGTGGGATATGCCGGAAGGCTTCCGTGAACTCGATGGGTTTGTAGCAAATTAAGAAGAAAAGGAGAGAAAAAAATGTCAGAATTCAGCAGATTTATGAAAGCAAACAAAGTGAAGAAACCGAACGGGAAGTATGCGCCGACGGTTACCTTGCAGGATGAGAATGGGAAACCACTGGAATGGGAATTTCGGCCGATTACCTCGAAAGAAAATGAAGAGCTGCGGGATTCCTGCACCATCGAGGTACAGGTCAAGGGAAAGCCCAACCTCTTTCGGCCGAAAGTGAAAGCCGCGGATTATGTTGCAAAGATGATCGTGGCGTCGACGGTATACCCGGATTTGTATGATGCAAAACTGCAGGATTCCTACGGGGTGAAAACCCCGGAAGACCTTTTGTATGCCATGGTGGATAATGCCGGCGAGTACCAGGAATTCACAGTTTGGATGCAAAAATACCAGGGATTTACCCAGAGCCTTGACGATAAGGTGGAAGCGGCAAAAAACTAATTAACGGGGGGGATGGCGAGGCAAATTTTGCCTACTATGCCCTTCACAAGCTACATATTCTGCCTTCTGTTTTCCTGAAAATGGACGAACAGGAAAAAGCGTTTGTCATCGCGGCAATCAAAATCAAGGCGGAAAACGATAAGAAAAACCAAGAAAAAATGAAACATGGAGCCAGGAAGAAACGATAGGAAGGCAGGTGATAGTATGTCGTCGATTCAGATGGTAATCCAACTAAACGATCAATTCAGCGCGGTAATCAACAATATCATCTGCTCTGTCGGCCTGGCGGTTTCCGCCATGTATGATATGCAGGAGAGCATGAACGCGGGCATTGATACCAGCAGTATGGAAGCGGCCAGGGAGGAAATCAACCAGACAGCGGCTGCGGCCAATGCGATGAATGAAGCCTTAGATCAGCAGGCGGCGCCCGATCTTGTGCCGCCCGCTGTGGCGGGGGAAAGCGGGGAACCGGTTTCGGTACCGGTGGAACCGCCCGGACCAATCGAAGTCCCGGTCCAGTGGCATACGGATGGATTGGAAGTGTTTACCGGATCGGGAATAAACCGGTTTGAACAGGAAGTTCAAAGCGCAAATAATATGTTATATACTCTGCGCGCCACACAGGCGCAGATAGCAGCCCGGGCGTCCCAGACGGATATATTTCCGCCGGAGATGTTAGTGGATATGGGCAATATGCAGAACCGCTTACAGGGAATCCAGCAACGGATTTTGGCAATAGAAAGCAATCCGCTGAACATGGGGACCGATACGGCGAATATGGAATTAGAACAGCTGCGGACGCAGCTTAATCAGGCGGTACGGGAGCAGGAGAGGATGAACCAGGCAGTCAGGGATATGGATGTTTCCGCTGCTAATGAGGCTTATTTGAGATTATCACAGACGGTCAGCGGAACCGAACGCTACATTAGGGATAATGTTGACGAGCAGGGAAGATTCAAACAGGATATTCAGGGGGGCGTTTCACATGCCGGTACGCTGCTGGGGACCATAAAGCAGTTTGCCGCCGACCTTATAACGCCTGAATCAGTGGCGAAAGTTCTGGAATTATCAGATAGCATGGTGCAGACAAGGGCCCGGCTTGATTTAATTGTCGACGATGGTGGAAGCGTAGAGGAGCTGCAAGATAAGATATTTGCTTCTGCGCAGGCCGCAAGGGGATCGTATACGGCGACGATTGACGCAGTTTCCACCTTGGGCATACAGGCTCCGCAGGCGTTTCGCTCCAACGATGAATTGATAGGCTTTACCGAACTTTTAAATAAGCAGTTTGTAAATGCCGGAACCTCTGAGCAGGGTATGAATTCCGTCATGCAGCAGATTACGCAGTCGATGGCGGCAGGCGGGCTGCAGGGGGAAGATCTGAGTGTGATCATGGAGAACACACCGGCGATTGTTCAGGATATGCAACGATATTTGCAGGAAGTGCAGGGGATAGATGCAAGTAACATCAAAGACCTTGCTTCGGAAGGTGTCATTACTGCCGAGGTAATCAAAAATTCAATGTTCTATGCCGCCGATGAAACGAATGCAAAATTCGAGAGTATGCCGATGACCTTCGGACAGTCTGTTCAGTCAATCAAGAATACTGCACTGAAGGCATTTGAACCTATTCTGCAAAAAATTAATGAAGTCGTCAATAGCGAAGAATTTCAGACCTTGGTGGATGGTGTTATTATGGCGATAGCAATTCTCGCATCTATCCTGTTGGATGTTTTTGATGCGGCGGCGATGATCGGCGGTTTTATCGCTGATAATTGGTCGGTTATCAGTCCTATTGTTTATGGGATTGTGGCGGCTTTAGGCGCTTATTTAGTTGTGGCGGGAATCGTTGCGGTGATTAACGGTATCCAAGCAATATCAGAGGCCGTAAAAACAGCTGCACAAATGTTGGCAACTGACGCCACCGTGGCAGAGACGACAGCGCAGTGTGGGCTAAACGCCGCTTTGTTGGCTTGCCCCCTTACATGGATTATTTTACTTATTATCGTCTTGATTGCCCTGTTTTATGTGGCAGTAGCGGCATTGAATAAAATAGCTGGAACTTCCGTATCTGCGACCGGAATTATCATGGGATATTTTGCATTATTGGGAGCGTATATTTCCAATAAAGTTATCATCCCGGTATGGAATTTGATCGCGACATTTGTGAATTTTTTTGGTAACGCGTTCAATGATCCAATTGCCGCAATCAAAATTGCATTTTTGGATATGTGTATCATTGTGGCCGGATATATTCGGAACCTGGCAAGCGGCATCGAAACGCTATTGAATAAAATTCCAGGCGTAAGCGTTGATATTACAGGGAGTCTGGATAATTTTTATGCGATGTTGGAGAAGGCAAGGCAGGACGTGAAAGATGAATCCGAATGGATTGAATATATGAAACAAAAGGAGTTCATTGATTACGACAAGGCTTGGGATGCGGGCTATTCTTTTGGAGAGGGGATAGAAGATGCAGCCAGTAATTTCAGCCTGTCCGATTTGTTCAAAACGGATGATCAGTCAGACGATGATCAGTCAAACCAGGATGATTATCTGGAAGGTTTGAACGGCGCCCTGGATGATTCCGGCCTTGGCGAGAATATTGGCAATATCGCAGACAATACCAGTGCCATTAAAGATTCGATGGATATTACCGGGGAGGAATTGAAATACCTTCGCGACATAGCGGAGCAGGAAGTTATCAACCGATATACGACTGCTGAAATCAAGGTAGATATGTCCGGTATGCAGAACAATATTAACAACGGCGATGATATCGATAGGTTTCTAATAAAACTGACTGATTCGGTAAATGAAGCGGTTGACAGTATGACGGAAGGGGTGCATGCATAAATGTCAGAGAATGGATACCGTGTGTATCTGGGAAAGTGCTTATTGCCTGTCCCTCCAGGGAAAATACAGGCCAAAATAAACGGTAACAACAAAACAGTAAACCTGATCAATGACGGTGAGGTCAATATCCTCAAAAACAAGGGGCTGACAGAGATCGAATTTGAGTGCGAAATACCGCAGATCAAGTACCCATACGCTACTTATGAGCCTAAATTTAAAGACGCCGGTTACTATAAGAAGGTATTTGAGGAACTCAAAGACAGTCGAAAGCCGTTCCAATTTGCTATTTACAGGGATTGTCCTGGGGTAAAAAAACCGGTGGACACACATATGACAGTGACGTTAGAAGACTACAGGATTACGGAAGACGCCAAGGAAGGGCTGGATTTTCAGGTCAAAATCAGCTTAAAAGAATGGCGTGATTATGGGACCAAAACGGCAGATGTACAAATCGTGGCCGGGAAGCCCCAGGCGAGTGTGGAATCGACGCGCGAGACCGGCAATGCGCCGGCTCCCGCGTCGGCGCAAAGCTATACGGTGGTAAGCGGGGACAGCCTTTGGGGGATTGCAAAGCGTTTTTATGGGGACGGTTCCAAGTACATGGTGATCTATCAAGCAAACGCCGGCGTGATCGGCGGCAATCCCAACTTGATTTATCCGGGACAGGTATTGACGATTCCGGCGGTATAGGAAGGTGATTTATGAATGTAGAATTATTGGTTGGAAACGAGCTGGGCACAAAAGTGTTTCAGCCGGTTGTCCAGGAGGGGATTGAGTGGTCCACCGAGCGTAAGAATACGCCCGGAAAGCTGGTTTTTAAAGTCCTGCGGGACGATATCCTTGATTTTTCAGAGGGCAGTCCGGTGAGGATGCGGGTCGACGGTGAAAATATTTTTTTCGGGTTTGTCTTTAAGCAGCAGCGTTCCAAAGACCAGATCATCACAGTCACCGCCTATGACCAGCTGCGGTATTTGAAAAATAAGGATACCAAGGTGTATGAGGGGAAGACCGCGGCGCAGTTTATAAGAATGATAGCGGACGATTATGCGCTGAATGTCGGCGAGCTGGAAGATACGGGGTATGTGATCGGGTCCAGGGTTGAGGAAAACACGTCTCTTTTTGACATGATTGCAAATGCCCTGGACCTGACACTGACAAACAGGGGCGAAATGTATGTTCTGTATGATGATTTTGGCAGACTGACGTTAAAGAACCTGTCCTCCATGTATGTCGGCGTGCCGGGGGCTTACCTGATGGTGGATGAGGAGACGGGCGAAAACTTTGACTATACCTCATCCATTGATGACAACACATACAACAAAATAAAGCTGACCTATGACAACGAGGAGACGGGACGCAGGGAAGTTTATATTGCGCAGGATTCCTCCCATATCAATCAATGGGGTATCCTGCAGTATTTTGATACGCTGCAGAAGGGGGAAAACGGGTCTGCCAAGGTAAATGCGCTGCTGGAGCTCTATAACAAAAAAACCAGAAATCTGAGAATAACAAACGCTTTTGGGGACAACCGTGTCAGGGCAGGCTCTATGATTGTGGTCTGCCTGGACCTTGGGGACGTAAAAGTGAAAAACTGGATGCTTGTGGAAACATGCAAGCATACCTACAAAGAAAATGAACATTGGATGGATTTAACATTACGAGGGGGTGAATTTATTGCCTGATGCAAACGGACTGGTTGAAACATTGAAAAAATCTTCGCTGGAAGCGGTAGAGGCGGCAAAGCCCGTCCATGTCTATTTTGGGGAAGTGGTGAGCGCGGCGCCCTTAAAAATCAATGTGGAACAAAAGATGATACTCGGCGAGATGCAGCTGATCTTATCGAGAAATGTGACAGATTTTCAGACCACGGTCACGGTCGGCTGGCAGACCGAAAAAGAACTCGGCGCCCACAGCCATACCGTAAAAGGAAACGACCATGCCGGGGATAGCCTGGATTTGGTTACAGGCGAAAAAAATCTTGCGCATACGCACAACATAACGGGGGAAAAGCAAATCACCGTACACAATGGCTTGGCTGCCGGTGACGCGGTTCTCCTGATCAGGCAGCAGGGGGGCCAAAAGTTTGTTGTGCTGGATCGGATTGGCACATGATTCCGTCGACAGCCGGGTTTTTAACCCAGGATTTTGAAATAAAGGAACAGCCAAGCCTAACATATAAGATGCAGATGGAGGACAATGCGGTCCGCGGCTATGCGGACGGACTGGAGGCGGTAAAGCAGGCGGTCTATAAAATCCTTATGACAGAGCGGTATCAGTATGCCATGTACAGTTGGAATTACGGGATTGAGCTTCTGGACCTTTTCGGCGAGCCGGTTAGTTATGTTCAGCCGGAGCTGGAACGGAGGATTTCGGAAGCGCTGCTTTGGGATCAAAGGATAAAGGCCGTTGACGGGTTCGAGTTTACATTCCCGCAAAAGGGCATTGTCCGCGCGTCATTTACCGCGCATACCATTTTTGGGGATGTGCGGGCAGAAAGAGAGGTGAATTTTTGATGTATGAACAGAATACATACGAAGCAATCCGTGACAGGATGCTTGCCCGTGTGCCTGACAAATTCGACAAACGGGAGGGTTCGGTTCTGTGGGACACCCATTCACCCACCGCAATTGAGTTTCAAATTCTATATATCGAGCTGGAATACCTGATAAAAAATTCATACGGTGACACCGCCGCAAGGGAATTTCTGGTGTTGATTGCAAAAGACAGGGGATTGTCCCCGGAACCCGCGACAAAGGCCATTTTAAAAGGTGAGTTTGTCCCGGCAGACATTGATGTCGCTGGAAAACGTTTCAATATCGGCGATAGGAATTATGTGGTGCTGGAGCAGATTAGTCCCGGGCAGTACCAGGTGCAGAGTGAAACAGCCGGGGCCGTCGGCAACCAGTATCTTGGGGATATGATACCGATGGATTACATCAGCGGTCTGCAGTCAGCGCAGCTTACGGAAGTATTGATACCGGGGGAGGACGAGGAAGATACCGAAGTATTCCGGCAGCGCTATCTTGACAGTTTTAAAGAGCAGTCTTTCGGCGGGAACCGGGCGGATTATTTGTCCAAAATCAGAAAGATGGACGGCGTTGGCGATTGTAAAGTTACAAGGGTGTGGAATGGGGATATCAGCCCCGCCCAATTAATGCCTGGCGCGAAAGTTACGGAATGGTATGATTCTATTATTGCTGGGCTGGATGCAGAGGCTGCGTCGTGGCTTTCCGCTGTCTATACGGCCGCGCGGGAAAAGAAATTGACGGTAGGCGGTACTGTCATGGTGACAATCGTAAATTCGTTAGATTTTGGGGAAGCAGGCAATGCATTGCTGGATAAGGTGCAATCTGCCATAGACCCGGGGGAACATGCCGGCGAAGGGTATGGGCTTGCCCCGATCGGGCATGTTGTCAATGTGAAAAGTGCGGTTCCGCGTGAAATAAATATCAGGACCACCCTGACATTTGATGAGGGGTATAGCTGGGGCAATCTAAGGGCGCCCATTCAGGAGGCCGTAAGCGCGTATTTGTTGGAGCTTAGAAAAGGATGGGCACAGAGCGCTTCTATAGTGGTCCGGCTAAGTCAGATGGAAACCCGGATATTGTCGGTAAAAGGCGTAGCGGATATTGCAGATACCCGTTTGAATGAAAACGCCGCGAACCTGATTTTGGGACCATATGAAATCCCGGTGCTGGGAGGTGTGTCTGCATGAAAAGAGAGGTTGACCTGGTTTCCTATTTGCCGCCGTTTATAAAGGAATATAAAGAACCGGTTGCAGCGCTTCGGGCGGAGGACCCGGAATTTAGCAAAGCGTGGGAGGCGGTGGACGAAGTTTTGCACAACCATTTTATATCCACCGCGGATGAATACGGCATAGCGAGGCGTGAAAAATTACTGGGCATATACCCATCAGAGGACGCCTCCCTCGAATCGAGGCGTGCGAGGGTGCAAAATAGGTGGAAAGACAGGCTCCCATATACTATGCGTGCGTTAGAAAGGAAACTTTCGGAATTGTTTGGAGGCGGGCATCATTTTTTTGTTTGGCTCAGACCAGACAGCTATGATCTGGTACTAACGGTATATTCTATGGATGACAGCCAGACTGAGGAATTAGAATATCTTTTGTCTGTCATGGTCCCGGTGAATATTGCGACACATATCGTTTATGAGGGTACGCATGCGGGGAAAATCTATTGTGGCGCGTTTTTTAGTGAAGCGGATATTATTGAATTAAAACAAAGGAGGGGGTAGAAGTATGGCATGGGCAGGACTGACATTAACAGTTTCCGGGCGGGATGCGCTGAATCAGGCGCAGTTGTCCAATCAAATGAATATTAAGTCTGTAGTAGTTGGGGACGGTCATGCCCCAACGAATTTTGGCACCGTAAAGGGCTTGGTGCACCAGTTGTATGAGCTTACGGATTTAAAGATTGATATCACGGACGGAGAATGTGTGATAACGGCGGATTTTCCCAAGGTGGATTATGATTATTATTTCAGGGAGATAGGGGTGATTGTGTCCACTGTTGAGGGGGATGTATTGTATGTCTACGATAATTGCGGGGATGATGCGCAGTATATGGTGGGCAGCACTGGGCTCGAGCGCACGCATAAAAGAATAAGGCTTTCATTGCTCATATCGGATGTGTCGAATATTACGGTGTCATCACCAAATATTTTATATGTTGCTTATGACGAGTATGAAGAACAAATAGAGACGCTGCGACAGGAAACGGTTTCAAAAAACGGAGATACTATTACCGGGAATCTAAACGGTTCCGGCGGCGGAGTGTTTGCGACAGACGGAAATGTTTATCTAAAATCGCAGGGTTACGAAGGATGGCTTACCAATTTTCTGGATCAGTACGGCCAATCAAGGGGGACTTTTCAGGGCGATATTGATACATTAACGAGCGGATGCCAAAATGGTTTTTACTGGATAGCTCCGACCGCGAGCGGGACGAAACCATATCATTTTTACTTTAATTTGTTGGTATTAAATGTAGGGGGTACCAATACAGTCCAGATCGCAGTAAGCCACCGTGGAAACGGCGTAGCTGTTGATACTTATGTAAGGAATTACATCAATGACGTGTGGTCTGAGTGGAATCGGTTGCTTGCCCAGACGGATTTAAGCAATTATCTCGGAGGCCCTGGGATACCGGTAATCCAGTCGGCTACAGACGGCGGTGGACTGATGGAGATTGGTAAGTACATAGATTTCCATGATGCAGGGTCGCAGGCAGATTTTGACGCAAGATTGTATTGCGAAAATGGAGAACTGGTGTCTACGTCACCAATCCGGGCAAGACTGGACGGTTGCGCAACGAGTATAGGATGCGGGGGAGATAATAAGCATCCTATGACATTCCATTACAGCGGGCAGGCGGGACAGCCTCTTTATGTTTGGGGAAGTAATACAGGTACAGGAACAGATAACTATGTGTGGAGCCCAGGGAACTTTAATGTTAATTCGGCGGTGAAAGACGGAAATGGTAAGGTGATTGCAGATACATATTTTCCTAAAAATGGCGGAATATTGGAAGGAGATATTGTTATATTAGGGGGGGCTTTATTTGCTGATGTTACTACAGCAGAAAAGAACATAATATTTGAAGCAGCTTCTGGCGTATCGTTTGATTGTAGTGGGAGTGCAAGAGAGGACGAATTAAAACCAGAAGGTACGTTCGTTAATCCACTAAAAGTGCGTGATGGGATTATAACAGCAAGCCAGATTGATGAGGGTCTGATGTTATATGTGACGAATGGCGGTTCATGTTCGCATGAATTTTACTCTTATTGGGACAAAGTAAAAAGAGGTATGGTGCGTATCATGGAAAGTGAAGTTCAAGCGGGCAATTTTGCTTCTCTTGGAGGTGACTACGCCGAATATTGGGAATGGGCAGACGGTAATTCAGACGAAGAAGACAGAGTAGGTTGTTTTGTCACATTCGTCGGCAAAAATATTAGAATCGCTAAAAAGGGAGATAACCTTGTGAAAGTAGGTGTTGTATCGGCCACACCGTCTATAGTCGGGGACAGCGACCAGAAAGAGTGGCTGCATAAATACCAAAAAGATATTTATGGACGCGATATATGGGAAGACGTAGAGCAGGAAGATGGAACCGTCGTAAAGGATCGGATATTAAATCCAGTCTATGACGAGACGAAACAGTATATCAAACGTGCAGACCGACCGGAATGGGACGCAGTAGGCACGCATGGTAAGCTTGTCGTCCGTGATGACGGCACCTGCCAGCCAGACGGGTTTTGTGTGCCGACAGACGGCGGCATTGCTACGGCGGCGGATGATGGATTCTACGTTATGGAGCGGTTGGATGAAAGCCATATTAGAATCTATATGAAATAACAGATACATTGAATATGAGAAAGTGAGGCCAAACAGATGAACAATAAATCTATTCAGGCAATCATCACAGGAATTACGGGCTTCCTGTCGTCGGTACTAGGCATTTTGTACGTTCCGGTGCTGCTGATGGTAATTTGCAATATCATTGATTACATAACCGGACTTATGGCGGCGCCAAACCGCAAGGGCGCGATAAATTCGTATAAAAGTATGCGTGGAATCTGCAAGAAGGTCACCATGTGGCTTTTGGTAGTCGTGGGAGCGATTATGGACCAGCTTTTAAAATATGCGTCTGCGACATTTGGGATTGCGCTGCCTTTTACATTCCTGATCGCTTGTATCGTGGCAGTTTGGATTATCTGCAATGAGCTGATTAGTATCCTTGAGAACATGATTGATATTGGCGTAAACATCCCGGCGTTTCTTTTGCCGCTGGTAAAGCATATCAGGACACAGGTAGACGAGATGACAGAGATGTTGGAAGAGGATAAAGAAACAGAGGATAATTTAATATGAGAATCAACGTACATGCCGGGCATAACCCGGACGGAAAGCCAGCCTGCGGGGCAATCGGATTCATTCAGGAATCCACGGAAGCAAGAAAAGTAAAAGATGAGGTTATCAGGGAACTTCGGCAGATGGGACATACTGTCTATGACTGTACCTGTGAGAACGGCAGCAGCCAGGCGGACGTGTTGTCTAAGATCGTGGCCGCCTGCAATGCACATACGGTAGACCTGGACGTATCCATCCACTTTAACGCCGGAGCCGGGGATTTGGCGGGAAATGGCAGAACAACCGGGACAGAGGTATTAGTCTATAACACCGCAGGAGCGGCCAAGCCGGCCGCAGAAAGGGTGTGTGCAAGCATTTCCTCACTCGGCTTTAAAAACCGCGGAATTAAGGCGAATACGAGCCTTTACTTCCTGCGCAGGACGAAAGCTCCGGCCATGCTGATCGAGTGCTGCTTTGTGGACGATAAGGACGACGTGCAGCTTTACGATGCACAGAAGATGGCGGAGGCGATTGTCTACGGTATCACGGGAATGAAAGTCAGTTGGCCGGCAGAAGAGACGCAGGACAAGGAGGCGGCGACTTCCGGCGCAGAGACGGCGACAGGCGATAAAAAAGAAATTTATCGTGTGCAGGTAGGGGCTTACTCTGTCAGAAGCAACGCTGCCGCTATGCAGAAAAGGTTGCAAGCGGGGGGATTTGATGCTATTATTGTAAAGGCATAGCAGTCGGTAACGTTACTACTAAGTACTCCGGCAATAATCAGAGTTATCATGACAAAATTCATGACAAAAAATGTTATGAATTTAGTTAATGCAGTATAAAAACAATTAATAAATTTTGACATAAAAAGAGCCGAAAACCATTGGTTTTACTGGAAAATCAATGGTTTTCAGCTTAAAATAGAAAAATGGAAGCAATGGGGCTCGAACCCATGACCTCTCGCGTGTGAGGCGAACGCTCATCCCGGCTGAGCTATGCTTCCATAACTCTTATTATAGCACGGCTGTCTGAAAATGCAATCTAATTTAAGAAAAATCTTTTTAATCTGATTTTAATTCGACTTCAAAGATGGATTAAGAAAACCTTGGTAAATTAGACAATGTCAAGAGAAAACAAATTCATTTTGAAGGAAAGCGAGGATATTATGGAACAATTAGAAAAGGTTGAAAAGTTAAGACAGAGAGCAAACGTAACATATGAGGAAGCCAAGCAGGCGCTTGAGGCATGTAACTGGGATTTGCTTGACGCGATGGTTTATCTTGAAAAACAAGGGAAAGTCAAAGAGCCCGGGAGTTTGACAGTTGAATATCAGTAAAAGTACTTGCAGGTCTTGTAAAACC
>CANONN010000031.1 GCA_947567625.1 uncultured Roseburia sp. | reverse complement strand
AAGCCGATAGTCGGACTCGAACCGACGACCTACGCATTACGAATGCGTTGCTCTACCAACTGAGCCATATCGGCATTTCTGTGAACCTGACTGCCACAAATGCTATTATACCAATTTTTCAAAAAAAAGCAACTATTTTTTTCATTTCTTCTCAAAAATATTTTTTCTTGTCGAATTTTATCATGAAGCCGTCAAAAAACAGTACCTTTTTCCTACTTGCTTTTCAAAAAAATATCTGCTACTGTAAGCACACACGATTGTACCATTCATTTTGTCCGCTTGTACCGGCAGAATCTTTCTCCTCATACTAAAAGGAGATCTCCATGAATTATCAGGAATTTAAAAACCAGCTATTAGAACTTTTAGGCAAAGAATTCGGCCAAGACATTACGCTCACCGTTCAGGATATTGTAAAAAATAACGGTATCCATCAAGACGGCCTGACCGTAATCACCGAGTCGCTCAACGTTTCTCCCACGATCTACCTCAACCACTTTTTCAGACAATATGAAAACGGTAAGCCGATGGCCGAAATCTGTCACGATATCCTGTGCATTTACCGGGAAAACCGTCCGCTGAACAATATTGACATCTCATTTTTCACCAACTATGACAACGTGAAATCGCACATTATTTTCAAGTTGATTAATTATCAAAAAAACGACCGTCTGTTGCAGGACGTACCACATCTGCGCCTGCTTGATCTCGCCGTCGTCTTCTGCTGCCTGTTAAAATCAGACTATACCGGCAATGCCACGATCTTAATCCACAACCATCACCTGCATTACTGGAATATTACGACCGATGATCTTTTCGCCCTCGCGCAGGACAACACGCCCCGCCTGTTAAAGCCCGAACTGAGAAATATGGCGGATGTACTGTGCGAACTCTTCTGTGCCCGCTCCCCCCAAAAGACACCCGCGGACGTTTCATCCTCCAATATGTATGTGCTCACCAACGAGAGCAAATTAAACGGCGCCGTCTGTATCCTCTACCCCGATTTGCTGCGCCGATTTGCCGACACTCATGACAGCGACGTCTACATACTCCCCAGCAGCGTACACGAGGTAATGCTCATCTCCGCCAGGGTGAAAAGCACGCCAAAAGAGCTAAACGCCATGGTGGAGGAGGTGAACTGCTCCCAGCTAATGCCGGAAGAAGTCCTCTCCAACCACGCTTATTATTACGACCGGCAGACCGGCCAGATACAAGCGACATTTTAAAACCCTTACTGTCGATAGAGCACCTCATACTCCCGCGCCGAAGATTCCCACGAAAAATCCTGTTCCATATCTCTTTGCAGTATCTGATTCCAATCCGCTCTGTGGTCATAATAGATCTGCATCGCATACCAGACCGTGTGCAGCAGTTCGTCTGCGTTGAAATTGGCAAAGGAAAAACCGGTCCCCGTTTTTTCGTATTCATTGTAGGGCACTACGGTATCCCGCAGGCCGCCCGTCTCCCGCACAATCGGCACCGTGCCGTAACGCATACTGATCATCTGCGACAGTCCGCATGGCTCAAACAGGGACGGCATCAAAAAGGCGTCGCTGGCGGCATATATCTTATGTGCCGTTTCCTCGGAGTAACCGATAACAACCCGCATTTTATCGGGATATCGGTCTGCGATATCGCGGAGCGCATTTTGATAGCGGTCCTCCCCGGTTCCCATCACTACAAATTGAAGCCTGCTCTCCGCCAGAAGTTTCTCGAGAATAGACAAAATCAGATCGAACCCCTTTTGATTCGTCATACGCGAAACCATGCCGAGCAAAAACGTATCCGCCTCTGCGCAAAGCCCGAACTCCCGCTGCAATCCCGCTTTATTGGCCGCCTTGCCCGCCACCGCCTTATCAATGCCGTATTTTTGCCAGACTGCCTCGTCCGTCTTTGGGTCAAACACCTGATAATCAATCCCGTTGGTGACTGCGTAGAGATCGGCGCTTCTCTGGTGAAACAGCCCGTTTAACCCCTCGCCGCCCTCTTTGGTCGTGATCTCAAAGGCATAACTCTTGCTGACCGTCGTAATCATATCCGCGTACACACAGCCGCCTTTAAGATAATTGGCTTCCCCGTAAAACTCCAGCTTATCGGGTGTGAACACCTGCGGCGGCAGTCCGGTGATATCCATGACCTCGTCTAATATCCAGCGTCCCTGGAACTTTAGATTGTGGATGGAAAATATGGTTTTGATTCCGGCATAATAGTTGTCCGAACTAAAAACGGTGCGCAGATATACCGGCACCAGTCCGGTCTGCCAGTCATGGCAGTGTATGACGTCAGGACAAAAATCAAGGTACGGCAACGCCTCCAATACAGCCTTGGAGAAAAAGGCGAATTTCTCCACATCCTCATAAATATTGTGATAGGGCTGGCTGCCGGCAAAATAATATTTGTTGTCGACAAAATAAAACGTGATACCCTCGTATTGGGCGGTCAAAATCCCGGCATACTGCTGGCGCCATCCCAGATTCACATAAAAATGACATAAAAATTGAAGCTGCTTTGTCCATTTTTCGTCCATACAGGCATACTTTGGCAAAATCACACGCACGTCAAAGGCCTCTTTGTCAAAATAGCGCGGCAGAGAACCCGTAACGTCTGCAAGGCCGCCTGTTTTCATGAAAGGAACAGCTTCCGAAGCTGCAAATAATATTCTCTTCAAGTGAAATCCCTCCCAGATCGTTATTCTAAGAGTATTATAACCTTTTCTCTCCCATCTGAAAAGTACTAATGCATCTTATATTCCAGACGAATACGATCTGTGATCAGCGCGATGAACTCGGAATTCGTCGGCTTACCTTTGCCGTTATGTATGGTGTAGCCAAACATTTCATCAATCGTATCCATCTTGCCCCTGCTCCATGCCACCTCTATGGCGTGGCGTATCGCGCGCTCGACACGGCTCGACGTCGTCTGATACTTTTTGGCGATCGTGGGATACAAAATCTTTGTGATGGAATTGAGCATTTCCATATCCCCGACAGACATTACGATGGCATCCCGCAGATACTGATAGCCCTTGATGTGAGCCGGGACACCGATCTCGTGGATAATAGCCGTCACATCCGCCTCCAGATTGTAGGGCTTTGGCTCCATCTCCGAGACCGCATTATTCTCACGGTAAACATCTTTCACCTTGCGCTCCTGGGATTTTGTCACGGACCGGCGCCGGATCACATATTTGATGCGGTCAATTACCACATCGTTCTCGAAAGGCTTCATAATATAATAAACCGCGCCTTTTTGAAAAGCATCATCTGTAATTTCTTCAGAACCAATGGCACTGATCATAATAAATTCGGGATGTTTCTTAATGCTCTTATCGCTGTTTACTTTATCCAACACACCGATGCCGTCCAGCTGCGGCATAATCAAATCGAGCAGCACAACGTCCGGCTCCGTGTCTTTTATCATACGGTAGGCTTCCTCTCCATCCTTTGCGGTTCCTACAACATTCAATTCATCATCGTTGGCGATGATACGTTCCAAAAGTTGCAGCATTTTCTGATTATCATCGGCAATAGCTACATTTATTTTTTCCATAATTCTCTCCATTCCTGCGCTGCTATTCTACGCCGCGTTGCCATATAAAGCATGCGGCGCGATACTTGCTGCTTAAGTATCTTACTAATATGTATGCGTTGAAATTTGTCGAACTTCGTCGTTAAATATGGATATCTTTCCCAAAAATGTCAAAGATTGCGTAATTGCGGTAAGTTCCTTTACTTCCAGCAAAATACTTTTATCCAGCAAACCATATTTTTTCAAAAGCGCAGATATAAACTCCCACGGTATCTTTCCGTCCCCCACTGCCAGATGTTCATCGTAAACCAGGTGGTTATCGTTTATGTGCAGATGCATAATATAGGGCGCTAACTGTACGAACCACTCCTCCGGTTCTCTTCGCATCAACATCATATGTCCCACGTCGAGACAGACCCCCACTCTCTCCTCTTTGCCAAAAAGTTCCATCAGCGCGCGCAAAGGTTCCGGTGAATCATCAAACATATTTTCCATGTAAATCCTGGTGTCCCTGCTGGTGGAAAGCAAGGTTTCGACTGCCTTGGCCGTAAGCTCCAGCCAGTTTTTGAAATACCAGTCCTGATTTAAAAATTGAGGATTAATATTGGTATGAAATACTACGCCGCGGCATTGCAGCTGTTCGGCAATTTCCATCGACTGCTGCATCCTCGCCACACTGTGATTGCGTATCCCCTCATCTAAACTAAACGGAATCATATCAAAAAACACCCCGTGCAGGGTGTCTATCCCCCCAGGCCGCATGAGAGACTGATATCTTTTGACGCGCTCTGCCAATGCCGTCTTGTCGTCTAAAAGCGACGGCATAAAGAAATCGTTATACTCAAACCCCAGCTGTCTCTCCTGCGCCAGTTTTGCATACCGTTCCAATTCACCCCATTTTGGAATTATCTCTAACATCCCATTCCTCACTTTACTGCCCGTTTGTGCTACGCATTGGTCTCCTGCTGATTCTCAGCAGTAAATCTCATGTCACAACCCCTTTTCCCCATTGCCTCCTCAAACAAAGTGATCACTTCCTCATCCAGCTTGCCCTCTTTGGCCATGCGATGGAGAATTCCAAACGCCTGCTCGTTTTCAATGGATTTTTTATAGGGGCGGTCCGCGGAAGTCAAAGCCTCATAGATATCGACCACCGTGAGAATCCTCGCCTCAAACGGTATCTCCTCCCCTTTCAAGCCGTCAGGATATCCGCTGCCGTTTAAGAGTTCGTGATGCTTTCCCGCCCAGTCCACGATATGAGGATAGCGCTTTCCAAAATTCATTTTATTGAGGTATCGCACCGTATACAGCACATGGGACTGGATGATATCACGCTCCCGTCTCGTGAGATTGCCCTCGCGCACCGAGAGCACCTCCGCCTCCTCCAATGTGAGATACTTTATGTAAGCGCCCATGGAATCCATATATGCCCGCTCCGACATCGCTTTGACAAACGCCTGCTGTTCCTCGCTCAGATGACCGCTGCGGTTGATCTCTTCGATCTTTGCCTTCGCTGTCAAAAGCTCATTTTTGATGGCAATCCACTCTTCCTTGTCAATCCGTCTCTCACAGTAATCGACATGATAAAGCGTAATCAGATAATCAAATCTCTGCTGAACGAGCTCCAAACGCTCCCCCAGCCTGGTAGACTTGTCAATCACCTCCGCCGGTACGACCAGTTTTCCGATATCATGCATCAAAGCTGCCATCAGCAGCTCTTTTTTTTCGTTGTAACCAAAATAATGCGCACATTCTCCTCTCTCGTGCAATTCGTTGATGTGGTTGATCACCACTTCCGTATATAGATAAACGTTGCGCGAGTGGTAGTAATTGTAAGGTGTTCTCGTATCTATGGCATCCGTAAATGCCTGCGTGATGGAGATCATGAGCTGCTCGATCTCCTGCATATACATCATATTGGAAAGTGCGACAGCACCCTGGGCAGCCAGCGCCTGGGCGGCCAGCTCAATCTCCCGGTCATACGCCACCGCCTTGCCGTTCTCATCCAAGGCATTGATCAGCTGGACAACGCCGACTAAATTCCCCTCGTGGTTTAAAAGCGGGTACACCAACATGGAGGTCGTACGATAGCCCGTCATTTTATCGTATTTTCCAGGTCCGCTGAAATCAAACTCCTCGCTCTCATAAACGTCCGGGATATTCATAATCTCCCGATGAATCGCCGCGTAGGCGCAGACATTTTTTTCGTCCATGGGCACAGGCGGGTAGAGCTTATCGTCCTTGATCGTCTGGTTGATATGCATACTTCTGTTTTTCATCACTGCAAACTGCAGCACATCATCCACATACATATAGAGCGTCCCGGCGTCGCTGTTTGTGATATCCATGGCACAGTCTATAATCTTTGACAGCAATTTATCATAGTCACGCTCTGCCGAAAGCTGTATTCCCAAATTAAGGATTTCATCCATGACTCTCTGATTCATCCTCTACCTCCATCTGATAGACCATTATCTTATCCGCCTTACCTTTTAAATCCAGTTCTCCTACCGGAGTTGCGGTATATATATCCGAAAGCTGCTCATACACCTGCCCGCTGAGATACACACAGCCGCCGGGTGCTTTGCTCTCTAAGCGCTCCGCCGTGTTTACCGTATCCCCGATGGCGGTATAATCCATGCGGTAAGTACATCCGATATTGCCGATGACTGCCTTTCCACAGTGCACGCCCACGCCGCACTTGATCTCGATTCCATACTTTTGATGCAGGCCATCGTTTAACTGCCGCACCGACTGTATGATATCGCGTCCTGTCTGTACGGCCTTTGCGACGTAATTGTCCACCGACAGCGGTGCATTGTAGACAGCCATCACCGCATCGCCGATAAATTTGTCCAACATTCCCTCGTTTTTAAAAATTGCCGCCGTCACTGCCTCCAGATAATGATTTAAGACATCGACCACCGCTTCCGGCTGCAATTTCTCCGACATGGAGGTGAATCCCCTGATATCTACAAACAACACGGCAACATCTTTGGTGATGCCGCCAAGCTCATTCTGAAAATCTTTATCCTTCGCCAATTCCTCCACAACCTGCGGGGCAATATACTGGCGAAAAACGCCCAAAATCCGCCGCTTATTGACGACTTCTTTCATATATCCCGCAAAAATCCGCAGCAATATGAAAACTGCTACTGCCAGCAACAGATTCCAGAAGCGCCAATAGATGCCGTTGCCATATAATACCCACGCACCGCCAGCCGCTGCGACCAGTATCAGAACACCGCTCACCGCACTGGCAACCGTTCCCAGACAGCTGATGAGCACCAGATAAACTGCCGCCGTAAGCCCGGTCAGGAGGGCATTGCAATACCCCGGCATTTCCTGATAGGTGCGCTCCGAGAGCAGCGCATTGACGTGGTTCGCCTGTATCTCTACCCCGTTTACCACAGTCCCCCTGGCAATCGGCGCCAGATATTGATCCATCATGGCGGCTGCATACGCTCCCACCATTACGATACTGTCCGCAAACAGCTTTGGATCGTATACCCCGTTTACAACATCCACATAAGAATACATTTCGTACATGCCCGGCTCCGCCGTATAGTCAAAACCATATATTCCCTGACTGTTCGTCTTTGGCACAGTAGGAGACGCTCCCTGCGACATCTGATAGACACGGTAGGTTTCATAGGCAAAACTGTACTCCAATTCCCCGTTTTCATCGTCCATAGACAACATAGACCTGCGTATGTAGTTATCCTGATCCTGCACCACATTGGTAAACCCGTGGTGTACGACCTGGTTTAACGCGTCATAGGGCCGCTCGATCTGATCCACATACATCGTGTTGACTTCCCAGTCCCCATGCTCGCCTCTCTGCATCTTCGTCGAAAAATTAAGATAGGAAGCCGCAACAACATTGGGCATCCGCTCTGCCGCACGCACAAACGCCTCGTCTCCGGCCTCATCGCGCTCGCCAAAATAATTGATATCGAACGCCACCACGGCCGGCTCATAGCCCTCCTCAAAGGCATTGAGCAAATCGGCCGCGTCCTGTCTCGTCCACTCGGCAAAAGGCCCCATCTCCTGTAAGCTTTTCTCATCAATGCCGATAATCTTGATGCGATTGTCGACCGGCTTTTCCCGCATTAAAAATGCGTCGGAAAGCCAGTATCCCACACTCTGGAAAGGGAGCAGTAACGTAAAGACCCCCACCAGAATAGCGGTCAGAACGATACCGCCATACAACCTGACACTGTTCTTTCTCATAGCTGTCTCCCTCTAAGCCACATATCATCATGTCTTTGCACACAAACCGTTTACAGCTTCTCCCAAACAGGCGTCAGGCAATCCGCTCCCCGGACAATCCCGTCCCACTGATTGCCGCTGGCAGTCCGCCAGTAACAGAACTGATACCCCTCTTTCTGCGGTGTGAGGCTGACTGCACTGCCCTCTTTGATACAGTTGACATAAGCCGTACTGCCGTATACCTGTTCAAATACAACCGGATAGTACATCTTACCGTCGACCGGATCTTTCCACGATGCGTATAGCTCTCTGCCGGACACCACTCTGTCCGAGGCAAAGTTCCACATACGGGTGCTTCCTTTTAAGTACCAGCCCGCAAAGGTCAATCCCTCAGGCGCCGTCGTGCCGTTCCACCCCGGGCTGTTTTTGCTCTCGGGATTTACAGCCGGCTCCGTCAACAACGAGCCGAGATAGACATTGTTTTCCGCATACCACTGGTGCCACTGGAACTGCACCTGCGCGGTCTGCGCGCCCGTCTGGGAATCTACTGCCGTCTGGGCAATATAGGGCAGATAATATACTACATTAAAATTAAACCATGAATCGCCACCCGGATTTTCCGTGTCGGAGGGCGTCTCCGTAGACGGCGTCTGTGTATCGGACGGCGTCTGGCTGTCCGGTGCTGCCTCCGTAGACGGCGTCTCCGTAGACGGCGCCTGGCTGTCCGGTGCTACCTCCGTAGACGGCGTCTGACTGTCGCCCGTTACCGGAGCCTGGCTGTCGGAAGGCAATTTATCGTCCGGTTTTTCCGTATTGTTCGGCTTCGTATCGCCCGGCTTTTCCGTATTGTTCGGCTTTTTATCGCCCGGTTTCTCGGAATCCTTTGGTTTTTTATCGCCCGGCTTCTCGGAATCCTTTGGTTTTTTGTCGCCCGGCTTCTCGGAATCCTTCGGCTTCTTGTCGGACGGTTTCTCCGTACCGGCAGGAGCTGCCGGCGGCTGCGGCGTATCGCCGCTTCCGTTATTATTGGTATTTGTACTGCCGCTGCCAGTGCTCTCCGTGGACTGGCTGGAAACCGTCTTGTCGTCCCCCGTCGTCTTAGCGCCGTTCTTTGCGCTTGCCCCCGCCGGTTTGCTCTTCTGTGAACTGCCTGCCGTCACGGCGGCCTGCTGTTTCTCTGAATCTTGGGTCTCTGACGCTGTCTTTTTCTCTGAATCTTTCTCTGTCCCCTGGGCTGTCTCACTCACCTTCGACTCCTCCGCCCTGGACGCCACTTGTTCCGGCTCCGGCTTAGACAACTCCGATAGCGTCGCCTCACCGGCATTAATATTTCTGCCCTCCGCAGAGATCTTTTCCAGACGTTCTACCACCAGTCCGTCCATCACCTCGTCTGTGATCACGCCGTGCTCGGTCAAAAACTGGGGGTTCTCCTTATCCTCAAAGCTTGTATATTCTCCCTCCCCGTACAAAACCGGCTCCTGGCCTTCCAGCCCTACGGAGACAGCGCCGTCGTAAACCAGCACGTCGATCGTCTCCTGGCCGCTATTTTTGCGCACTTCAAAGACCGTGCCGCGGACTGACATGGTCGCGTTCGGTGTATTGATATCGTAGGAGCTGCCCTTGGACAGCGGATTTTGTATCTCGCTAAGGACACTGCCGCTCTCGAGCTCAATCGAAGTCCTGCCCGTACTCTCGTCTCCGTCGGCCACGACCTGCATGGCCCCGTTTGCGCCCAGCATCACATACTTATCGCTGTCCAACTGCAATACCGCATAGGACTGATCGCCTGTCGTGACTTTGTCCCCCGATACCAGGTTCATATTGACTGCGGCTGCAACGCTCTCCCCTGCTTTGCGCTCTACGCCAACAACCCCTTCCATCTCTATCACTTTAATGGAACGATAAGCGTCTGCCCCGCGCCGAAACAATAAAAACAACAACACTGCCGCCACCGCAAGCACCGCTGCCACCGCGATAAAAATGAATTTTCTGTTCTTACTCTGACTCATCTTCATGTAACGCTCCTTTTTCATAGATTTTATAATTTCCTCAAATTACCATACTTTTGGATAATTATAACACAGTCAATGAAAAAGGTCTACTGATAATCGCAATCTGTTTATATCATTGCAACAATTCGGTGGCAGTCCCCGTTACAATTCGCACTTCATAGAACAAAAGCTCTATGAAATCTGGCGTGGGTATGATTGGTAACAACAATTCAGCCTGCAACTGCGCACTTGCTGCGGATGATCTGCCCTAGCCGTCCAGACCGTCTGCGCTACTTTCCCTGGGCATCGTGTTCCAGCATATTTTCAATGAATATCCCGTACCCTTTCGTGCTGTCCGAGACAAATACATGCGTGACTGCGCCGATGATCTTCCCGTCCTGTATAATGGGACTGCCGCTCACGCTTGTGTCAATATAGGGACAAACATTTCTTTACGGTTCTTTGGCTGCGATACCGCTTTCCAGGGGAACCGGCCCGCTTATCTCATCGCAGAAATTCCATTCTATGCGCAGAGAGCCGCCCGGATAGACTATAATTTTCTTCACCAGCTCTCTCATAAGATTTGGCGTCAGCTCGGTAATCTCTTGATCTTCCATGATTTTGCGCGCGGCTTCCATATGCGCGGCCTCACTTTTCATGACAAGAACCAGCTCTTTTTGCTCGCGTTCCGCCCGAAGGAGTTCTTCGCCAAGCTTTTTCTCCTGTGCCGCTGCTTCCTGTTTTCTTGCGAGAAACGCATCCTTTGTGAGTTCTCCGCTGACGTACGCCTCATAATACTGCATTTTTGACGCCTGTATGCTCTCAATCTGCCTGCGCAGGTTCCGGCATTGCGTCTGCAGGTTCTCCTCTTTTGTCTTCGCGAAACGGCTCTCTTGCTTTATCTTTTTTATTTTTGCATCCAGCAGTTTACAGCGGATATTGATCTCACGAAGTACGATCTCTGTCAGCAGGTCTTCCTGAAAGCGAACCGCCCGACATTCCAGGGCAGGATGGTATCTGTGCGTGACGCACATCCAGTTCTTGTTACTCGTTTTACCTTTCGACAGGCGGTTCCCGCAGCAGCCGCAAACCAAAAAAGAAGTAAACGGATTGGGCGGCGCGCAGGATTTTGATTTTTTTTTCGCCCTCACCACCATTTTGGCTTTATAGAAAAGCTCGCGGGTGATAATCGCCTCATGGGTATCGGGAATCACCTGCCACAATTCTTCCGGTATCTGCCTGACGCGGTTACTGCCGACACGGCGCACATGCGATTTAAAGGGCACGGTGTCCCCCGTATAGATGCGGTTGGCTAAAATATTGCGGACCGAATCAAAAGTCCAGACCGCTCTCGTCTTATAGTTGCCTCTCACCGCCGCCAGATAGACCGACGGCGTCGCAATCTTTTGTTCATTGAGCGTTCTGGCAATCTGCGTAATCGTTTTGCCCTCGGCTGCCCAGGTAAAAATTGCCCGCACGGTCACGGCCGCTTCCTCGTCTATGACAATCGTATTCTTCCCCGGACCCTTTTTGTAGCCGTAGGGCGCCGTTCCGTAAACATATTCGCCGTTCATTTTTTTTAAGTCCACGGAGCTTTTGATCTTTTGCGAGAGATCTTTGCTGTACATCTGATTTAGCAGATTCTTCACCGCCAGCTCCAGGCCGCCTGTATTTTCTCCCAGCCGCCCGCTGTCAAACTGGTCATGAATCGAGACGAAGCGCACGCCGCGGGCCGGAAATACAAATTCAAGATAATGGCCGGCCTCCAGATAATTGCGGGCAAATCGGGACAGATCGCGCACAATGATCGTCCGCACGCTGCCCTCTTCCACCAGGTGCAAAAGACGCGTCATCCCGGGTCGGTTCATACTGGTGCCGCTGTAGCCGTCATCCACGATTTCCTCGAAATCTTCCTCGGCAAAGCCGTGCTCCTGCAAATACCGTCTGATACATTCCCTCTGGGAAGTGATACTACAGCTCTCCTCCAAAGTCCCCTGCTCGCTGTCTCCGTCCTCCTTGGAAAGCCGCAGATAGTATATATCCCGCTTAGAATCTGCCATCCCGGTTCGCCTCGATTCTTTCAAGATATTCTGCTATTGGGCGATACGGATCGTCGTAACGGAGTACAATCCTGATGGTGCCGTCTTTGGAGACTTCTATGCGCTCCACCAGCAATTCCAAAAGCCCGCGGTCGATGGACGGAAGCTTCTGGTATCTTTTGACCGCGTCCAGCCATTTTTGGGTGATACTAAGAGCGGCATCTTTCGCCCTCAGATCAGACAGCGCTCTCGTTTCCTCCTGCAGCAGCTCGTCATATTTTTTCGCATACTGTTTTTTGATATCGTCATATTCCCTGCGGTCAATCACTCGCTGTGCAAGATCGGTCAAAAGCTGTTCCATCCTGGCCTCGATGTGCCTGCGTTTCGTGGAAATACTGACATAGCGGCGCTTGGCCTCGCTCTGGTAAAAGACTGCCCCGGGCATGGTATCAAGGCTTTTCGCAAGCTGCCCAACATCCACCGCCGCCCGCACCTGCTGGTTTAACGTGTCGCTCAACGCCTGCATCAAGGTTTCCTGCCTGATCGAATGGCTGCAACACCGTGTATCCGCAAAATACCGGTATCCGTTGCAATCATAGTAGATGCGGCTTTGCGTCTTCGCCCCCGCCCTGGCACAGCCCTTTGCCGGGCTCATGAGACTTTTGCACTCGGCGCAAAACACCATGCCGCGCAGCAAATCTCTGTAATCGTCACCGCACCCCGGCCTCGTTCTGTAGCCGTCTCTGCGCTGGGCTTCCTCCCGGTTTATCCGCTGCACCTGTTCATACAGCGCCATGGAAACGATCGGCGGGTGCGCATACTCCATTACCTTCCACTCCGCTTCGCTCCGTTTCTTTTTCTCCTGGCCGACTTTGTCCCGTTTTAATTTGCCGTGTACCCGGTTTCCGATATAGACCTGGTCGGTACAGATTTTGCGTACGGTCCCGCGAACCCAGAGCGCATTTTCGTACTTTTTCGCGTTCGTCGTCCCCCGCAGGAATTTCAGCTTGCCCGGCGAGGGGATATGATGTTCGTTTAATAGGCGGGCAATCGCATGAAAGCTTGCTCCATCGGCTCTTTGCTCATAAATCTGCCTAACCACCGCGGCCGCCTCCGCATCCATATCGTAGGTCATGCGCTGTGGATTTCTGATGTACCCATAGGGAACACTGCCTGCCGCCGGCAGGAATTCGCCCTCTGCCATTTTCGCGGATATGCTCGAACGTATTTTATGGGAGATATCCTTTACATAATAGTCGTTCATGACCATCTTTAAGGGCATCGTCAGGGCCAGGGCATCTGCGTTCTCATCCGCACTGTCATAGCAATCGTTAATACAGATCAGCCTGACCCCCATCTGCGGCAATGTCCGCTCCACCAGTTCGCTGGTCTCGACAAAATGACGACCCAGCCTGGAAATATCCTTCACGATGACACAGTTGATACGTCCGCTTTTTAAATCTTGGAACATCCGCAGAAAGCCGGGGCGCTCATAGTTCATTCCCGTATACCCGTTATCGTAATATGTGTCCACTAACTTGATTTCGGGATGCTGCTCTAGATGGTGCAGAGCGATTTTTTGCTGATTGCCGATGGAATTTTGCTCCATATCATCGCCATCCTCCACGGACAGACGACCGTATTCCCCGGCAAGTACCGGCGTGTCCCCCTTTTTGGGGGCTTCGTTGAAGAGCCTTGCTCTGCTCTTGCGCGCCACTCACCCCACCTCCTTTGCTTTTGCCTGCAAAATCTCCTGATATGCGGCGATTTCGTCGCGGTAATTGAATTCAATGCGGATATGCCTGTCCTCATATACATAGATACGATCAACCAAAGTCACCACAGCCTCGCGGGTCAGTTTAGTAATGCCCTCATACTTGATAAACTGCAAAACCCAGTTGTGATCCGCCCCACTGCCCAAGGTGATCTCCTCGCGCGCGAGCCGCAGTTTATCAATGGCCTTTTGTGTGTCTTCGATTTGTTGTGTATATCGGCTGCGCATTTTATCGTACTCCTCCCGGTCGATCAGGCCGTCATGCAATGCCTCATACAGCTTCAAGCGAAATTCCTTATCACGGTCTAAATCCTGCTCTTTCTTGGCAATCCTGACATCCATGCGCTCCTGACGAATCCGATCGATCTTATTGCGTCCGATTTCCACGGCAAGCTGCTCTAATTCCACAACCACGCGTATTTGCTGGGTTAAGGCATGTAAGACCGTTTCCTCCAGTTTCTTTTGCTCAAAGCTGTGACTGCTGCAACCTTCGCCCTTTTTATAACCCGCGCACACATAGTAACAATATTTCTGTTCCCCTCTCGTCACAGTTCTGCGCAGCAACGATCGTCCGCAGTCCGCGCAAAAAAGTATTCCGGCCAACGGCAGCAGGACTTCCCTGTGCGGCGGCCGCCTGGTATCCCGCTCCATCATTTTCTGCACGACAGCAAAGATTTGCGGATCGATAATGGCCGGATGATTGTGCGCAGCCACAACCCAATCCTCCTCACTGCGCATGCGCATTTTTTTTATTTTATAGTTCGGCGTTCCCCGTTTTCCCTGAATCAGGGTGCCGATATAAAGGGGATTTGTCAAAATCCGGTTCAGCGTCACGACACTCCATTTTGGCTGTGCGGCTGTCCGAAATCCGGTTTTATAGTTCATGCCAAGGCTTTTTTTATACTCTGAAGGCGGCAGCACCTGTTCACGATTTAAAAAATCAGCAATCCCGTTTTGACTATATCCCTTCATTTTCAACGAAAAAATGCCCCGCACAACTTCGGCCGCATACTCATCGACGATCAGCTTATGCTTATCGTCGGGAGATTTGCAGTACCCGTAGCTCGCAAAAGCACCCAAAAATTCTCCGTTGCCGCGCTGAATCCGAAACTGATTCCTAAGCTTTCTTGACAATTCACGGCAATAGGACTCATTCATTATGTTTTTAATGGGAATGATCAGATCATCCCCCGCCGTGCTGTGTTCACTGTCAACATCATCGTTGATGGCAATAAAGCGCACGCCAAAAGACGGGAAGATCATCTCAAGATATTTTCCCGTCTCAATATATTCTCTTCCCAGCCGGGACAAATCTTTTACGATGACACAGTTAATGCTCCCCGACTGAACCTTTTCGAGTACAGAGCGAAAACCGGGACGATCATAGTTCGTTCCGGAATAACCGTCATCATAGGCTTCATCCACCAGAGTAATCCCCGGATGGCTCTTCAAATAGGCATGAACCAGTTTTCGCTGGTTTAAGATACTGTCGCTGACCCTGCCTTCGCGATCTCTGCCTCTATCCTCATTTTTGTCATCCTTAGACAAACGATAGTATGCCATTGCCCTATATTCTTCCGGGGCAAAAGATTGTTTCTCATAAACGGCCATAACAAACCTCCCTGCATGTTTTTTGGATATGGTTGCATGTTTTGCGGACATTTGTTTCTGGCAGTTTTCCCGGACGGCTGGCTAAGCCGCTTCATTGACCATATGGGATACAGAAGAAAGATCAGAATCCTTCCGCTCTCATATTCTATATTATGGCCAGTATTTCCTGCCTTGTCAATGGAGCCTTGCCAGTTACCGTAAATTGCCAAAATCCTCGTCTATGCTGCTTACATATGCCGTCAATCGTTCCTGCAGGCTCACGCCGTTGTCTGCGTATGCGATTTCTACCACGACGCCGTCATCCAGGTAGCAATAGGGGTTGCCGATTTGCTCGATATAGGCTCTCATACGTTCTTTGCAGGGCTTGGATGTGTCGATGACGACATCGCGTATATCCTTTAGCAGGGAGCGGTCTGCTGTCCCGGCAGTTGCATGTTCCATAGAAATCCCCATTTCTGCGCTGCTTTTGCGCATAAGCGACTTTGTGGCAAGCAACGCGCAGACACAAAGCGCCGTGTGAAAAATTTATTTTTCACACCTAACTTTTTTCTCTTCTGCCTGCATTATTTCCAATAAATGCCATTGTTATTCAAGCCCCCTAATCCCCATGCCGCCTTTGGCGGCTCAAATAGGTATGAAAAACGCCTCTTTTGTTATTTGCCGGTCAGTTTATTGGGGTTTTCTGCCGCATCCTCCGTCACCGGGACATAGCCCATTTGCTTTAACATGGTGCGATACGCCCACAGGCCGACCTCTTTGCGCTCTTGCTCCGAGAGCGTATCCATATTGACCGCTTTTCCTTGTTTGTCTTGTATAAAATAGCGAAATGTCGGTTTTTGGGGATATTTTCCTTTCGCCATGCCATGCTCCTCTCCCGGACTGCCGCCCTAACCAGGTATACATGATTGTATGCGGTATCGTTTGTACCACTTGACTGCCGCCTGCGATTCTTTTGATTCCAACCCCCGCTCGGGAAAATGCGAAAAGGCTGCCGCAAGAATTTTCATTCATGCGGCAGCCTCTCTGCTTAAGCCCGTTTTACTTTACCACAAATTTGCCGGGACAATAAAAATTTAAGCTATAAATACGCAGATAATAGGTTTTTCCCTTTTTTAAACTCAGTTTTTTCTTGTGATGATACTTGTACCTGCCATTTGCGGGATTGTAACGCGTGCGGTACACATGTGTCACAGTGGCAGTTTTGCTTCCCAGTTGAAACAGCAGTACGGTACTTCCAGAGTATCTCTTGTCCTTGTCTTTATAGTTGGAGATATAACCGTGGGCTTCAAAACGGTCTTTTTGAACGGTCGTGCTGATCGCCAGCGGAAGTATTGCCCCATCCGGTCCATAACCATCCACTTCACAGATGATATCATTGAGATACATTGCCAAAAGCGCCTGTTTTGTAAGCTTTTTTTTCATTTTCATGGTTATCTGTCCCGTCGTTGCGGACACGGCAAACCGTTGGCCTTGTTTGGATATCCAGTATTTTTTTGGTAGATTGGATGATAGTTTTGAACGTAATGCTTGATCATCAGGTATGCACGTTCATAGCTGGAACAGGCCGGCGCCATTCTCGACTTTCCGTCCGGATTCCATCCGCACAACATGCGGTGTATCGTTAGACCTCCCTGCGGCTCATAGGTGGAATTGTAATCTGTAAAAGTGGCCAGATAAGACTTCATCGCCCGAAACAGATCATAACCATTTTCAGGGGTCAGCTTTTGCGGAATTTTTTTCGCAAGTTTTTTCCCCGCCGCATCTAATTGATCGGTGATATCCTTTTTGCCTGCGCGAAGCTTCCCGCGAAGTGTCCCTTTGGCCATCACGGTAACGGGAAAAGACGCGCTCACACCCTGGCAATTGACCGTAACAGTGGCAGTGCCCGGTTCTTTGGCTTCGGCAAAGCCGCTCTTTTCGTCCACCGCCAATACTTGCGGACTGTCGGAAACATAGGTTGCCCCCATCTCGGTTGCGGAATAATTATATAGGTCCATTCCCACAATTTCTACCAGTGAAGAATCGACGCTTGCCTCATCTAATTTAACAGAAATCATGTCGCCGATGTAAAACGTTCTGCCATTTTCCAGTATGATTGTGTCGCCTGTTATCTCTGCGATCTTTTTCTTTGCCGCAGTGACCTCTGTGGAAATTGGTATACAGCAGGAAAACAGCAACAGGGCTGCTAAGAACATGCATACTATTTTTTTTCTTCTCATAGAACCCCCATCTAACTTATGGCAATGTCTTAATCTTTCGAGATTTATAGTATACTTGATTTGTTTCTTACCAGCAATCCTGCTGACAAAATTAGACGTATTTGCTACACAAATTTGTCAATCACAAGAAATTATCACTCAAATTACTTTTTGCAGCTTCCTAAACGGCAACAGGAGCCGGGCTATATAAGCCCGGCTCCTGCCATAAAACATTTCTGCCGCTTTTCTATTGATTCTTTGGCATAACGCTTACATCATGCCCATTCCGCCTGCGCCGCCCGCCGGCATCGGAGGTACGTCCTCCTTGATATTTGCGACAACCGACTCTGTCGTCAGCAATGTGGATGCCACGGAAGTAGCGTTCTGCAATGCGGTTCTGGTGACTTTTACCGGGTCGAGAATACCCTGTGCCACCATATCGACATATTCCTCGGTGGACGCGTTAAAGCCTACGCCGTCGGCCGACTCTTTTACTTTGCTGATGATTACCGCACCCTCTAAGCCTGCATTGGCTGCGATATAGTATAACGGGGACTCGAGTGCCTTTAAGATCACTTTGGCGCCCGTCTTCTCGTCGCCGTCTAAGGTATCAGCCAACGCGGCAACCTGCTTCATCGCATGGATATAAGCGGAACCGCCGCCCGCGATAATGCCTTCCTCCACGGCCGCACGCGTCGCATTGAGCGCATCCTCCATGCGAAGTTTTGCCTCTTTCATCTCGGTCTCCGTCGCAGCGCCCACACGGATTACCGCAACACCGCCTGCCAGCTTTGCAAGTCTCTCCTGCAATTTCTCTTTGTCAAAATCAGAGGTCGTCTCCTCGATCTGTCCGCGAATCTGGTTGACACGGCTGGCAATGGCATCCTTGTCGCCCGCGCCGTCGACAATAACCGTATTCTCTTTCTGTACTTTGACGGATTTTGCACGTCCCAGAGAAGACATCTCCACATCCTTGAGCTCTAAGCCAAGGTCAGAGCTGATAACCTGGCCGCCTGTCAGGATTGCGATATCCTCCAACATAGCCTTTCTTCTGTCGCCATAGCCCGGCGCCTTTACCGCCACCACGTTAAACGTGCCGCGCAGCTTGTTGACGATCAATGTGGTGAGCGCCTCGCCCTCGATATCCTCTGCAATGATGAGAAGTCTCGCACCGCTCTGTACGATCTGCTCCAGTAATGGCAAAATCTCCTGGATGTTGCTGATTTTCTTATCTGTAATCAGGATATACGGATCATCCAATACGGCTTCCATTTTGTCCATATCGGTGCACATATAGGCAGATACATAACCTCTGTCAAACTGCATACCTTCCACGAGATCAAGCTCTGTCTGCATGGTCTTTGACTCTTCGATCGTAATAACGCCGTCATTGGACACTTTCTCCATAGCGTCCGCCACCATATTGCCGACTTCCTCGTCGCCCGCGGAGATCGCCGCAACCTTTGCAATCTGATCTTTGCCGTTTACTTTGGCGGACATCGCCAGAATGGCTTCTACCGCTTTCTCGGTCGCTTTCTTCATACCGCGGCGAAGAATGATCGGGTTCGCGCCGGCCTCAAGATTTTTCATTCCCTCCTGAATCATTGCCTGCGCCAGTACCGTAGCGGTCGTCGTACCGTCTCCGGCAACGTCATTGGTCTTGGTCGCTACTTCTTTTACGAGCTGAGCGCCCATATTCTCGAACGCATCCTCAAGCTCGATCTCCTTTGCGATGGTCACACCGTCATTGGTAATCAGCGGAGCGCCGTAAGACTTGTCAAGCACGACGTTTCTTCCTTTCGGTCCAAGCGTCACCCGCACCGTGTTTGCCAGTTTATCAACGCCGGCGCCAAGCGCCGCTCTTGCCTCTGTTCCGTATTTGATTTCCTTTGCCATATCTGTCTACCTCTTTCTTTTTATTATTTTCCTACTTTAAGCATCCGACATGTCGCGGCCCTGCCGCGATCAGTACATTTTTCAACCTATTCGACTACTGCCAGAATATCATTTTGTCTCACAATGATGTACTCCTCGCCGTCGAGCTTCACTTCGGTGCCGGAATATTTGGAGTAAATCACTTTCTGGCCCTCTTTGACCTGCATCACAACTTCCTTGCCGTCTACGACTCCGCCCGGTCCCACAGCGATCACCTCTGCCTCCTGCGGTTTCTCCTGCGCACTGCCAGCCAAAATAATGCCGGACTTTGTGGTTTCTTCTGCTTCACACTGCTTTAATACGACTCTGTCACTCAATGGTACTAATTTCATTCTCATTGCCTCCTGTTTTCATAATATCAGCTGTTTTACTTTTCTTGTTATTAGCACTCATTCTATTTGAGTGCTAACTGATAGTACATATAATAGATTTTTGCTTTTGAAACTGCAACTAACTATATTCCCGTATAAATGTATTTATTTCCAATTTTTATATTATTTTCTCATTAATTCTTATGTTTTCTCTTTTTTTGATATTTTCTTTTATTTAATACTTTTTTTAGAAACTACTCTTTCTTCCCCAAAAGAGGCTCCTGCGCCTCCCCTCTGTGTTCCCGCATCGCCTGTTTTACCGAGCGGCGTATGGTATCGTTTCCGCTGTTCCACAGCGACCGCAGCGCCTTGGAAAATATTTTCTGCGTCTCCTCCGGCAATTTGCTCTGCGCTTTTACAAGCTCCTGTATCTTTTTCCATTTGCTGTTATAAAAATCATCGACCGTCCTGATCTCAGCCTCCTCAAGAAGCGTAAAAACCGCGTTGATTAACTGCCGGCGCTCCTCGTTGTCGAGCTGCTCGATAAAGTTTTTCATGGTCTCATCCAAAAGCAGGCTCTCGGCCGCCAGATGTTCCACATAACAAAAAGATGGCCCGAGCACTTCCCAGCTCATGGCGTCATGCTGCCCCACACCTCTCTCCGTGCTCTTTACCACCTCGTATTTTTCCTGATGTTCCAGCAACATCCCGACAATGGAGGATTCGGGGAGTATCGTGCTGATCTTCGGCAGCATCTGCTGATACTCGTCGCTCTCCACCACATCCCGGCTAAACCCCGGCCCGTCATTGCTGTAGACATGTACAATCTTCTCTTTTATCGCTGCGTCGCATTTGACGGCGGCATATACCGCCAGGTTGCCGCCCTTGGAATGACCGCCCACCCGCAGCGTCCCCTCCTCATTTGCCGCAGCCCAGTTTAAATATTTCACCGCTTTCTTCTGACCGGGCGTCTCGGACAAAAAACCCATGTTAAAGTTTTCCCTCCAGCCCACAATCGTGTTGTCTGTGCCGGAAAACGCCACATAAAGGCTTCCGTCGGCAAGCCGCACGCAGACCACAGAAAACTGGGACTGCTCCTCATCGCTGATATCATTGATATAAGCAGACAGCTTTGCCCCGCGGAACCGCCTGCTCTCCGCCAGCTTGCGCATTAAAAACGGCGCGGATTTTGTCATGGACACATGGGAGAGTATCTCCTTTTTGGTATGCCGCTGCCAAAACAAATCGGAAGCTTCTTTCAGATAGATATCTCCCTGCTTTGGCGGGGGCACGATGCCCTCAAAATCCACATAGACAAGCTGCGCCAGAATCAGGTTATCCACCTCGTTAAAACCGTCGGCTTCCATCGTAAGATCCCCGCGCCAATCCAGATAATCCATTATATTCGCCATACGAAACCTCCCGTACTCGGACCATATTTTACTTAATCAATCCGTAATGCCGCAGCCCCTGTGCGATGCCGTCCGCGTGTATATCCGTCGTCACATATTCAGCCGCCGCTTTCGCGACCGCCGTGCCGTTTCCCATGGCGATGCCATGCGAGACATAAGACAGCATTTCCAGATCGTTGGCGCTGTCTCCAAAAGCATATGTATTTTCATGGGAAATATGAAGCAGATCGCATACTTTTTCGATTCCGGTCGCCTTGGAGTGTCCGTGGGGATTGATCTCTATGATATCGTCCTCATGAATAATCACGTCATAGGCTTCCCCCAGATCTCTCTTAAACCGCTCCACATCCGCACCCTTAAGGGCGGCACTCAATTTATTGATCACTATCCTTGACATGTCCGTCCCAATCTCCGCCACCTGCTCTTTTAACTCTTTCCGCAGATAGATCACATACGGGTCGTCCAAAAACTCCTCCGGATTGACATAGATATACTCCGGCCCCTCTAGCACCGCCGGGATATTGTGGGCTTTTAACGCCCGCAATATATGAGTCACCTGTTCTGCGGAAAGCAGTTGTTCAAAGATGCTCTCTCCCCGGTATTCGATGCTGGTGCCGCAGGCTGCAATGATACCGTCAAATCCGATATCCAACAGATGTCTGCTCTTGATATTGGCGCGGCTCCTGCCGCTGCACAAAAAAGCGTAGCTGCCGCCTGACTGCAATTCTTTGATAGCCGCGACCGTGCTGGCCGGTATCTGCATATTTTCGTCCCACAGCGTGCCGTCGATGTCAAAAAAAACGATATTTTGCATAAAATCAGCATCCCCTTTTTCTCACTCTATGATAGCTGTGTGCATATCGGCACTACTGGCTGCTAACTGCGCAGCAAGTGCGCAGTTGCAGGCTGAATAGTTGCCACAAATTACCATTTTATGCCCGGTGCATGGAAAAGCTGTCCATATCATAGTACTCTAAGTTCTGATGTATCCCCCGATCATCCGCCTGTCCAATCAGCGTATCGCGGTCCTTCTTAGACGCCATCTGATCGTTGAACGAACTCGGGCCGCCGACACAGCCGCCCTCGCAGGCCATACCTTCAATGAAATCTTCCGGCAGTCTCGCCGCTTTCAGCAGAAGCAGCGCTTTCTTACAGTCCGCCGCACCGTTCGCCCGGCATACCGTCGCCGCGATCTCGTCTTCGGATTCTTTTAAGCTCTGCAGCACTGCCGCCGTAACGCCGCCGGAATTGGCAAACCGCTTGCCGAACACGGAAGCCGTCTGCTCTTTGTTCTCGCAAGGCTTAAGCTCCACACCCTTGGCGCGCATCATGGCGCGGATTTCACTGTAGGTCAGCACATAATCCGCGTTGCCCTCGATATTTTGGTCGACCACCTCTGATTTCTTGGCCAGACACGGTCCGATAAACACCGTGATCGCCGTCGGGTCTTTCGCCTTGATTAAGCGGGAGACCGCGCACATCGGCGAGACAGTCGTCGACACACATTCCGCCAGCTCTGGATAGTGCAGATTTACCATATTGACAAACGCCGGACAGCAGGAGGTCACTTTCTTGTTTCCCTCCCGGTATGCCTCTGCCCACTCCTCGGCCTCATAGGCAGCCGTCATATCGCCGCCCAGTCCCACATCATAAAAATCGGTAAAGCCCATCTCCGTCATGGCCGCGCGCCAGCTTGCCATCGTGATATCCGCGCCGAACTGCCCCTCTGTCGCCGGAGCCACCATGGCATAGACATTGCGGTCTGATTTTAATGCCTCCACAACGGGAACAATGTAGGTTTTAGAACCGATCGCGCCGAACGGACAGCTGTGAATACATTTTCCGCAGCGGATACATTTCTTTTTATCAATGACAGAGATACCGTTTTCATCATAAGTCAGCGCATTGACCGGGCAGCTGAATTTGCAGGGCCTCTTTAAATGCGCGATGGCGTTATAGGGACAAGCCTGCGCACATTTGCCGCACTCTTTGCATTTCTGCGGGTCGATATGGGAGCGGTCTCTCCCCACCTCGATCGCGCCGAACTTGCAGGCGTTGATGCAGGCTTTTCCCAGACAGTTCTGACAATTCTCCGTCACCGTGTAACTGGAAATCGGACAATCCTCGCAGGCGGAACTGATTACCTGAATCACGTTGCCGTCATCCACGGGTCCCGGCGCTTTTCCCTCCGCCAGACGAACTCTCTGTCTGATAATCTCTCTCTCTTTATAGATACAGCAGCGAAACTGCGGCTTTGGCCCCGGAATCAGCTCTATCGCGATATGGTCGCGCTTCTCCTCGAGTTCTCCCGCAAATGCCAGCTTTGCCACCTCATACAGTACTTCATGTTTGATACGAATCACATTCTCATCAGCATACATAGGCTTTTACCTCATTCTTTCCGTTGTTGAATTAATCGGTGTCTTCGTAGTTGCGTTTCACAGTGAAACGATTGACCAGCTCAAAAATATTATATAGTATCTTAGGGGAATTGCAAGCGTCCCCGTTGTTTTTCTTAAGGAACATATCAGACGATGGGAATCACCTCGCCCAGCCGAAACGAGTAGAGAAGCCGCTCTTTCACCGGAAGCTTAACACCGCCCTCCCCGGCAAAAATGCGCTCCAATGCCTCACCGTACAAGCGCAGCTGCGCCTCATACCGATCGATCAGCTGCGCGGCGCTCTCCACCCGGTCTGTCTTATAATCGAGCACCACGATGCCGTCCTCCTCCTGCCAGAACACATCAATAATCCCCTGAATAAGCGTGAGATCGGAGGAAGCCCCTTTCGTCTCCCCGGCGGCAGCAAAGCCGAACGCTTCCAGTTCGTCTTTTGTAAATCCCATAACAAAGGGTTTTTCGCGGTACAAAAGGCCCGCGCGCTCCGCGCTTTTCATCCGCGCTCCCAACTCTGACTGCACAATTTTTTCTACCGCGGAAACTTTAACCAGCGCGCGCATCTCTTCCGTGAGCAGACCGTGCATAACCTGTGTTTCGATCTGTTCTGCGGCAGGCTGTTCCCCGGCAAAATGATAGCACTCCATGACGCGGTGCATTGCGGTGCCCCGCAGAGCGCCCTGATTGCGAAACGACTGTTCCTCCTCCATGGTGCGGGCGAAAGCGGGCACATAGGGAACGATTTCCTCTTTTAGAAACAGCGGCAGGACGTCATCCTCCTCCTGAATAAGCTTCTCGCGCATCGCGCGGTGTTTTAACTCGGAAACCGAATATTTGTTGGGCCTGCCGATCTCGGACGCATACGGGTACACAAAAGCAAAACGCTCGTCAAACCAAGCTTGCCCCTCCCCGGACGCAGACAGAATCATGTTTTGACATTCCTCTTTGGAGCACGCCGCCTCCACCTGTTTGGCGACCTCCTCCGTCACAAGCTCTGCGGCGCTCACAAAACGGACCGGGTATTTCCCGCCCTCCATTTTAAGCACAGGCAGCAGCCAGTCCAGATACCCGGCGGCGCTCTCGCGCTCCAGATAAGAGAGCTCCGGCCGAAAATCAGACGCCGCAAGCTCCTCTGCGGCTCCTTTTTTATTTCCGGTCAGTATCAGCTTTTCTTTGGCCCGGGTCAGCGCCACATAGAGAATACGAAGCTCCTCCCCCAGATTTTCCAGATCAATCTGCTTTGCAATCGCCTTTTTGATGATCGTGGGCGTAAGCAGGCGCCTTTTGCCGTCGATACAGTCAAGCCCTATGCCGAGCTCCGGGTGGAGCACCATGCGGCTTCTCACATCCTGTTTGTTAAACTGTTTGCCCAGGCAGGAGACGAACACCACCGGAAATTCCAGCCCCTTGCTTTTATGGATGCTCATAATGCGCACCACGTTTTCATTTTCACCGACCATATCGGCCTCGCCGAAATCCACCTCATAGCGCCGCAGCTGATCGATATAGCGCACAAAATGAAACAATCCCTTATAGCTGGTCGCCTCGTAGGAGATCGCCCGCTCCACGAGCATCAAAAGATTGGCCCGTCTGCGTTCCCCACCCGGCATCGCGGCCGCATAATTGCCGTATCCCGTTTCCTTCAACAAAAGCTCGATCAACAGATGGATCGGGGTATCGGGCACCATCCCACGCCATCGCACAAGCGACATATAAAATTGATACAGCTTGTCTTCGTATGCCTCCCACTGCACGCCCGGCTGCGTCCCTGCGCCGTCCTCCCGCTCTGCCGCCTCGCGGTATGCCCGACGAAGCTCCTTACATTTTTCCAGGACGCAGACATGAAACGGCTCTTTTGGCAAAAACAGCCGCAGCCTTCCCAACTCCTCCTCGCAAAGCCCCACGATCGGCGACCTGAGCACCGCCGCCAGCGGGATATCCTGCCTGGGATTGTCTAGTACCCGAAGCAGGGCAAGCACGGTCTGTACCTCGACAGCCGAAAAATAACCGGTCTGTGAGACGGTATGCGCCGGGATGCCGTCTCCGTTTAAGACTTCCGCAAAAGTGTCCGCCGTGCCGCCCAGGCTGCGCAGCAAGATCACAATATCACTGCAGCGCACCGGCCGCAGCGCACCGGTCGCCTGATCGGTCACAAGCTGCGAGGTCAGCAGTCTTTGTATTCTGGCAGAGATCAGCTTCGCTTCCAGATAGCGCTTATCCGTAATCTTTCCGTCGGCCAACAACTCCTCGCTATCGTCCACCAGCAATAACTCCGGCAAAAACATATCCCCCGCCGCCTGTCCGTCCTCTGCGGTATCGCGGTAATCGGCGCCCGCGTAGAGAGCGGCCCTCTCATCATAGCACACATTTCCGATATCCTTTTTCATGATCTGAAAAAAAATGTCGTTGGCAAAGGAAAGCACCTGGGGACGGCTGCGGAAATTTTTAAACAGATCAATGCGCAGGCAGCCGCTGTCTTCCTCTTCCTCTGCCAGCGGATAGCTGTCATATTTCTCCATGAAAAGCTCCGGCCGCGCCAGCCGGAAACGGTAGATGCTCTGTTTGACGTCGCCCACCATAAAGATATTGTGCAGGCCGCGGCTCTCCCTGGACACGGCGCGAAGTATCGTCTCCTGCACATAATTGCTGTCCTGATACTCGTCGATCATAATTTCCTCAAAGGTATCGCAAAACTCCTCCGCGGCCGCCCGCACCCCTCCGGTCTCTTTGTCCACCAGTATTTCCAGTGCGAAATGCTCGAGATCCGAAAAATCAACGATGTTCTTGCGGCGCTTTTCCGCCGCAAACGCGTCATAAAACTCGTTTGTCAAACGCACCAGCTCCGCTGCGGCCGGCGCTGTCTGCCGCAGCAAATGTATCATCTGTTCCGTGGAACAATAAAAATACTGCGTATTTATTTTCTTTACCACATCTTTGGCCTGGTCGCGCCAGGCTTTCGCCTGCGCCAGCTTTTGAGCGTCCCCCGCAAAACCGCGGCTTGTGGGAAGTCTTGCAAAGGTAAACGCCGCAAATGCTGCCCGCAGCTCCTCAAATGTCGTACACTGCGCCGCCCGCTGATACTGCTTTATCTCCTCCTCAAACAGCTTCTCGTACATGGAGGGGCCGTCGTCGGCTTGCGCAAGCGCTAACGCCCGAAGCATCATCTGTTCCATATCAAGGGCCGCCAGGCGAATCCGTTCGGTCAGCGAGCCAATCCACGGCGCATCAAAAAACCCGCTCTCCTCCGTGATCTCATAGCCCTTGGCACACGATGCCAGCCAAGCTTTCGGCCATGGATAGCTGCGGCAGAACTCATAGAGCTTTAAAATCATATCGCAAAGCCCTGCGTCACTCCTGCCGGTCGAATAGCTGTCGGCAAATGAGACAAACACTTCGTCGGCCGCCTCATAATTGCGCTCTAATACGCGCTCTAACACATCCTGGCGCAAAAGCTTCAGCTCCCCCTCGTCCCCGATGCGGAAGTTGGGCTCCAGATCAATCTCGTGAAAATGATTGCGAATCACGTAGAGACAAAAGCTGTCGATCGTGGTGATCTGGGCATTGTGCAGCAGTGTCGTCTGCTTTAAGAGATGTTCACTGGCCGTCTCGTCTAACTTTCTTTCGATGGCGGCCGCAATCCGCTCGCGCATCTCCGCGGCGGCGGCGTTGGTAAAGGTGACGATCAGCAGCCGGTCGATATCCACCGGCTTCGTCTCATCGCTTATCATCTGAATGATGCGCTCGACTAACACCGCCGTCTTGCCGGAACCCGCCGCGGCCGACACTAAAATGTTCTTATTTCGCGCATCAATGACCTGCTGCTGCTCCTCTGTCCATCTCACTGCCATCCGTCTTTTTTCTCCTCATCGCCTCTAAAATCTCTTCTTCTCCGGTAAAACTCTCCAACTTTTTAAAATCATATCCCGCGCCCCTGCGGTCAAAACCGCATACCATATGGTAAGGACAGTAATCGCAGCCCGTCTTATCCGCCAGCAAAAACGGCTGGACCGAGACATCGCCCGCCAAGATCTTTCGCCCGCTCTCAACCAGCACCCCGTTGACGTAATCAGAAATCATTTGAAATTCTCCGGTGCTAAGCGTCTTAGAGGCGGCCTTTAAAGAGCCGTCCGCCTTTACTCCCAAGGGAATAACCGCGGAATTGCCGCTAAATTCCTCATCCATGGCGCGATAGATCTGTTCTTCTTCATTGACCACGCCGTTTAATTTTAGTTTTTCCAGGATGGCCTGTCTGATCTGTTCCTCGGACTCTGCGCCGTTGCCCTCGACGATGGGATTTGTCACATGATAATAAAAAATGCCCGCAGGTTCTATCTGCTTCCCGGGATATTTTTTGGCCTCCAGCTCCATGGCGGCATTTAAATAGACGACAAGCTGCAATTGCAGCCCGTGATACAGATTTAACAGGGAAAAGCTGGTGTTTCCCGATTTGTAATCGATCACCTTTACATAGACCCGCTCCTCGTCCTCACAGGTATCAATGCGGTCAATTCTTCCCTGAAGCTGCATTTTCTCATCCTCGCTGAGACGAAATTGAAGGGCGGAAAGTTCACTGACCCTGGAAAAAGAGACCTCAAAATCACGCGGCACAAACTTGCCTTTTCTGATCTGCGTAATCAGCGCCCATACTGCCTGCTGCAGCGTGCCTTTCATACGGAAAAGGAGGAATCGGTTTCTCGCCTCCTCAAATGTCTGCGCGCGCTCGGCGCCAAGAATCGTCTCCTCCATGCACTCCTCCACCCACTGTCTTTGTATCTCCTCCGGGATGGAAAACCAGGTATATTTTGACTGCCCCAGTCTGTTTGCAAAGCGCTCCAACACTTCATGGTAGATATTTCCCATATCCACGCTGGCAAAGCCAAAAATCTCCCGGTCTTTTAAGCGCAGGCCGTAATCCAGATAATGGGCGAACGCACAGGCCGCGAAGCGCTCGAGCCTTGTGACGCTGTTTTCCAGCACCCGGCCGTACAGCGCGCGCGCCACCGCACGGCTTATGGGCTCGCCAGTGTAGACATCATAGGCCGCCGCAAGCAGCCGCTTTGCCTCTTTTGCATAGGTTTCCCTGGATAAATACCAGCGGCCGAGCGCCGCCCACGCCTCGGTATATTCCCTGCTCTGCAACCCTTCTATGTAAAACCGCAGCGCGTTCTGCGGCGTCAGCACATCTAAGATCGTTTCCCGTTCCTCTAACTGCTCTGTCAAAAGCGCCGGAAACAGCTTTTGCAGCACGCCGATCAGATAGGAACAGCGCAGCGCTTTGCCGTCGGACGCAGTCTTTGCGTAGGTCAGATACAGCTCCTGGGAGGGCTTGGTCAGATTCAGATAGAGATAAAATTTCTGAATAAAGACCTTCTCTCTGGCTCCCGGCGCAAGCTCCAGCTTCTGCTCTTTCATCTTATCCCTCTCATACTGGGAGATAATGCCGCCGCTGCCGCTATTTTTCGGCACGATGCCGTCGTTTACCCCGAGAAAAAACAATATTTTGATGTGGCTTAAACGCGAACGCTCAATATCTCCGACGATCACTCTGTCATTTCCCGGCGGTATGATACCCACGCGCGCCGCCTCAAAACCTGCGTCCAAAATATCGCCGTACTCGCGGACCGTCATCACTTCCCCGCCCAAAAGGCTGGTGACTTTATCCAACAAATCCATCACGATCTTATAGATCTGGGCGTATTCTTTCGCGAGCGCCATATTACCGGATGCCTCCAACTCCTGCTGTTTGGCTTTTAGCTGCTCCTCAATTCTCAGCGCATAGATAAACTGATAGAGGGCATAGGTCTGCGCGCTTACATCCTGCCGCCCGCCCTCTCCATCGACAGAAAAAACGGTGACAAGCGGCGCAAACAAGTCCATAAAAGCGCGCCGAATTTCATTTAAGAGCCGGATGGTTTCCCGCTCTTGCTCGTCTGGCTCCCGCTCTGTTTTCTTTGCCAAGGTAAACACTCTGCTCCAGCGGCGCCTGCCAAAAACGCCGTGCGCCAGAACATAATTTTCCAGTAAATCAATCTCCTCCTCTGTCAATATGCGCGCCTCATGATTCGCCACAAACAGCGTCTGTACGAGCCCGCTTCTAAAAAAGCGAAAGACACTGACATAGGAAAAATCACTTTCCACCACCTCAAGCGCGGCCCTGATCAATTCGATAAACGGATGAAACAATATCATTCTGGTCTGGTCAATAAAAAAAGGTATCTCGAACTGTTCAAATATTTCCGGCACATAGTTGGCATATTGCGGCACATCTCCCGTCACCAGCGCGATCTCCCGGTAGCGGCAGCCGCCGGCGCGCACCAGCCTTGTGATCTCTTTTGCCGCAAAGGTTATCTCGGCGCGCGGATTTTTGGCGGCTGCGATACGCACATGGGCGGGCGCCTCCTCCCAAGTCATGCGGTGCGCACGAAAAAGATTCTGCTCCATAAAAAAAAGTTCCGGCGCTCCCCGGTAACGTTTTTTTGCGGACGCCGGCAGGATGATCGGCTCCTCCACCTGCACGGAGCTATCGGCAGCGATTTTCAACAACACTTGTACGGTCTTTTTGCTCATGGCAAACAGCTCATGGATGCCGCCGCTTTCGTAGATATCTTCCCGCACGTCGACGACGGCCGAAACCATGATCTTATCGGCAATCAAAAGCAGCTCCCGCAGTAATTGATTCTGTATCGGCGTAAAACCCGTAAATTCGTCGCAGACAATCACACTGCCGCGCAGCAGGGAAGACTCCCCCGCCACCCGGCAGAGCAGGGATAACACCTCCTCCGCCGTGATATATCTGCCCTCAAGATAATCGCGAAACCCCTGATAGATGGCGAGAATATCCCGCATTTTAAGCGACAGCGCCTCGCCGACATCAGAGCGCTCCAAAAAATCCGAGAGCTCCCCGGGCGTGATATTGTACTGTGTCAATTCGGAGAGCAGCGACTTGATCTCACTGATATAGCCCATTTTATTTAATCTGCCGCCGAGCACGGAAAGCTCTGCCCTCTTCTGCTCCGCCACCTTGCGCAGCACCAGATTCTTGCCGGTCTCTTCCAAAATCACAAGGTCTTGCTTTCCGAGCTCGTCAAATACCCGGTAGGCAAGTCGTGCAAAACTGAGCACATCCACGTTCATAATCGCATGGTTTTTATGACGCTCCACCAGCTCCCGCTGTATCTGCATCGTAAACTGCTCCGGCACCAGCATGATATAGTTTCGGTCGGTATGCTCCGCCGCCTGCTCCAACACCCAACGGTATAAATATTCGGATTTTCCGCTGCCGGAATTGCCGAAAACAAATTGTAATGACATAGCTGCCTCGCCTTTATCTGTTAAAACAACGGTACGCTTCCCATAAAGTCCTCATTGATCACATAGTATACCGTCAAATCTTCCGGTTTGACATACAATTGCAGCTTTTGGATTTCGGATACGTTCTCTCCGCTCTGTGCATACTGCCGATGTATCTTTTCCACCACCTGGTCCATCGAGCTCTCCAGAGACTGGTACTGGATGCAGATATCCGGCGCCGCCAGCGTCTGCTCCGCTCCATCTGCCATGGATACCCCGGGAGCCGCCTCGCTGCCCTGTGCCTCTGTCATGAGATCGGGAGCCATCTTCGTAAGGTTCTCCGGCTGCTCCACCGTAAAGTGGTAGATCGTGTCCGTCTCATAGATTTCACCTGCCCGCAAGATCGGCGGCGTGAAATTTTTCTCATTGACGGCATTTGGAAAATACTGTGTCTCCAGGCAAAAACCATGTCTGTCCCCGTACACCGCGCCGCCTTTTCCGATCTGATCGCCGATAAAGTTTCCGGCATAAAGCTGCACGCCGATACAGTCGGTGTAGACTTCCATGCAGATGCCGGACTCCCTGCATTTTGCAACGGCAGCCAGCTCCATGCCGTCCCCTTTGCGGTCCAGCACATAATTGTGGTCATATCCGCCCACAAACTTCAACTGTGCATCGTCATCGCCAATATCCCTGCCGATCTCTTTCATCGTGCGAAAATCCATCGGCGTATCCGCCACCGGCGCAATTTCACCGGTCGGAATCGCTTGTTCGTCCACAACCGGATTATAGTAGGACGCATTTATTTCCAGCAGTTGATTTTCAATCTTACCGGAATCATGACCATTTAAGTTAAAATAACAGTGATTGGTCATATTGGCCACCGTATCGGCATCCGTCACCGCCTCGTAGGAAATGGCAAGCTCATTCTCATCGGTCAGGGTATAGGTGACTTTGACCGTCATATTGCCCGGGAAATCCTGTTCGCTGTCCTTACTCAGATAGGAGAGTGTGACGGAATCGTCCGCCGCCTGCTCCACCTCCCAGATAACTGCGTGAAACCCTTTGCTGCCGCTGTGCAGATTGTTTTCGTTGTCATTTTGCTCCAATTTATATTCTTTCTCGTCCAGTTTGAACGCGGCGCCCCCGATTCTGTTGGAATTTCGTCCGATCACCGCCCCAAAATAGCAGGTATGTGTCTGATATTCCGCCGGGGTGTCATAGCCGAGCACAACATCGCGCACCACACCGTCGCTGCCTGCGATTCTCAATGATACCACGGCGGCCCCCAGCGTAATGATATCCGCCTCCATACCGGTTTGATTCTTGATCGTGTATTTTAATACCTCCGCGCCCTCACGCGTTGTCCCAAATAACGTCTTTGTCATAATTTTCTCCATTTCTACACAATTCAGGTGAAAAGAGCCGCCCGAAAAGTACTCAGACGGCCCCACAAATCAATTCTGTCCATAATAAGCATTCGCACCGTGCTTGCGGTAAAAATGCTTTTCCTTAATGCTGTCTGGCGCCGGTTTTACCTGTGGATTGATCTGTTCCGTATTTCTTGCCATTTTGGCAACCTCCTCGAGTACCACAGCGTTGTGTACCGCCTCCGCCGCATCTTTTCCCCATGTAAACGGCCCGTGGTTCTGACAGAGCACCGCGGGAGTATACATCGGATTGATGCCTCTCCTCTCGAACGTCTCAATAATCACCACGCCGGTATTCTTCTCATATGCCTCGTCGATCTCCTGCGGCGTAAGGTTCCTGGCACATGGTATGGACCCCAGGAAATAATCGGCATGCGTCGTTCCGTAGAGCGGAATATCTCTTCCGGCCTGTGCCCATGCCACCGCCTCCGGCGAATGGGTGTGCACAATGCCGCCGATCTCTTGGTATTTCTTATACAGCTCCAGATGCGTGGCCGTGTCGGAGGACGGCTTATAAGCCCCCTCGATTTTATTGCCCTCCAGGTCCATCACAACCATGTCCTCCGGCTTAAGATCATCGTAATCCACACCGCTCGGCTTAATGACAAAGTAACCGCTCTTTCGGTCTATCCCGCTGACATTGCCCCAGGTGTAGGTAATCAGTCCGCGGCGGGGAAGCTCCATATTAGCCTCGTATACCTGTTTTTTTAACTCTTCTAACACACTAACCCTTTTCACGCTGTGCCTCCTAGTTCCTTTTGTACGCGCTCTGCAATGCCCTCCGCGTCCAGCTTATACTTGTGCAGCAGCTCTTTGGCCGGACCCGACTCGCCAAACACATCATTCACGCCGATTCTCGTCAGCTTTGTCGGGCGTTTCTCACTCAGCACTTCCGCCACGGCTCCGCCAAGTCCTCCGATAATTGAGTGCTCCTCAATCGTAAAGATGCGGCCTGTCTTCTCCGCCGCAGCGAGTATCATTTCCTCGTCAATCGGCTTGATCGTATGGATATTGATCACCTGCGCATCAATGCCTTTTTCCGCCAGCATCTTCGCCGCGCAGAGCGTCTCGTAGACGCACAGTCCGGTGGCGATCAGTGTCACATCCCTGCCGTCGCGCAGCAGCACGCCCTTGCCGATCTCAAACTTGTAATCAGGGCTGTCGTTCATGACAGGAATCGCGAGACGTCCAAAGCGCAGATAGACCGGCCCGTCATACGCATAGGCAGCACGCACTGCCGCCCGCGCCTCCACATCATCCGCCGGATTGATGACTACCATGCCCGGAATGGCGCGCATCAGGGCAATGTCCTCGAGACACTGGTGAGACGCGCCGTCCTCGCCTACGGAAATTCCCGCATGTGTCGCGCCAATTTTGACATTCAGGTGCGGATAACCGATGGAATTTCTCACCTGCTCGTAGGAGCGGCCCGCGGCAAACATGGCAAAGGTGCTGATAAACGGCACGAAACCGCAGGTTGAAAGTCCTGCCGCCACGCCGGTCATATTGGCCTCCGCGATACCGCAGTCGATATGTCTGTCCGGAAATGCTTTCCGAAACACGCCGGTCTTGGTAGCCGCGGCCAAATCTGCATCCAGGACGATGAGGTTTTCATGTTCTTTTCCCAGCTCGAGCAGAGCGTTCCCGTAACTCTCTCTCGTCGCCATCGGCTTTAATTCTGACATAACGCCTCACCTACCTTTCTCAAATCCTCGACTGCGACTGCGTACTCTTCATCGTTCGGCGCCTTGCCGTGCCAGTCGACGCTGTTCTCCATGAAAGAGATATCCTTGCCCTTTAAGGTGCGGGCAACAATCGCCGTCGGCATCCCCTTTGTGGCTTTCGCTTCCGCAAAGGCACTGCGCAGCTCGTCGAAATCATTGCCGTTGATACTTATGACATGGAAATTAAAACTCTCAAACTTCTTGTCAATCGGATAGGGAGAACACACCTTATCGATCGGCCCGTCGATCTGCAGATTATTGTTGTCCACGATCACACAAAGGTTGTCCAGCTTGCGAAAACCCGCAAACATAGCGGCCTCCCAGATCTGTCCCTCCTCAATCTCACCGTCGCCGCAGAGCGCATAGACACGGTAATCCCTGCCGTTTAGCTTTCCGGCCAGTGCCATGCCGCAGGCGGCGGACACGCCCTGTCCGAGCGAACCGGAGGACATATCGACACCCGGTATATGCTTCATGTCGGGATGGCCCTGCAAATAGGAGCCGGTATGGCGCAGCGTCAGCAGATCTTCCACCGGAAAATAGCCCCGGTTTGCCAGTGTAGAATAGAGCCCCGGCGCGGTATGTCCCTTTGACAAAACAAAACGGTCACGGTCGGGATCTTTTGGATTTTTGGGGTCGATATTCATCTCTTCAAAGTAAAGGTAAGTAAAAATCTCTGCCGCAGAAAGGGAACCGCCCGGATGACCGGCTTTCGCACTGTGCACCCCGTCGATAATGCCTCTGCGAACTTCGACAGCGATTTTCTGAAGTTCTAAATTCGTCATAATTTTCTCCATTTCTGCGCTGCTTTTTGCGCATATCGAGTTTGTGGCAAGCAACGCGCAGACACAAATCTCGTGATTGAAAATTTTAATTTTCAATCTTCCTCACATTCCGCCGCGTAAGCGGCATTTCTTTTCATCAAAACACAATAAAGGCGTTCTTCTCACACTATTCTTCATTCTGGAGCGTTTGCGCGACAGGGCGACGCAAATCTCAAATATTGCGTATCACGAACAAGTTCGTGCGCCATCCGTGCTATTTGTAACGCTCCAGCACAATATAGCCAACGTGAACAAGTTCACGTGTGATAAAATCAGCTATCAAGCTGATTTTTCACACTATTCTCCAAATACAGCTTTATAGTCCGCCTGGAACTTTTCAATCCCCGCGTCCGTAAGCGGATGCTTTGTCATCTGCTCGATGACCTTGTATGGCACCGTTGCAATGTGAGCGCCGGCGAGCGCACAGTCCGTCACATGGATGGGATTGCGGATGGAGGCCGCAATGATCTCCGTCTCGAGCCCGTAGTTTTCAAAAATCTGCACGATATCTTCGATCAGGTCAACGCCCGTCATATTGATATCGTCTAATCTGCCAAGGAAAGGCGACACATACGTCGCTCCCGCTCTCGCCGCAAGCAGCGCCTGGTTTGCGGAAAAAATAAGCGTCACATTTGTCTTAATGCCCTCTTTGGCGAGCACCTTCACCGCCTTTAAGCCCTCCACTGTCATGGGAATTTTTACTACCATATTGGAATGGATGGCGGCGATCTCTCTTCCCTCTTTGATCATCCCCTCCGCATCTACCGTGGTGGCCTTTACCTCACCGCTGATCGGGCCGTCGACGATCGTCGTGATCTCCTTGATGACCTCATTAAAATCCCTGCCCTCTTTGGCAATCAGGGATGGATTGGTTGTTACGCCGCAGATTACGCCCATGTCGTTTGCTTTGCGGATGTCTTCTACATTTGCAGTATCAATAAAAAATTTCATCGTTTTCCTCATTTCTGCGCGGCTTTAAAGGCTCAGCTTTGCTGAGACTATGCGCATGAACAAGTTTGTGGATGCCGCACAGACACAAACTTGCAGATTGAAAATTAAATGTTCAATCTTTTCCTCCATTTCTAGTTCTTCTCACACTAACGGTAAACAACATTTCCCAGCATCAGGTCTTTTTTGAACTCGCGTATCGTCGTGTCCTTGTCGATATAGACCGCCTCAATCCCCATGGCCGCAGCCCAGTCGCCCATCTGCTCCGCGCTCAGGTCGTAGGTGAACGCCGTGTGGTGCGCGCCGCCTGCCAGTATCCACGCCTCGGCCCCCGTATAAAGGTCAGGCTGCGGCGTCCAGAAATTGGTTGCCACCGGAAGCTTCGGCATCGGTTTTTCCACCTTTTTGCAGTCCACGTCATTGATAATCAGGCGGAAACGGCTGCCCAGATCAATTAAGGAAGTGGCGATTCCTTTTCCCTCTTTGGAGGTAAAGACTAATCTCGCCGGGTCCTCTCTGTCGCCCATGGAGAGCGGCTGGCACTTGATGCTGATCGGACCGTCCGCAATCGTCGGACAGATCTCTAACATATGAGCCTGCAAAATGCCCTCTTTTCCTTTGACAAAATTGTATGTGTAATCCTCCAACATAGAGGTTCCCTTCGCGCCCTTCATGCCCGCTGTCATAATCTTCATCAGGCGAACCATCGCGGCAACCTTCCAGTCGCCCTCCGCGCCGAAACCGTATCCTTTTTCCATCAAACGCTGTATCGCCAGGCCCGGCAGCTGCTTTAACGCGCCCAGATCACCGAAATGCGTGACAATCGCCTGATAATTTTTCTCCTCCAGAAAACGCTCGAAGCCGATCTCGATCTGCGCCTGCACGGCAACGTGGCGCTTAAACTCCTCCGGGTCGCGTCCCTCGAGCAAAATCTCGTATTTGCCGTAGTACTCTTCCACCAGCGCATTGGTGTCGGCCTCGGAAACCGCCGCCACCGATTCCGCGATCTCATTGACCGGATAAGTGTCGATCTCCCAGCCGAACTTGAGCTGTGCCTCAACCTTATCGCCCTCCGTCACTGCCACATTGCGCATGTTGTCGGCCACACGCATCACGCGGATGTGGCTGCTCTCAATGACACCGACGGCGGTGCGCATCCACCCGGCAATGCGCTCCTGTACCTTGGGGTCGGACCAGTGTCCCACCACGACCTTGCGCTCAATGCCCATACGGCTGACGATGTGACCGTACTCGCGGTCGCCGTGCGCCGACTGATTCTCATTCATAAAATCCATATCAATCGTATCATACGGCAGCTCTTCGTTAAACTGCGTGTGCAGGTGAAGCAGAGGTTTTCTGTATTCCTGCAGTCCCAAAATCCATGACTTGGCAGGTGAAAAGGTGTGCATCCATGTGATCACACCGGCGCAGTCTTCGTCCATATTGGCCTCGTTAAAGGTTTTGCGGATCAATTCATTGGTGATGAGCGTGGGCTTCCAGATCACCTCATAGGGAAGCGCCCCCGACTCATTGAGCTTTGCGACAATAATCTTGGCGTGCTCGGCCACATTTCTTAAGCACTCGTCACCGTATAAATCCTGGGAGCCGGTACAAAACCAAAACTTGTAATTCTTTGCTGCTAACATTGGTATCCTCCTTAAAATAATATAAGATATGTGATCATGATCTCTGTCATCCAGACATTGCTAACCGCCTGTACGCCGCAACGATCATGCACCATCATGCTTCTCAGCAATAATTGGCGATCGCCGCTTTCTCCGCCGCGAGCACCTTTTTGTAATCCTCGATGTAAGCGTCAAATCCTGCCACATCCGCCGCGTCCGGTTCTAACACTTCGCCGTCATCGGTTCCGGCCGCAAATACGTTTTGACTCAGATATTGTTCCAACGTCTCTGCGTCCGCTTTGTTTACCATGTAAGCCGCCAGCAGCGCCATTCCCCAGGGGCCTCCCTCGCCGGCGGTCTTCATCACTGCGACGGGAGCGTTCATGGCAGCGGCAAGGATTCCCTGCCCAACGCCTTTTGTCTTAAACAGCCCTCCGTGCCCATATATGCGGTCAACCTTGACGTTCTCCTCTTTCATCAGAATATCGAGCCCCAGCTTTAAGGTGGCAAGCGACGCGTAGAGGTGGCTCCTCATGAAATTGGCGAGCGTCAGCTTTGCATCCGGCTTGCGCACAAACAGCGGACGGCCCTCGTTGGTACCGGTGATCGGTTCACCGGAAAAATAGTTGTAGGAAACCAGACCGCCGCAGTCTTTGTCTCCCTCCAGCGCTTTGTGGTAGAGCGTGCCGTAGAGTGCGTCCATATCGGCCGATACGCCGAACGCATCCGCGAATTCTTTGAACAGTCCCACCCATGCGTTTAAGTCGGACGTACAGTTATTGCAGTGTACCATCGCCACGGCGTCGCCCGCCGGGGTCGTCACCATATCCAGCTCTTCGTGCAGCGCTTTGAGGTCTTCCTCGAGCACCACCATCGCAAACACGGAGGTTCCGGCAGACACATTGCCGGTACGCACGCCAACCGAGTTGGTCGCCGCCATCCCCGTACCCGCATCTCCTTCCGGCGGACACATCGGAATCCCCGGCTCAAGGCTGCCGCTCACATCCAAAAGCTTAGCGCCCTGGGCGGTCAAAACGCCGGCCGCCTCACCCGCGTGCAGAACGCGCGGTAAAATCTCCGATAATTTCCATGGCAGCTTTCGATCTGCCACCAGCTCATCAAACTGTGCCACCATCTTTGCGTTATAGTCATGCGTCCCGGCGTCAATCGGAAACATACCCGACGCCTCGCCGACGCCCAGCACTTTTTCCCCCGATAATTTCCAATGGATATACCCTGCCAGCGTCGTAAAAAAGTCGATGTCCCTGACATGCTCCTCCTGATTTAAAATCGCCTGATAGAGATGCGCGATGCTCCATCTCTGCGGAATATTAAACTGAAACTTCTCGGTCAGCGCTGCCGCTGCATCCCCCGTGATTGTATTTCTCCAGGTGCGGAACGGTACCAGAAGTTCGCCCGCTTTGTCAAAGGCCATATAGCCATGCATCATACCGGAAAATCCCATCGCGGCAAGCCTTTTGATCGTCACGCCGTATTGATGCTGCACATCCTCTGCCAGCCTGCCGTAGCAGTCCTGCAGGCCCGTCCAAATATCCTCCAGACGGTAGGTCCAGATACCGTCCTCCAGACGGTTTTCCCAGTCGTGGGCGCCCTGGGCGATCGGCTTACTGTCCTCGTCGATCAGTACCGCTTTGATGCGGGTGGAGCCAAATTCCAGCCCCAGCACGGCCCTGCCACTCTCAATCGTTTCTTTTGCGTTGCACATAGTAATCCTCCATTTCTATCTTTTCGCAGCAGGTCCCATATTACCTGCCACATTTCTTCTCTACTCCGGCATAGCAGGGGCATAGCCGCCGGACGATTTCACCCAAATGCATCCTGGACTGTCACCGTTCACAATGCCTGTCAGCACACATCCTTCCGATTTGCATGAATCATTGGAAACTTGTTATCAATCATCCCGTTTCTGCCGATATAAATAATAAGAAACAGGTACAAATAACAGCACATTTGTCAAGGAGGATGATTGTCGCAGCATACTTAACTACAACTTTATGGACACCTGTAACACCAGTAAGCCCCATTGAGCGCCTTTCATCTCTGAAACGGGACTCTCGTGGACAGCAGAAGAAAGAGCAGAGTTCTTTCGCCTCCCTTCTGGCTGCGGCAGCTCATATGGGTAACGAGGAATCAAACGGATTTGATTTCCGCGCGTAAACTTCCACGAGCGCATCAGGGACGGCGCGCTGCCGGTTTTGTGGCAGCGTGCCGCTTCTTTATGCTATTTTACCGTTACCTTTACTCTCTTGCCCAATCCGTTGCGCGTGAACGCATAGACGTAACAACTGCCCTTTTTCTTTGCCGTAATCTTCCCTTTTTTGTCCACTTTGACAATCTTTGTGTCGGAAGACACCCAGCGTATTTCTGCGGTATATTTTTTTGATTTTTTATTTGGCGGCAGCAAAACCTTCGCCGAGATCACCGCACTCTTTCCCTTTTTGACGGTCATTTTGCTGCTTGAGAGCTTAATCGCCGTCGGATTGGCGAATTTCCCGCTCTTCACCGCTGTCACCGCAAATATTTCCAATGTCTTTCCAAGCGCTACACGCTTACCGTTCTCGAGCCGATAGGGCACAACCTTATAGCGATACCAGGTATTTTTCTTTAATTTTTTGTGCTTATAAGTTGTCGTATAAGAATTCTTGATGTCTTTTATTTTCTTGACAACATTTTGGTTCGTGCCGCACTCCGCGCCATAGACCAGATAACCGTCGGCCCCCTTGACTTCTTTCCAGTAGAGCGTGTTGTAGGTAGCCCCCGATTCAATCGGCTCCATCATGGCGGGCAGGATACTATCGTCAATCTTTTCCGAAGTCACCCATTTATTGCTGAACGCATTGCCGATCAAAAGCTCGGGTTCGGCGCCGATCGTCGGCAGCACAACCGGTTCGGTGGCGATAATCGACGGTCCGGTGATCAAAGGTGTCTCCGATTCCGGCTCTTTTTGCACTAACCTTGGAATAATCAAATCCTCTGGTTCCAGCTCCGTCTCCCCGTGTTCGTCCGCAAAAATCGCCCCACATTCGCTGCACTCAAAATGAGCCATAATCCCCTCTGTCTCATACGTGGGAGGCACGATATTCACAAATACATATGTGTGATTTCCGGTCGGTTCGATACTGTCCGACCATGTCTCCCCACAGCTATTACAGCGGTAAGCGATTGCTCCTTCCACACCGCAGGTCGGCGGCTCTTCCACCACCCCGGGGCCCCCGTTGTGCACGCCGATACTGAACAGGGTGATGGACACATCCGCCGTCGGCGTGCCGGAGATCACCAGCATCTGATGATCCGACTCCTGTATTACGATTCCGCAGACTGTGGCCTGTTCCCCGTCCGTCTCCCATATGCCCGGGTCGTCGTCATCGCCGTCTCCATCCCCGTCACCGTCATCATCATTA
>CANONN010000030.1 GCA_947567625.1 uncultured Roseburia sp. | reverse complement strand
GCCAAGCGGGAATCCGGCTCTTTGGCGAAGACAAACTTTAAATGTGCCGGATTCCGTAACTATGAAGACGAAGGCTGAATAGTTACGCTCTGTCCGTAACAATTTGGCCTGCGGCTTCCCTGCTATTCAGCATTACTGGCTGCTAACTGCGCAGCAAGTGCACAGTTGCAGGCTAACCTGTTACCTCTGTCCACATTTTGGACTTGTACTTTCTTCTGTGTTTTCCTATAATAAGAACAGCGTCCCAATCACTTTCTGTTTTGGCGTAACAGTGAAACCTGCAACTGCGCACTTGCCGCGCAGTTGCAGGCAACATGTCAAAGAAACAAAGCATCCGCCTCCTTGCCTCAGGCAAACTTTAAATGGGGCGGATTCTGCAACAGAAAAGCCGCAGGCTAAACTATTACGTTTTGGCAGCTTAAAACCGGCTAATGATTGACACGGATGGGAATGATGTCAAAAATGACTTTATGATAGATAGAAATGGAGGACATGATGTCAAAAAATATTCGTCTGATCGCCCTGGATATGGACGGCACACTATTTAACACCCAAAGTGAGATTACAGAGGAAAACCAGCAGGCCATCCGCGCCGCCTGCGACCGCGGCGTCACCGTGGTAATTTCCACCGGCCGCCCCTACATCGGCCTGCCAAAAGAACAGCTTTTTGCTCTTGGCGTCCAATATGCCATCACCACAAACGGCGCTGCCCTCTATCGTTTCGCGGACGATGCCCTTTTGCACGCCGATTATATGACACCGGAGCTGATCTGTCCCATGATCGAAGAACTGCAAAAAAAAGACATTCATATGGATGCCTTCATCGACGGCGGCTGTTACTGTGTCGCCTCCTGCCGCGACAAAATCGATCTGCTCTCCATGCCTGCCTCTATACGCGAATACATCAAGAAAACCCGCGTATTCGTCCCCGATCTGGCAGCCTATATCCGAGAACGACAGCTTTCCGTACAGAAGATGACACTCAATTTTTACAGACAGTCCGACGGCAGCTTTCTGGCTCGCGACCATGTCATACAGTATCTGTCGGCTCACGATGCGGTTTCTTTTGTCAGCGGCGGCTATCACAATATTGAATTTACCAAATACGGCGTCACAAAAGGCACCGGATTAAAGAATCTATGCGGTCAGCTTCAGATACCGCTCTCTGAGACGATGGCCTGCGGCGACACCGAAAACGATATCCCCATCTTAACCACTGCCGCCGTCGCCGTCGCCATGGGCAACGCGACGCCGGAGGTGAAAGAAATCGCGGATTTTGTCACCCTGACAAACGACGAGAGCGGCGTTGCAAAGGCGATCAACCATTTTTTGTGCCAAGAATAACCGCACCCGCCGCCACATACTCCCCGTCGTAGAGAACCAGAGCCTGTCCCGGCGTCACAGCCCGCACAGGCTCAAAAAATTCACACCGTATGCGATCTTCTCCGACGCGCGTGACCCTGCATCTGCTGCCGGCATGTGAGTAGCGTATCTTCGCGGTCAACACCGCTTCCTCCCGTATCTCGTCCATCGCCATAAAGTTTAAATGATCGGCGTACAGTTCTGTCGCAAACACATCCCGATTCTCACCGAGTACAATCTCGTCTGTCTCGGGGCGAATCTCCGTCACAAACACCGGATGCCCGAACGCGATGCCAAGCCCCTTGCGCTGTCCGATCGTATAATGCGTAATGCCTTTATGACGTCCCAAAATCTCTCCCGATTCCGACACAAAGTTTCCGGGCGGCGGCACCTCCCCCGGGCACGCCCTGTCGATATACCCCGCGTAGTCATCATCGGGGATAAAGCAAATTTCCTGACTGTCCTTTTTCTGCGCCACCGACAGTCCGATCTCTTCCGCCATGGCGCGAATCTCCTGCTTTTCATAATCGCCTACCGGCATCAGCGTGTGCGCCAGCTGCTCCTGCGTCAGGTTGTAGAGCGCATAGGTCTGATCTTTCTGCGCCGTCACGGAATTGCGGACGGCATATCTGCCGTTCTTAAGCCGCTCCACCCTGGCATAATGTCCCGTCGCAATATAATCGGCGCCGATCTCCAAACTGCGCTGCAACAGGGCCTCCCACTTGACATAACGGTTGCAAGCGATACAGGGATTGGGCGTTCTTCCGCGCAGATATTCCCCGACAAAATAGTCGATCACATGCTCTTTAAATTCCTGTCTGAAATTCATCACATAATAGGGTATGCCCAAGCGATCGGCCACCCGCCTGGCGTCCTCCACAGCGCTAAGACCACAGCAGCCACCGTTCTCTTCCGTCACGGCACACTCCTGTTCCTGCCAGATCTGCATGGTGACGCCGATCACATCATACCCCTGCTCCTTTAACAGACACGCCGCGACGGAAGAATCCACTCCGCCCGACATGCCGACCACAACTTTCTTTTTTTCCATCTTCCATTTCCTGCATTTCTTTTATTTCTGTCAGCAATCTTTCGCTGCTTGCTCTTACACACTCGAAAAAGGCGCGAGAGATATCATCTCTCACGCCCTGCCGCAAATAATTCCGGCTCCTTAGATACTGGAATTAAACATCGCACTGTAATCAAAGTAATTGTACTTGCCGCTCTGCGTATAGGTACTTGTCGCTGCCGCCGCACTCTTTGCGTATTTGTTCATAAGATCTGCCTGTGAGGAAATCTGTGAACCGTAAGAATTTCTTCCACTGAACAAGTTTTGTACCCGCTCCATGTCTGCGCTCTTAAACTTATCCTCGTTCACGGTCAGCTTGTTATCCTTGCCGATTTCGATACCGACTGCGCTGAGTGCGCTCTGATTCGCCTTAGTGTAATTGATCATCGCGCGCACGGTACGGTTTACATTGTCAGACTTCGTCTCAGCTCCTGAAGTTATGGTATTGTTGTAATTGTCCGCGAACGATTTGATCGCCTTATAAATCGCATCCGTATCATACTGCATACTGGTCTCGCCGGCCTCGTCTTTGACCTCCACTTTGTTGAAGACAGACTTACTGCCGACCTCTGTGAGCTTATCCGTTGCGCTCTTAAGCGACTGTGCGTTGGTCTGCACGGTGTTGTAAGCTTTCTTCTCGGGATTAACCTCTGTATCCTTATCTTTTTCCTTGGTGTCTTCGTCAATACCGTAGCGGTCCGCCTTATTAACGACCCAGTCTTTTGCTGTGACAGTTCTGCTCTTCGATGTCTTATTATCCAGGGCGTAATGAGCGGTCAACAATCTGCGGTAACTTCCGTTGCGAATTGCTGCATAATCGCTGAAATTAATGTTGAACATACCGAATGAATTATTATTACCGGAAAACATAATATCTCCTCCTTCTTATAATATTTTTGTTTCTTCCTATCATCCAAGTCCGTTAGCAGACTTACAGAAAATCGTTGCGCTCAAGGTATCACGCTTTACGACTCTTCTTATTTACCTTTATTTTACTCTGGAAAGCCAGAATTTTCAAGTGCTTTTTACAACATTAGCCGTTCCGTTTATGACATTTTTACGGCATTTTTAAGGCAATCCGGCTGGTGTCAGCCGTTGCACATGTCATACTCCGCTGAGACAAACATCCCACCTACAGATTTTCGATCTGCCAGTCTATGGGGACGGCTCCATGCTGCCGCAAAAAATCATTGGCCTGGCTGAAATGTTTACATCCAAAAAATCCGCGGTACGCCGACAGCGGACTCGGATGCGGCGCTTTTAAAATCAAATGATTCGGATTTGTCAGCATGGGCGCTTTGCTCTGTGCGGGTTTGCCCCATAGCAGGTAAACGACCGGCTCCTCCTTGGCATTGACTGCCGAGATGATGGCGTCCGTAAACTGCTCCCAGCCTTTGCCCTGATGAGAATTTGCCTGATGGGCACGCACGGTCAGCACCGTATTTAAAAGCAGCACTCCCTGCTCCGCCCATTTTTTCAGATAACCGTTATTCGGTATGTAACAGCCCAGATCGTCATGTAACTCCTGATATATATTCTGCAAAGACGGCGGAATGTCTTTTTGGGAGGGCAGAACGGAAAAACTCAGGCCATGTGCCTGATTTACATTGTGATAGGGGTCCTGCCCCAAAATCAGGACCTTCACCTCTTTTAGCGGGGTAAAATGCATCGCGTTAAAAATATCATCCGCCGGCGGATACACGACGGTTCTCGCATACTCATCCTTCACAAACTGATACAGTTCCCGGTAATAGGGCTTCTTAAACTCCCCCGACACTGCCTCCAGCCAATCATTCGACAACATCGCCATACTCATTTCCTCCTCATCACAAAAACACCGCTCTCATCTTCTGACCGGCACGCCGCGCGTTGCCAGGTACTGTTTCACTTCACCGATCTCCAACTCTTTATAGTGAAACAGGGAGGCCGCCAAGGCCGCATCGGCCCTGCCGATCGTCAGCGCATCATAGAAATGCTCCACCGTACCGGCGCCGCCGGAAGCGATCACCGGAATCGACACACTGCCGGCAATCTCACTGGTCAGCGCAATGTCATAGCCCGCCTTAGTTCCGTCACAATCCATACTGGTCAGCAAAATCTCACCTGCGCCGAGCCGGTCTGCTTTTACTGCCCATTCGACGGCGTCTAAACCGGTATCAATACGGCCGCCCGCTTTATAGATATTCCAGCCACCGCCGTTTGCTCTTCTTCTGGCGTCAATCGCGACCACCACGCACTGGCTGCCAAACTTATCGGCCGCCTCTGCGATCAGCTGCGGCCGGTCTATGGCTGCCGAATTGACCGCAATCTTATCGGCGCCCTCCCGCAGCAATGCGCGAAAATCCTCAACCGTGCGGATACCTCCTCCCACGGTAAACGGAATGAACACTTGATCTGCCACCCGGCGCACCATATCGACAACGGTCGCCCGCGCATCGGAGGTAGCGGTAATATCCAAAAAGACAAGCTCATCCGCCCCCGCTTTATCATAGGCTTTTGCAATCTCTACCGGGTCGCCCGCGTCCCTTAGATTGACAAAATTGACACCCTTGACGACACGCCCTCCGTTGACATCCAGGCAGGGAATAATTCTTTTCGTAAACATATGTAAACCTCCCTTGTCAATGCCTTAAGCGTCCGCAAATTTTTTCAAAATCGCAAGGCCGACCGTCCCGCTCTTCTCGGGATGAAACTGACAGGCATAGATATTCCCCTGCTCCACCGAAGCGTGGATGGAAACCCCGTACTCGGTACTGGCTTTTACGATCGAAGCATCCTCTGCCTTCAGATAGTATGAATGGACAAAATAGACATACGGCTCCCCGCACAATCCTTCAAACAGACTGCCATGGTTGTGCAGGGTCAGCGAATTCCATCCAATATGTGGTATTTTAAGCCCCTCCCGATCAGGGATGCGCAGGATGCGCCCCTCCAAAAGATGCAGCCCCTCCACGCCGGAATTTTCTTCACTGCCTGCAAACAACAGCTGCAATCCAAGACATATGCCAAGAAACGGCGTATTGTTTGCAGCCACTTCATAAATGACTTTGTCCAGTTCATATTTTTTCAGCTGCTCCATGGCAGTTGCAAATGCCCCTACTCCGGGCAATATCACCTTGTCTGCCTTTCGGATTTCTCTGTAATCTCTGGTGATGATACACTGCTTGCCCAGCGCGCAGAGCGCCTTTTCCACGCTCTTTAAATTACCCGCATCATAATCAATTATCGCTATCACTATCTGCCACCAACCCTGCATTGACTAAAATCGTGTGGAGTTCTATGGAATACGCCTTTTTATCTTCGATCAAATAAAGCTCTGCCGCGCGCTGCTCATTGATGCCGAACGTGCTGAGCGCCCCAACCGCGGAATCCTTGAGCGCGATCAGTTCACTGTAGCAGCCGTACAGCTCCGCATCAGCCGCATATTTATCGCATCTTCCGATCGTATGCACAAGGGAATCGAGCGCCATATCATAGATTCCGGCCTCCATAAAACTCTGGTAAGCGTCAAATTTTCCCTGCGCATTGGCCATAATCCGATACTTTTCAAAGAGATCGGTATCTTTCTCTTTGATCTCCATGCCGCGTACATAGCGGTATGCCTCCGTATAACTGCCCAGCTTGTATGCCCGGTCCGCCTCCGCAAACGGTCTTGAATATCCCACCAGGTTGGTTCCCACCAAAATGAGCGCCAGAAAAGACCCCGTCATAATACAGATCAAAAGCACCGGAATCTTGGGAAGCGGCGGTGTCAGATCTTTCTCTTTGGGCGGTTTTTCTTTCTTTGGCTTCTGGGGCTTTGGTTTTTTCTCCTTCGGCGGCTTTTTCTCCTTCGGCTTTTTCTCTTTCTTTTTCTTTTCTTTCTTGGCAGCCTTCTTATCGGGCGCTGCGTCCCCGGAGGCACCGTCCGGCTCACCAAAGAGACCCATCTCGGCATCCGCCGCGTCTCCGGTTAATGCGCCGTCTCCGCCTTTATCGCCGTTCTCCTCTTCATCGTCCTCTCCGAACACCAGCCGCGACAATTTTTGGAAGAAGCTCAATTGCTCACCGTCCTCCGTCGCACCCTCTTTATCTTTCTTTTTCTTCTTTTCTCTTTTCATCCGCTTCTTTTTCTTACCGCCGACGCCGTCTGCACTATCTTCCGGCGGGTCTGCCTCCAGGGACAGCTCGGTCCCCTCTTCCTCTTCCAGGGGTTCGGCCTCCAGATCGTCCAGTCCAAAATCATCACCCAGATCACCGATTCCCGTCAAGCCGTCCGTGGCATCCGCTATATTTTCCAATCTCTTCTCCAAATCTGAACCGCCCGCAAAAGGCTCCTCCTCCGCTTCATCTCCCAGGTTATCCCCCAGTGTATCCACCATCAAAACGCCGCCATCGTCCAATGTACCCAAACCGTCCTCCGAGACGTCCATGCGCTCCTTGGCGCTGTTTAAGATACTGTCGAGGTCCTCCATCATAGAGTCGTTTTCGATGTCTCCTCCAAACATATCCGCAGCCGCCTCCGGCTGCGCGGTATCGTCTCCCAGATCGGTTTGCTCGAATACATCCGATTCCATGGATGGCAATTCTGTTGCGTCAGACTGTAAAGACTCCATATTTTCACTGGCAGCGGCGGAACGGTCAAAGCCTTTTCCACCGAAATCAAGCTCCTGCTCAAACTGCTGCAAAAATTCATCCGAGTCCTCCCCTGATAAAATCTCGTCCTCAAATGCGCTTAAGAAATCATCCTCCGGTGTCTTGCTTTTCCTGCTTACTCTTCCGCCTTCCTGGCTTCCTTCTTCTTCCGATGATGATACAGAATTAAGTAATTCATCCAGGTAATCTTCTGTTCTACTCATGAAAGTACCTCCAATGGCCTATAACTTGATTAGGGGGATGTGATAAATCATCACATCCCCTTTTTGGCTTTCTATCTTATTTCATGCTCTCATCGATCAATCTGTCAATCGCTTGTACAAGACTGCCAATCTCAGGCTTCGTCAACTGTGCATCCGCACCGAGACGCTCTCCTTTTCGTTTCATTTCATCATTTACCAGAGACGAGAAGATAATCAGCGGTATCTTTTTCATCACGTCATCTGTCTTCACCAATTTCGTCAGGCGATGTCCGTCCATCAACGGCATCTCAATATCGGTAATAATACAGTGCACCTTCTCACGCACATCACCGGCCTGCTTGAACTCCTGCAGCTTATCCCAAGCCTCCTGGCCGTTCATTGTGATGATGAGATTGGTGTATCCGGCCTTCTTCAGGCAGTCGGTAATCAGCTTGCTAAGAAGCGGCGAATCCTCGGCGACGAGAATCGGCGCATCGCTTCTGTCTCTGTCCATATCCTCGATATCGGATACTTTCAGTCCGGTCTCCGGGCTGATATCCGTAACAATCTTCTCAAAGTCGAGAATAATCACCAGCTTATCCTCCATCTTAATCACACCGGTGGAAGCGCTGTTCTCCTCGGTGTTGATGGTAGAATCCGGTTTGATAATCGACTCCCATGACACTCTGTGGATACCGATTACGGTATCTACATGGAAAGCGATATTTAATTTATTGAAGTTCGTGATGATAAACAGACCGCCCTCTTTCTGTTCCTCCTCCATGCCAAGGCATTTTCTCAGATTCAGTACCGTCATCATCGTGTCGCGCGGCATAAAAATCCCCTCGACACTCGGATGTGAATTCGGGACTGGCGTTACCGGCTGATAAGTTAATATCTCAAGAATTTTCGCCACATTGATGCCGTAGTGGCTGTCTCCCAAGGTAAACTCCAGGACTTCCAGCTCATTTGTTCCAGATTCCAATAAAATGTTTGTATCCATTCCGCTCTTCTCCTCCTGCGCATATATTTCCATCGCAATTTTTTGACCTGCCACCATTATAGCATAAGTATTCAAAAAATTACATTAATTTTCGCAAAATATTATAAAATAATTTGGTATTTTTCTCCACCCATGGTGACATACAGGTCCAAACTCTCAACGTCGGGGATGGTATCCGACACCTGAAACAACAACACCGTCTGCTTTTTCTCATCCGCCGCTACCGTGTCCTGAAATTGTGCAAAATCCTCCAACAGCACCGTCATCTCCGACGGAATCTCATGATCACCGTTGACCACCGCGTGGAATGTCGACACCAACCCGAGATTGTCAACGCCAACATCGACGCCTGCCGTATTCTGCAAGTCGATTTGCAGCACCAGATACTGCTTTCCCGCGTCGGCATACAGCGCATAATATGTATCCTGCACATAACTGTCAGTCAGGTAGGCTCCCGTGTACTCCACGGCAATGCCCTGCTGCCCAAACAGTTCGTTGAGCGTAGCCTTCTGCAAAGAGGACTCGCTCTCCTGCGGCGCCCCGCCACCCAAAGGCTCTGATGTATCCTCCGGCTGCTCACTCTCCGCGGCCGGGGTTTCCTCCGGCGGTGTCTCCGTCTCTTCCTCCTCCGCCTCAAAATCAACCCAGGTGAGGCCGTTTTTTTGGTAGGAGTTGTACTTTGACACGATGTGTGCAGAATAATCCACTATGATATTTTGCTCACTTTCCGTCAGGCTGTACGGCACTTCACCGCAGCCCCCCAACAGCATCAAACTCATCGACGCCGCCAGTATCATCTGTGCTCTCGATCTCTTCATAGGATATGTTACACCATTTCTATAATATGATATATTAATATTAGCATTTTCGGAAGCAGATAGCAACCAAAATTTTTATAAAACAGAATTTTTTGATAACAGTTCATCTCAGGACTTTGCACTCGCTGCAAAGTCCGTAAGAACGCGTATATCTAGCCAAGCGGGAATCCGGCTCTTTGTCGAAGACAAACTTTAAATGAGACGGATTCCGTAACTATGATGCCGAAGGCTGCATAGTTACATTTTTTTTAACAGTTCCATGTTTTAATTTCCGGTGTCGAGCGTAAAATAGAACTCCACCCCGTCCTCGCGGTTGATCACGCCGCACTCCTGATGAAACGAGTCCACGATCGCCTTTACGATCGAGAGGCCGATACCGCTGCCGCCGTACTCCCTCGTTCTGGCTTTATCCACTTTATAGAACTTAATCCAGATATTGTCAAGGTCTTCCTCCGGTATCTGCTTTCCGGTGTTAAAGACGCAGACTCTCACCCTCGACTCCTCTCTCCGGTAAGAGATCACGATCTTCTTTTCATCCGCCGCGTGGTGAATCGCATTGCTCAGGTAATTGGTCACGATTTCCTCCACCTTAAACTCATCCGCCCACACATAGACGTCCCCCGGCTCTGCAAAGCTCAACTGTATCCCCTGCTGGGTCAATAAAATCTCGGAGGCGTCCACTACCCCCTGTATCAGCTCCGTCAGGTTAAAACGCTCCATCTGCACGGTCTCGTTGCCAAATTCGAGCTGATTTAGCGTGAGCAGCTTTTTCACCATGCTGTTCATCTTATCGGCCTCATCCATAATGACCTCGCAGTAAAAATTGCGGCTCTCCTCCTCGTCATTGATACATTCTTTGAGGCCCTCGGCATATCCCTGAATCAATGCCAGCGGCGTTTTTAATTCGTGCGACACATTGGAGAGGAAATCCTTGCGCATCTCGTCCACCTGCGTTTTCTTTTCAATGTCCATCAGCAGCCCGTTATTCGCGCTTTTTAGCTCGGATATCGTCCGTTCCAGCGTATTGGAGAGCTCGTTCATATGGCTCCCCAGCTCGTCGATCTCGTTGTGGCGCGACTGGCGTGACGTATATTTTGCGTCAAAATCAAGGTCCGCCATGCGCTTGGAAATTTCCGTCAGCTCAAGCAGCGGCGTGGTGATACGCTTCGTGATGAACACCGTCAACAAAATACCCAAAACAGCGACGCCGCTGCCCACATACAGCAGAAAACGGTTGGAAATTTTCGCACTCTCGCGTATGCTCTCAAGAGCCGAACGCATCAGGATCAGATTGCCGTTCGAGAGCGTGCCGGACAACACCAGATATTCCGATTTCAGACGCCCGTCCGTCCTTCGTTGAATCACATAATTCCCCGACGCCTTTAAGACTGTCGTGCGCTCCTGCTCTTTGCCAAACAAGATATCCTGAAACTCCATCAGCATGCGGTAAGTGTCGCTCACGGAGGAACGCACGATCGTCAAATCCGAATTGATGATCATCACCGTGATATTGCCGTTGGCGCAGAAATTCTCAAACGCAACCTCAAACTCTGAGGATGCAAACCCATTTTCGGCGCTGACATCATCGATCATCTCAAATCCGTCGAGCAGCGTCGTCACCTTTTTCGTCTCATAATACTGCCCCAACAGGGCGGTGTTTAAAAACCAGCAGAGCAAGACGGTCCCTAAAACCAGCCCTATGCTAATCCCCGCAATCTCCACGGTCAGCGAGTAAGAACGATTTTTCGTTTTCGTTATCTTTTTCTTCATAGATATAAACCTTTGATCATTCTGAGCTTATGGCAACAGCTCAGCCTGCAACTGCGCACTCGCTGCGCAGTGAGCAGCCAATCGTGCCAAATAGCCGTCCGCCGCGCGCGCCGCTATGATCTCGTATCAAATTTATAGCCCATGCCCCAGATCGTCTTGATGTAATCGCCCTTCTCCCCGATCTTGGCGCGCAGCTTCTTCACATGCGTGTCAATCGTCCGCGCGTCGCCGAAATAATCATAATTCCACACATGATTTAAAATCTTCTCCCGCGAGAGGGCAATTCCCTCATTTTCCAGGAAATAGGACAAAAGCTCAAACTCCTTATAGCTTAAATCAATGCGCTGGCCGTCCACCGTGACCATATGCGCCGTCTTGTCGATGACGATGCCGCCCTTTTCCAAAAGCTCGCTCTCCCCGGTTCCCTTGCCGCTTCTGCGCAGGATTGCTCCGACCCGCGCCACCAGAATCTTCGGCGAAAACGGTTTCGTGATGTACTCGTCGACACCCAGGTCAAACCCCGTAAGCTCATCGCTCTCGTCCGATTTTGCGGTCAGCATAATGATCGGCACCTTAGAGTGTTCGCGAATCTCCCGGCACACCTCCCAGCCGTTCATCTTTGGCATCATCACATCCAATATCAGCAGTGCGATATCTTTTTCTCTATAAAACAGGTCCAGCGCCGCCTCTCCGTCGCCGGCCTCCAATACCTCGTAGCTCTCCCGCACCAAAAAATCCCGCACCAGCTTTCTCATGCGGCTCTCGTCGTCCACCACCAGAATCTTAATTTTGTCCAAGCTGCCTCTCCCTCTCTTTCACCGCATTTTCTCTCTCCACCAGCTCCTGCTCCCACTGCTCGTACTTGTCAATCAGCTTGTTTTCATAATTGATAATGTTTGGGCTGCCGCTCGTCGCCATGATCACAAACATCAGTATCACACAAGCCGCCAAAACCGCACTGGCAATCCCAAACACCTGACTGCGCAATTTATAGTCTGTATGACTTACTTTACCTCCCGGCTGTGTATTTTCTGTGACCCGCGGCAACACCGGAATCTTTGACGTCTCCTGCCGTATCGGCTCCCCCGCAGGTGCGATGTCCTCCCCCGCCGCCTCGTAAGCCGCGGGGCGCTCAATTTTGATCGGCAAAATTGCGTGGTCCGCAATGGCCCTGGCGTCATAGAGATAATTTTGCAGTTCTTTCAGATAACAGTGCCCGACCACGGTGTCAAACATTTCCTGCGAAACCATTTTATTGTAGATCTGCAAAACCATCTCAGGATTGTCCATATCCGTTTTGCTGCGGATATAGCGCACTCCCTCCACCTCTTTGGCCGCCTGCATGGCCTCTTTCAAATCTGCAAACTCAAATCCGTCGATAATGCTCTCTGTCTTAGACATATTTTAATAATCCTCGTTTTATTTCAAAAAAAGCAACCCTGTTTTTCCCGTATTCTTTTGCCTTGGCAAGCGCCTCGTCGGCACAGGAAAACATCGTGTTATAGGAGGTATTAACCCCGTTGTTGTAGGAGACGCCGATGCTTAACGTATTGTGCAAATCCTTATTTTTCCCAAACGAAAGCGCATGGAACGATTCGCGCAGATACTCGACTTTGGCCTCCACGGCCGCCATATCTTCACAGCCTTTGATAAACAGCAAAAATTCGTCGCCGCCAAATCTGCCGCAGATCTCTTTGCCAAACTGGTCCTTAATCAGATCGGACAGCCTGTTGATCACTGCGTCCCCGATCAGATGACCGAAGCTGTCGTTGATCAGCTTGAAATTATCAATGTCAATCATCACCATGGCGTCCGTGATATTGCGTTTCCGGTCGGTGAGATATTCCTCCACCTCCTGCTGGAACGCCTTTTTATTGAGCAGACCCGTCACCAGGTCACACTTGCTCTTGATCTCAAACTCCAGCCTTCTTTTCTCAAGCTCCTGAAGATTTTCTATGTTGAGCAGGTTCTTTCTGCGGAAGCTCTTGAGCGTATCCGCATGCTCCTGCACCATGTTCTGGTAATGGACGCAGGCGAGCTTATAGTGCTCCTCGTCCCCGTACCGCCTCTGAAACTGCACCTCCAGCTCTTCGATTTTTAAGCGGAAATGCAAAAACTCCGTGACGCTGATCTTTTCCTGCAGCATGTGCAGAAATTCCCTGGCGTGCTCTTCCTTTCCATTTCTCACTAAAAAACGGCAGAACTCCACATAGGTGTCGATCTGCTCTAAATATTGATCATCATGATTCAAGAAATGGCGTATGGCATGGGTCAGCTCCTCCACTTTTTTGTCGTTCCCCGCGTGGTCTGCCAGCTGCACCTCCAAGATGCTCTCGGACAATAAGATCTCATCCTGCTGCACAATATGATAATAAGAATCGATCTCCCGCTTCTTTTTCTCCGCCTCCTCATATCTGCCCATGCGGCATAACAGCTGTGCCTGCTGTATCATGCCCAGCAAAAACAGCATCACGCGCGAGGCGGACAGATCGCCGTTCGCCACATGACAGCCTTTTTGGTAGTAGGACATGGCCTTTTTATAGTCGTGCATACTCTCATATAAAAGGCCGATATTCAAAAGCGCAGACACCTCACCGTAGAGATTCTTCTTCATGCGGGCGGACTCTAACGCCGACAGATAGTGGTCAAGCGCCTCCGCCTCATAGCCGACAAAGGAGAACAACATACCCAGCAGATTGTGCGCGTCTGTCTCCAGATACGCATAATCCGCCGACTTCTCAATCTGGAGGCTCTTCGTGAGGGCTTCCATGGCGTCGTGGTAACGCCCCAGATGAAACGCCACATCCCCGCGCAAAAAAGCCGCCTCCGCCAACTCGTCCCTGGAATCGGAAAAGGAAAGATAGCGGTCATAGGTATCCAGATATTCCCAGATATCATCGCCCAGGGTATGATACTGATACGCGAGAATTTTCTCCCGGAGTTCACTCTTTAATGCACTGATTCCCATGTTAGCGCCTTCCCTCTTTCTCTAATATTTCCACCAATTTTTGCCGTCCTGCTCCTGCTTCCACTTGGAGATATCGGGAATCTTCTGTAAAGTCGCCGCAGCGGTCCGCACCATACCGCCCGCCCGCTCACACGCGTTAAAGCGCACGACATACCATTGCATCTTCCCGTTTAACTTTTCCCTGCTGTAGCAGAGCTCCGCCTGACTGCGGTACTGCAGGTTGGCGCGTATGCCCTCGATCGACAAAAATTCCGCGACATGGTCCACATCCTGCCGGATACCGCCGTTCATCAATATCCGCGTGATCGCCTTGGTATAACTTCCCTGCTCTAACATACTGTTCTCATCGGGATATACCATGCGGAAATAGTCGTCCTCCAAATGCACAAAATATACTTTGTGGTTGGCAATCATCGAACTCTTTAAAATGCTCTCATAGATATATGTTTTCGTCACGTCGCGCAGAATCACGCCGACATATCCCGTGCGGTACTGGTACAAGGTAATCTGAAGATACCGGCAGGTGGCGCTGCTGTACGAAAAATGTTTGATTGTGCTGCCGCCGTATGCGGCTTCTTTTATTTTTTGCATCAATACCGCGGCATCATCGTCAAACAAATCTAAAATCACCCTGCGCATCCTGCCCACGTCACTGTTACAGATATTTCGCATCTCCTGATTGACATAGAGCACTTCAAAATCGGTTGGGTCATCCTGCTCGTCCGTATGTACCTTGACAATCCCAAAACCGCAGGGAAGATTCTCGGAAGTCTCCTCAATTCTTGTAATACCGATCTCATCGAGCTCCTTGCGCTCCTCCACTGAGAGGTCCCGCTTCATATGCCTGCTTTTCATCTGCTGATACTCCGAGATCACGCCGAAAAACAGCTTGTGTCCCGCCTGCTCGCGCAGCAAAAACAGCCGCAAATGAATCCACAATTCACTGCCGTCGGCGCGGATAAAGCGCCCCTCGCCTTTGACGCCCACCAGGGGAGCCTGGCATGCGCGGTCAAACAAATTCAGAACCTTCTCCTTGTCGTCCGGGTGTATATGGCTCCAGAATTTTTTGGTGTAGGAGGTATCCTGATTGTCGGCAGCCCCTGACATCCGATAATAGAGATCGTTGACGCGCGTAATCGTGATATCATTCTTATACATATCATAAAATACCACAGGACCGAGAATATTATTCAACTGCGTATCGCCAAACAATGCCGCATCCATCATTTCACGCAGATGCAGCTGCTCTACCTGGCTGCTGCGCAGCCCCTGGTGGTCAAGTTTTCGCTCGTCGCAAAGAAGCTTTGCAAACTCTTTCACCGGCATGGGACTGTAATAATAATACCCCTGCGCATAGCGACAGCCCATCCCCACCAGATAATCTTCCTGCTTTTTCGTCTCCACGCCCTCCACGATCACGGGAATTCCCATCGTGCTTGACATATTGATGACGGACTCTAAAATGTCTATACCTTTTCTCGTCTCCTCCTCCGACATGTCCAAAAACTGCATATCGATCTTTATCACATCCACAACCGCGCTCTTTAACATATTTAAGGAGGAATAGCCGCTGCCGAAATCATCCATAAGTATCGTAAAGCCGGCCTTTTTCAGTTCTTTTATGGTATGGAAAATCTTCCCCTCATTTTCCGTGTAGGCGCTCTCGGTAATCTCCACTTTGATCAGGCTCTTGTCAACCTGATACTTGTCCACCAGGTTCTTCAAATAGCCCACGACGTCCATCGTCAGGATGTCCATGCGCGAGACATTGATGGAAACCGGCACCGGAGAAATGCCCTGTTTTTTCCACTCGTGCAACGCGCTGCAGACCTCCTCCCACACATAGCGGTCGAGATCGCCGATAAAGCCGTTTTTCTCCAATACCGGGATAAACTCTCCCGGCGGTATCTGCCCCCTCTCGGGATGAATCCAGCGCACGAGCGCCTCCGCGCCGACAACCTTGCCGTTGGAAATGCAGCACTTTGGCTGCACATAAAACGTAAACTGCTTTGCCAAAAGCGCGTCCTTCACTTCCATGATCATCCGCAGCTCCGCCTCGATCTGCTCCGTCATCTCCGGCACATAGACGCAGCTGCGCACTTCATACTTGCTCGTCACATGCGCCAGCGCCGCCAGCGCGCAGTCGTACATATTATAGACGGAAACCGAGGTGTCGACCACCTCATAAATGCCGTAGACCGGCAAAAAACCTACCATATTGCCCATCGAAAATGCCGCATCCTGCAAATTCTGACGCATCCGATCGAGCAGCTCATCGTCGTTCTCCATCAGCAATGCGAAATTGTCGCCCCCAAAATATCCGGCAATCGCATGGTTTCTCTTTTCAAACAGACTAAGCTCGTTGGCAATGCGGTTTAAAAACCGCTCCCCCGCCTCCCAGCCATACCATTTATTAAACACTTTAAAATGCCCGATATCCACCGCAATCAGGCAATACTTCTCTTCTGTAAGCTCCTTTAGCCGCTCGGTCATAAGGCCAAAAAACTCCACGCGGTCGTGCAGTCCGAACGATGCCAGCGCCATTGTCTGCCCCATAGTATGTATTTTCCTCCTTCATCTGTTTGCATCAACACGCCTTTTTTTAACACAGATGGCTACATTTTTATACCCCTTACACATACTGACTATGGTAGCGGATATTGGCTTCTTGCAGGAACCTGTAAATAAATGCCGGGCTTGCAAATGAACATGCTCTTATTTTTATTTTATCATATGCGCACTTTGTCTGCAACAGGTCAAAAGTAGCTGTTTCTTCTTACCAAACTGTGATATTATATATAGTATAGTATTTGAATCAAACAGGGATAAATAATAGAGGGAAACAGATGAATTTTATAACGAAAGAACCCATATACAAAGGCTGGTCGAGCGACAAAAAATACTGTGTTACGGACGAAAACGGCACACATTATCTTTTGCGTGTATCTGATATGGCACAGCTTGAATCAAAACAGGCTGAGTTTCACATGACAAAGAAGGTCGCTTCCCTGGGAGTGCCCATGCCGCAGCCTATTGAGTTTGGCACTTGTGAGGATGGCGTTTACTCCATCCAGAGTTGGATTGACGGCGAAGATGCCGAGCAAGTCATATCTGGCTGCTCAGATACCAAGCAGTATCTGTTTGGTCTTGAAGCGGGACGCATGCTTCGCAAGATACACTCGATCTGTGCTCCGGTAACACAGGAAGACTGGGAAATCCGTTTTAATCGTAAAATGGATCATAAAATCAAAAAGTACAGTGAATGTCCCATCAAATACGAGAATGGGCAATCGCTTATAGACTACATAAACGCGAACCGGCATTTACTGAAAAACAGACCGCAGGTTTATCAGCATGGCGATTATCACATTGGCAATATGATGATCGATTGCAACGATAGGCTTTACGTCATTGACTTCAGCCGTAACGATTACGGCGATCCATGGGAAGAATTTAACCGTATTGTCTGGTGCGCTCAGAAATCTCCTCTCTTTGCCTCGGGCATGGTAGATGGATACTTTGACGATAATGTTCCTATGGAGTTTTGGCGGCTGCTTGCTCTTTACATTTCAAGCAACACGCTTTCATCTATATATTGGGCAATCCCGTTCGGGCAGGATGAAGTGAATACCATGCGAAACCAGGCCAAAGAAGTTCTTTCTTGGTATGACAATATGCGTAATCCTGTGCCGACATGGTATTTTAAAGGCCGGTATCTTGATGAAAGCCCCGTATTCGACAGACAGTAAATTTATTTAATCGTTCAGCCTTTTGCATCGGGTGAAAGGACGGCGCCCGGCCCGCTTTTTCGCATTTTGCAGTAAAAGCGGCGTTTATACTTCAGAAGCGCATATTCGCTTATTTTTCGCTGATACACAAGATCGGAGACTCCTCCAAGAATCCCCACCACCGGCAGCCCCTGAACGAATTTCAGATACAACATTTCATCTGCGAGGGCATCCGCCGTGCGCTGCATCTGCGCTTCTTTGTCCGCGGAAAGTTTCTCTGCCCCGTCTATGATTCGATTGAGCTGTGCATTTCCCGCTTCGAGGCTTTCGCCCTCCAGCAAGGCGGTCTCTATCAGCTTTAAAATAAAAATCTGTTCCTCTTCGCCTTCATAGGAAAACCCGTAGGACAGCGCGATCTCATAGATGCTTTTTAACAGCAGCCCCAAAAACAGCGGGATATCCGGTATGCCCATTCCAAATAATCCCATGCCTATGCCCTCTGCGGCGGACAATACCCCGTTGACGGCCTGGTTTTTTGCCGCCGATTTTTGAAACGCCTTCACGGATTTACGGCTGTTTTTTAACTCCGCCGCAAATTCCTTAATTTTATAATCCTGCTCTCGCTTTTCCTTATCGTATGTCATTTCGATTACCCCGGTTCCCTTGTCAAAGATCAGCCGAAATGCCCTGTAAAAGCCTTCCTTTAGCGTATGCTCAAACTTCTCAGGAACATATTTTGCGATTTTATCCTGCCAGGGCCCCCGCTCTTTCTTCAGACTGCGGCTTATATAAGCGGTTTCTGTTTTTATTATTTTCTTCCATTGTTTTTCAAGCTCTTTTTGATTCATAATTTTTCTCTTGCTCCAATAGAAAAACCATCCACTATTGATCGAAAACTGATCGTGGATGGTTTAGTTTTATCAGTGGACCTGACGGGAATCGAACCCGTGTCCAAAAACCAATCCCCTGTCCTTCTACGAGCGTAGTCTGTGATTTGACATTCCCTCTGCCGGTCCTGCACAGACACAGTACCGGGTTTGGTAGCTTCATCGTACGCCTATATGGGCAAAGCTTACCATATATCGTTTCCCACAAAGTCGAAGCCTGAATCCCAAAATGTGGGTGTTTTAGGTCAGACTACAGCCCTTAGGCTGCAAATGCTAAATTGTCTTCAGCGTTTAATTTTAATTGTGGAATTTGACGCATCCCGTGCGGCTCGCTTCTCCAGCTTCATAATCCCTGTCGAAACCATTACAGGCCCAAATATTTTTATCAATGCAGACAATACGGTTGCATTGTCTGCACTTCCCAAAAACCGGAATCACAACTAATAAAGATTTCTCACTTTAAAGTCGCGTTCGGCCTCTCTTCGCATATCCTTTTTGGCGATGTCCTGCCGCTTATCATAAAGCTTCTTACCTTTGGCGAGAGCGATCTCCACTTTCACCAGGCTTCCCTTAAAATAAACCTCGACCGGCACCAGCGTATAGCCTTTCTCGGCGATTTTGCCCACCAGCTTTCGGATCTCACTCCTGTGCATGAGCAGCTTTTTGGGTCTTAGGGGGTCGCGGTTAAAAATATTGCCCTTCTCATAGGGGCTGATATGCATACCGTAGATCATCACTTCGCCGTTTTCAATGCGGACAAACGCCTCTTTGACGCTGCATTTGCCCATGCGCAGAGACTTTACCTCGGTGCCGCACAGCGCGATTCCCGCTTCATAGCGCTCCTCGAAAAAATAGTCGTGATATGCTTTTTTGTTGTTTGCGATCAATTTCTTCTCTGCCTTCGCCACTTAAAGCTCCTCCCGCGGCAACGGCTGCCATGCTCTCACGGCTACCGCATACCTATTTTATTATAGCGAATCGGCCCGCAGTTTGCAAGCCAATTCTCCATATATATTATTGCGTGACAACCTCAAAATCTATCGTTCGCATAAATTTATCGGTGCCCGCCACCAAAACCTTAATCTTCTGCCCCAATTTGTAACGGCTGCCGGTCGTCTCGCCCCACAGCTCGTAGGTCTGCGCGTCATAGTGGAAAAAGTCTTCGGACAGGCTGTTGACATGCACCAATCCCTCCACGGTGTTGGGCAGCTCCACATAAAAGCCCCACTCGGTCACGCCGGAAATGACTCCCTCAAATTCTTCCCCGATATACTGTTCCATATACTCCACTTTTTTCATTTTTTCCACCTCGCGCTCCGCCTCATCGGCGCGGCGCTCGGTCTCACTGGAATGTTTGGCTACCTCCGGCAGGATATGTTCGTAATGTTCGATCTTCTTTTCGTTCATCCTGCCCCGCAGGTTATCCTTGATGATGCGGTGAATCTGCAAATCGGGATAACGGCGAATCGGGGACGTAAAATGACAGTAGTACGACGTCGCCAAGCCGAAATGTCCGGTGCCATCGGTGGAATATCTGGCCTGTTTCATAGAGCGCAGCGTCAGGCGGGCAATCAGCGCCTCCTCCGGCGAGCCAGAAATCTTTTCCAGCAATTTTTGCAGCTCCTTGGGGTGCACCTCCTCTGGCCCGATATGGAGATGATAGCCAAAATTGTTGATAAATGTCGACAATTTGCGTATCTTTTCCGTATCGGGAATGTCGTGCGTGCGGTAGACAAACGGAATCTCCTGCCAATAATAATCCTGCGCCACCGTCTCGTTGGCAGCCAGCATAAAATCCTCGATGATTTTGGTCGCCACATTGCGCTCGTAGGGTTTAATCTCTGTCGGCTGTCCCTGTTCGTTCAATAGGATTTTAGTCTCTGGAAAATCAAAATCTATGGAACCTCTCTTCATGCGTTTCTTGCGCAGAATCGCCGCCAATTCCTCCATTTTTTCAAACATCGGCACAAAATCCTCATACTCCCTGCAAACCTCCGGGTCTTTGTCCTCGAGAATTTTCTTGACGCCCGTATAACTCATGCGGCGGTCGACACGAATCACCGTCTCCGCAATCGTATGGTCAATCACGCTGCCTTTGGCGTCGATCGTCATCAGACAGCTTAACGCCAGGCGGTCCTCCCCCGCATTGAGCGAACAGATGCCGTTTGAGAGCGCGTGCGGCAGCATCGGTATCACCCGGTCTACCAGATAAACGGAAGTCCCCCTCTTTTTGGCCTCCTCGTCAAGCGCGCTGTGCTCCTGCACATAATTTGTCACATCAGCGATGTGCACGCCGAGACGGTAACATTCTCCCTCCATGGAGATTGAGATCGCGTCGTCCAGGTCCTTTGCATCCTCCCCGTCGATTGTGACCGTCAATAGATCACGCAAATCCATTCTCCCTGCCATATCGGCAGCGCTTACCTCGTGGGAAACATGTTCGACCTGATGCATGATCTTTTCCGAAAACTCCACGGGAAGATCATAAGCGCGCACCACGGACAAAATGTCGGTGCCCGGGTCGTTGATATGTCCCAAGATCTCGATGACCTTGCCCTCCGGCTTTTTATCGCCGCCGCCAAAATCAGTGACCTCCACGACCACCTTGTGTCCCGTGACCGCTCCCTTAGAGCGCTCCTGGGGAATAAAGATATCGCTGCCAAACCTTGGCTGATCGGGAACGGCAAAGCCAAATGTTTTGTGCTGCTCATAGGTACACACGACCCGGCTCATCCCGCGCTCAATAATCTTTACCACAGTCCCTGTTTTTCTCCTGCCGTGGCCGCCGGAATCGGCCGCGGCAGAGAGCGCGACCTGCACGGTATCCTGGTGATAGGCCCCGCCCGTCTCGGACGCCGGTATAAAAAGGTCTTCCTCCTGGCCTTCGATGCGCACAAAGCCAAAACCGTTCGGATGCGCCAAAAATACTCCGACGGCGTATTTCCCCTGCGATTTGCAGTACTTTCCGCGGGCGGAGACTTCCACTTTACCCTCCAAAACCAAAGCCTTAAGCACCTCGTCAAGCTCTCCCCGCTGTTCCTTTGGTATATTCAAGACGGCCGCAATCTCTTTTAATTTCATCGGCACATAGAGATCGTCACAGATAAACGCATAGATGGTCTGCTTTCTCTCTTCTAATAAATTATGTTCCATCGTTCCTCTCATTCTGCCGCGCAGGCGGCTGTTCTCCCTTGCAGCTTTCGTCACACAAAACCGCACAATAAAGAACCGCTCTGTGATGCTGTAAGGCAAAAAAGAATCACTTCATGATTCTTTGCAAGTTGCTCCGCAACTTGAGAATTGATGCGTCTGACGACGCAATTTCTTATGAAAGATCGAGTAGGAAAGATTTCCCCCCTACTCGCCGCGCGGGGGTGCGTGCAGCAAAGCTGCCAATTTCCTTACGCAACCCTGTGCATAAAAAAGGAGCTGCCATAACCGACAGCTCCAAAGTTTTTTAAAAAATACCCAGATTTAAAACGATTGCAAGAATGATAAACAGGGCAACCATGATGGTCGTCATCTTAACCAGTATCCCCTCCATGGAGCGTCCCTTGTTTTTGCCCCAGTATGTGTCCGCAGCGCCCGCGATGGCTCCCAGTCCTGCCGACTTTCCTTCCTGCATCAGTATAATCACTGTCAGCGCAATTGCTATCAAGATAAAAATAACGGTCAATATCATCTTTAATACTTCCAAAATCTTTCCCTCCTGCAGTATCGAATTACAACTTTTGTTATAATACCACACCAAGGGAAATATTTCAACTGCTTTTTCCATTATTTTGGATAACGATCTTAAATAACCCCGTTATTTCTTGTATTTTGCACTCTTCCCCAGCTCTTCCTCGATTCTCAGCAGCTGATTGTATTTGCTGGTGCGCTCGGCACGGCAGGGCGCACCGGTCTTGATCTGCCCCGCATTGACGGCAACCGCCAGATCTGCGATAAAGGCGTCCTCGGTCTCGCCGGAACGGTGGGATATCACGGTGCCAAAGCCTGCAAGCTTCGCCATCTCAATGGCGTCCATCGCCTCCGTGACCGTACCGATCTGATTGACCTTGACGAGAATCGCGTTTGCGGCCCCCAGGTCAATGCCGCATTTTAAGCGCTTGGTATTGGTGACAAACAAATCATCCCCCACGAGCTGCACTTTCTCACCGAGACGCGCGGTAAGCTTTTTCCAGCCTTCCCAGTCTTCCTCGGCGAGGCCGTCCTCGATAGAGATCAGCGGGAATTCTTTGACCAGGCTTTCATAGAGTGCGATCATCTCCTCGACACTGCGGCGCACGCCGCGCTCCTCACATTCGCACGCCGTTTCCACTTCCACGCCCTCGCAGACGCAGCTTCGCTCCAGCTCTTCGTCACCCTTGCCCTCACAGCCGCAGTTTACGCTGCCGGGCTTAAGCTCCCCCGGGAAATAGTAAGTGTCCGTCTCCTTGTCATAGAGCTCGCTCGCCGCGGCGTCCATGGCATAGACGACATCTTTTCCGACCTGATATCCGGCCTTCTCCACGGCGCGCCCCAGGCAGGCAAAGACTTCTCTCGGACTGCCAAAGTTCGGCGCAAAGCCTCCCTCATCGCCCACGGCCGTCGTGTGGCCGTCCTCATTTAAAATCTGCTTCAGGAAATGATAAACCTCCGCTCCCATGCGCAGGCCGTCGCGATAAGTTTTCGCGCCCACTGGCATAATCATAAACTCCTGAAAATCCAGCGAGTTTTTTGCATGCACGCCGCCGTTGATGACATTCATCATCGGCACCGGAAGCTCTTTGGCGTTGGTGCCACCCAGATAGCGGTAGAGCGGCATCTCAAGCGCTTTTGCCGCCGTCTTGGCGCAGGCTAAGGACACGCCCAATATGGCGTTCGCCCCAAGGCTCCCCTTGTTGTCCGTTCCGTCGAGCTCCACCATCAGACGGTCAATCTCCAGCTGATCGAGCACATTTTTGCCGAGCAATGCCTCGCGTATCCTCGTATTGACATGATCGACCGCTTTTTGCACGCCGAGTCCAAAATATTTGTCGTCCCCATCCCTCAGTTCGACAGCCTCAAACTGTCCGGTGCTGGCCCCGGACGGCACAGACTCGCGGGCCGTGATCTTTTTGCCCGTCGTCTCCGTCTCGGCAGTCACCTCCACCTCCACGGTGGGATTTCCTCTGGAATCCAAGATTTCTCTCGCATGTACATCTACAATCGCAACCTTTAAAGACATATGCAATTCTCCCTTCCAAAAAAACAACCTCTGTTCGTTAGGTATTTTTTCCGGGAAAAATGTATCTTATACATGCGATTATCCGATTACATGCAATTATAAGATGATTCCTCTGTGCTTCAAGTAGTCCACCCATATATCGTAGTTTGTGGCGTACAGATGCAGATTGTCGAAAGTTAATTCTTGTTTTAAGTTTCCATCTTCGTCGCAGACCACCTCGTTGACGTCGATATAAAAGATCGTCTCGCCGTCTGCTAACGCCGCGATCCGCTCATTGCGGGCGTCAATGCCCTCGTTGTTATAGATCGCGTCATTGTCGGACTTTTCTTTTGCCACGCGCATGATGCCCTGCACGAAAATAATCGCATCCGGCTGAAGGCTGCGCAGTTTCTGTACGGAACTCTCATACGCTTGCATAAAACTGTCGACCGTACCCGTACCCATCTCATTGATTCCGATCTGGAAGTAAACCTTTTTAAACGACCGCGCTAAAAGCGCCTCCTCGAGCGTCACCTTTTCCCCGTCCACGTCGCAGAAGCTGTCCTCCCAGAGGTCGTAAACATTCATGCCCACCGTCGCGTAAAAGGTAGCATTGTCCAAACCGCCGTACATGTTAAGCCCCGCCGTTCTCGAATCGCCGATAAAGACGGCGTCGTCAAAGTAATCGTCCCCCACCTCCTGAAAGGTTCTTTTCTCAGGTCCTGGCTCCGCTTCCTGCTCCGATATGTCGGAGGGCGCCGCCTCCTGCCCCGGCTCGGTCATCCTGATATGCTCTTTCGGATACTGCTGCACCGCGATTGGCTCTAAATTGTCGTCTGCGCTGCCGCTCCAGGGAAATATATGATCGTGAATTCCCTGCAACACCAGGACAAAATAGGGCGTGGTTCTCACGTCCACCGAATAGCCGGCGTAGACCGTGTTTTGCCCAAGAAAGCCAGCCAACGACATTGCCACCCAAAACACCGCCAAAAACAGGATAAATTTATATTTGTGAAAGAAAGATTTCATTCATCGTCCTCTTTTCTAAAAATTAAAATACAAAAACGGATTGTTCTTTGAGATCGCAAGATAATATACGCTGAACACAAAAATCACCGCGACCGCTGCTGTCCCCACCCATTTGTGGCGGATATAGCGATATATTCTCCTTGGCAGCGGCGTCGAAAACAGGATGCCGATCGCAAAGAGCAGCCAATAATCCTTGAGACATTCCACAAAATCCATCGTATTGACCTTGACCCCGGTCTGCCCCAAGAACGGAAACAGGCGCATCAGGTAAATGCGCAGCTGCCCCACATCCTCTATCGCAAACAGCACCCACGTCACGGGAATGACAAACAGTACATACAGGTGACTGAAAAAACGGCACAAAAAATGATCGTTTTGGAGAAAACGCAGCAAAAACAGCTTCTCCAGCGCCAAAAAAAACAAAAGGCTTGCACCCCAGAGCAAAAAATTGGGCTTGATGCCGTGCCAGCACGCCGTCAAGACCCATACCACGAACAGGTTAAAAAATGTCCGCGCCTTTCCTCCCCGGTTGCCTCCGAGTGGGATATAGACATATTCGCGGAACCACTTTCCAAGCGTAATATGCCAGCGCCGCCAAAATTCGGATATTGATCTTGAAATATAAGGCAGATTAAAGTTTTGCGGTATGGTGAAGCCCAGCATTTTCCCCAATCCCTTTGCCATCATCGAATAGCCGGCAAAGTCAAAGTAGAGCTCGATCGAATAGGCGAACGCCCCCATCCACGCCAGCGGTACGGAGATACTCGCACATCCGATGGAGCGGATATGATTCCACAACAGACTGATGCGGTCCGCCACGATCACCTTTGCGCCCAGGCCAAGGATCAAAAACTTCAGCCCATCCTCAAAATCTTCCGCCGTCACCGTCCTTTTGATCAACTGATCTTTGACGTCGCAGTAGTTGATGATAGGCCCCGCCACCAGCTGCGGGAACATCGTGAGATATGTACCGAGCTTCACAAAGGACTGCTCCGCCGGAATCAGCTTTCGATAGACGTCGATGGTGTACGCCGCGATCTGAAACGTATAAAAGCTGATGCCGAGCGGCAAATCCCGCACCAGCCCGCTGTATTTGTAGACAAAGAGCATACCAAAATCATAGCAGAGCGCCACAATCAGCAGGCTCGTCGCCCACCCCTTCGACTCGCCCTGCTCCGCGTACATTAACCTGCCCAAAATATAATTGACCGCCACGGAAGCGACAAGGAGGAGCACATACTCCACCTCTCCCATCGTATAGAACACCAGACTTCCCCAAAAGAGAATCATATTTTTCTGCTTGGCGGGCGTGATATAATAGATGATTAAAAAAACCGGCAAAAACCGGAATAAAAATTCAAAGCTGCTAAATACCATTTCAAAGACACTTTCTCGCTGATTTTCGTTCACTGGATAATCTATTCTACGCAAATATTATAGACGAAATTCCAGCGAATGGCGAACTATTAACAAAAATTGTTGAAAATGTATTATTTTCGTCATAAAACGACATTTCTGTAATGATTTTGTAACTATTAATCGACATAATTCGACCCAAACAAAGCTTCGATGGCCCCGATAAAATAGAGGGAACCAAACGCGATACTCTTGTCCGCTCCCGCGCCGGATACCCAGTCGAGCGCCGCCTCCACCGTGTCATGACAGACCGCGCCTATGCCCCGCGCGCTAATGCAGGCCGCAAGCTGTTTCGCCTGCAGGGCGCGCTCACTGTCCACCGTCACCGTGCCGAAATCCAACGCCAGCGGGGCGAGCGTATCCACCATCTCCACATACTCCTTATCCGCCATCACTCCCATGAGAAAATGGAACTTTTCGCCCGGGAACAAATAAATTAAACCCTGTTTTAATGCCTTTGCCCCGTCTGCGTTGTGTGCGCCGTCCACCATAAAAAACGGCGCTCTGCGCAGCACCTGCATCCGGCCCGGCCAGACGGCCTTAGCTATGCCCTTTTCCACAATGCCGCTGCCAAGCGGCCGCCCGCGCTTCGCGCAAAACGCTTCCGCGGCCGCGACCGCCGCCGCCGCGTTTTCAAACTGATAGGCGCCGAGAAGCCCCATGGACAGATGCCTGTAATTTCGATACGAAAAATACTGCCGCTCTCCGTCAAATCCCTCTTCCACGATCTCCCGCTCCTCTACCCGGCGCACCGCCGCAGCAGCCCGTCCCGCCGCCTCCTCACAGACGCGCGCCGCTTCGGGCTGCTGCGGCGCCAGCACTACGGTTGTGCCCGGTTTTATGACGGCCGCCTTCTCCGCCGCAATCAGCTCCAGACTGTCGCCCAGAATCTCCATATGGTCATATCCGATGCGCGTGATGACGGTCACATCCGGGACTCCAAGCGCATTGGTCGAGTCAAGCCTTCCCCCAAGCCCCGTTTCCATCACGGCCACATCACAGTTTTGCTCCCTGAAATACAGTACGGCCATCATCATGCAGTAATCAAACATCGTCGGATTGACCGCATAATCCCGCCGCAGCAACTCCCCGCCAATCCTCGCCGCGGCCTCCTTTGTAATGTATGCACCGTTCACCCGGATGCGTTCCCGAAAATCCACAAGATGCGGCGAGGTAAACATGCCCACCCGCAATCCCGCTTCCTGCAAAATCCGGCACAAAAAAGCAGAGACAGAACCTTTTCCGTTCGTCCCTGCGATATGTATCCACGGCATATCCGCCAGCGGATGATGAAATACCTGAAGCATCTTTGAGGAAACCTCCACCCCGGTCTCATGGCCGAAGCGGCGTTTCCCCTCGATCGCCTGTACTACCTCTTTGTACTCCATGAAAAGTCTCCTACACCGCGATGATGACCCCGCCCTCATTGGCGTACATACTGCTGACTCCCGCGGTATTGATAATAATAATTTCTTTAAACTTCGCAACCTTCTCCAGCTTTTCCTTGACTGCCTTTGCGCGCTCTAAACAATTGCAGTGCGAGATGGCAAGCACGCGATTCTCACAGTCTTTGGTTCTGTCAAGAATATATTTGATCATTTTCTCGAGCGCCCGATTCATACCGCGCGCCTGATCTAACTGACAGATCGTGCCCTCTTTGGTCGCTCCCATCACCGGCTTGATATTGAGCGTCGTGGCGATAAAAGCCTTCAAATTGGTCAGTCTGCCGTTTTTGCGCAACGTCTCTAACGTCTCTAAGACAAAGAACGTATTGACCGAATCAATATACTCCTCCGTATTTTTAACGACCTCCTCAAAAGGCAGGCCCGCCTCCTCGTAATCGCGTATTTTCATGCCGATAATCGTCTCCCCGATCGAAGCCGAGCGGGAATTGAACACATGAATCTGCTTGTTGTCGTCATGCTCTTCCGCGTACAAATCTTTCCCCAAAACGGCACTGTTGTAGGAACCGGAAAGCTTGCCGGACAGCGTCACCACATAGACATGCTCCGCCTCCCCCTCAAACGCCTGCATGTACTGCTCCGGGGAAGGGCAGGAAGACTTCGGCCCTTTGAGGCTTGCTTTCACCCTGCGCAAAAAGTCGAGCTGGTTGAACGTCGCATCATCTTTAATGCGATAACCGTCCACCTCTAATTCTAACGAAACCGACTGAAAATGTCCATCTTTTTTTAACTCTTCCGGTAACTCGCCGCAGCTGTCGATCACAATCTTGTACATAGAAAAACCCCCTTTATTTTTACATGATAAACACTGAGCCTGCAATTCTTTTATTTGCAGTATTTGTCATATTTACATTTGTTATTCAAAAACATTATATGCATCACGCTTGTCAATGACATGTAGTTTTCATTACTATGTGATGATATCACAAATAAAATCATTTGTATAGGGGAGTTTTGCAATTTTATAAAAAGATCATAATTAAAAAAGAAACGTCAACACAAGCATCGTGCGGTCTTCAAAATAATAGAGGTTCGTCAGCCCGCCACACAAATCAAAAATACCGCTGTCGTCAATCCACTGCGTATATGCGACATGGTACAGCGCTTCGGTGGAAAACTTCAGGGAAACAGACGCATCCCCTGCCTCATAGTGCGCCTTAAGCGCGGCTGACGCCGCCTCCATTCCCTCCGCGATATAAAGCCCGTTTTTGACGTAGTAATTGTCCTGCGTCGCGGTGCACTCCGGCAGTTCGATCGTCTGGGAGGGCGTATGCGTGCGAAACAGCTCGTCGGTCGTCACGGCAAAATAAGTGTAATTGATATACGTTTCCGCTCCGCCCTGCGTCGTGCCGTCTGCGTTATCTCCCCATGTGGTGTCCATATAATAGTATGCGCCGTCCAAACGCACCAGATTCCACGCGTGAAAATCGCCCTTTGCCATGCCGCCGACGACCGCCGACTGGATACCCAGACATTCCAGCAGATACTGCGACGCCCTCGCGTAGCCCTCGCACACGGTGCGCCCGTTTAAAAACACGCTGACGATGTTTTGATTGTCCGCCGCCCCGGCGTCATATTCCACATGTTCGATCAGATATTCGTAGACATAGAGCGCACGGTCATAATCCGTGCCCCCTGCCGGCGCCTGCGCGAGGATTCCCTGCACGACCCCGTCGATCTGCTGCTGCGTCCGCTCTTTTTCTTCCCTGCCCATCATGTATTTGGGCGCAAACTTTAATTCCCGCACATTGCCGGCGAGTGTATACTCCGTATAAGTATAGCCGCTGCTCCAAAATAATTCTCCGTAGTCGGCATACACAGCGTCATATGCCCGATCAAGCAAACGTTTGTCTTTCGTGCTGACCGTTATCTCCTCTTCATACTGCTGCAAAGCGCGATAAATCTCCTGGTATACCCGCTGTTCCGTTTCCGTGAGCGTCCCATATACATAGCGGCCCGCATGCAGGGCGCCAAAATCCTGCCCGGCATCTTCGCCCTCCGTCTCCGGCGCTTCCGTTTCCGCCCGCTCTGCGCCGCCTGCGATTCTCTCTCGGAAGTTTTCGATATTTTCCCGCATATTCTGCGCGGCGTCCTGCAAGAATGTAGCCTCCGCCGTCTCATCCCGCGAAGCGCCGTCTTCCGGCAAAGTCTCTGTCCCCGCCGTCTCGTCCCGCAAGGCTTTGTCCTGCGGCAAAGTCTCTGTCTCCGCCGTCAGACACCCGCTCAACATGCCAATACACAACAGTGACGCGGCAAGTATGCCGCGCCGCGTCCTTCTCTCTTTTCTCATAATCCACCCTCTCCATAGATCATCTTCTCTATCCTCCCCAAAGCCCGGTACGGCGAAATCAGTTTCTGAAACATAGACGCCGGAAGATCAAAGCGCCCGTTACTTCATGATTAGCTGTACTAGCAGTAAGAAAAATACCTGTGCAGCATTTCTCTCAGCGCCGTCTGGTCTTTGCCGCACATAAGCTCTCTGGCGGAATGCATGGCTAAGATCGGCACGCCGACATCCACCGTTGGCACCGGCAAATAGGATGAGGCGATCGATCCGAGCGTACTGCCGCCCGGCATATCAGAACGGTTGACAAATTTTTGATAGGGAATACCGGCGCTCTCACAAATCTCACAGACAATGGCAACCGCAAGGCAGTCCGTGGCGTATGTCTGTGCGCTGGCCTCTTTGATGCAGAAGCCCCCTCCCAGAACCGGTTTGTTTGTGATATCCGTTTTGCCCGGATGATTGGGATGCAGCCCGTGCGCCACATCCACGGAAAGCAGCATACTTCGATACAAAAGCTCTTCCGCCCGCGCCCGCTCGCCGCACGCCTCCAGTATGCGCGCCGTCAGGCGATGGAGGAAATCAGACCCGGCGCCCTGTTTTGTCCTGCTGCCCACTTCTTCATGGTCAAAGAGGGCGATCAAATTAACACTCTCCGTCTCCCCGGCATCTGTCAGGGCCTCCACCAGCGCCGCGCAGGAGGTCATATTATCAAGCCTTGGCGCCGACAAAAACTCTTCCTTTAAGCCAATGTACTGCGGCGACTCCCTGCAGTATACCGTCAGTTCAAAGTCGAGGATATCCTCCGGCACAGTGCCAAGCTCCTTTGCAAGATACTGCAAAAAGGAATCGCTCTCCTCCTTTTCTCCGAGTCCAAGTAGCGGCAGCAGATCTGTCTGCCGGTTTAACTCCACTCCTTTGTTGACCTCGCGGTTCATATGGATCGCGAGGTTTGGTATGGTGAGCAGATTCTTATCCGGGGCAAAATAGCACATCCGCGGCATAAAAGCGTTCTCTCCCCTCACCGCCGCCCGGCCCGCAATGCCCAGCGGCCGGTCCAGCCATGTGTTTAATATGGCCCCGCCGTAAACCTCCGTATTTAACTGCCTGTAGCCGCAGCTGTAGACATCCGCCGACGGCTTGATTTTCAGACACGGAAAATCCGTGTGGGCTGCCGCCAGACGAACCGGCGGCATGCCGTTCTCGGCGTTTATGTTCTTTGGCAGCGCAAAAGCAAACAGCGACGTGTCATGGTGCGTCAGATAATACCTGCCGCCCGGCTTTAAATCCCACGCCCTTCCGTAATCGAGCCGCGTATATCCCGCCCGCGCAAGACGCCTGCCTATGACCTGCACAGCCTGTACCGGCGAAACGCCCTGTTCGAGTAATTCCATCAATGCTTCCATCCTGATTCCCCTCTGTTCCACTCATATTTCTATCTTACCGGCATACGGACTGCCGCCGCTCTCAGCGATAGGCTTTGATCTTGACTTTGCCGCCCTGCCCTTTGCCTTTGAGCCTTTTTTGATATACTTTCAGTTTCCCCGCGGGAACGGATATTTGGGCCGTCGCTTTGATGCCGCGAAAAGCATTGGCTCCCACCTTGGAAACTTTTTTCGATTTGATTATAATTGTCCCTAATTTTTTGCACTGTAAAAACGCGCCCTTTTCGATTGTGGTGATACCGGTCCCCAGCGTCACTTTCTTTAAGTTCGCACAATGTTCAAATGCATTCTTCGGAATCTTAGAGATATTGTTGCCGACTGTCACCGTTTTTATTTTGTTATATTTGCCGCATGCCCTCGCGGCCATCTCAGTCACGCGGTATTGGACCCCGCGGTATCGGACGCTCGACGGAATCTTAAGCGCCGTGGTCGTCTTCGCCGTGCGGACAAATTTGACTGCGGCCTTGCTGCCGGTCTTTGTGATCCGGTAAGTGTTCGTTGCGACCGTAAAGGTATCGCCTTTCTTTAAGGGCGGCTTTATCTCCTCGCTGCCGCTGACCGGGGGCGTCCCCCCAGCGCCGCTCCCCGGCTCTCCCTGGCCATTCCCCGGCGTCCCCGGACAGCTCTCACTCTCCGGCGTACCTGTTTCGCTTCCTGCTGTGCCCGTTCCGACTCCGCCCTCCGACGTGCCTGTTTCGCTTCCCGCTGTGCCCGTTCCGGCTCCGCCCTCCGACGTGCCTGTTTCACTTCCCGCTGTGCCCGTTCCGGCTCCGCTCTCCGGCGTCTCCGTCCTCACCGGCACGTCCTGGCTCTCCGACGTCTGCGTTCCCGGCGTCTCGCTTTCCGGCTCCTCCAGCGGAGGCGTCACCGCCGCCAGCCGAAGCCGCCCGATCTCGCTGTCAAGATGCGCGTCGCACACCGCGGCTGCCTGTATGAAACACTCCGGCTCCGCCAAGAACTGCTGCCGGTATACGCTGCTTTTTGACCTGGCAGGCGACGGCAGTTCGCCGTTTACCGTGTAATAAATGCCGGCATCCTCCTGCGCACAGGTAATCGTCACCAGATACCGCCGCTCTCCCTCCTGCCACACTGCCGTAAGCGCCGGCGCCAGGGTGCGCGCCGTGATCTCTGCGGGAACGCCGGGCTCATTGCTGCTCTTCGGCGCGGAATCCAGCGTGCAGGGCGGCAAAAAACCGTCCCACAGCGCCTCCTCGGCGTGGCTTTGCGGTCTTGAAGCGGCATCATACACCGCATCGCTTCTCAGATAATATGTATACACCGGGCCGCCCTGATCATCCCAGGTACAGTCCACATTGTACCACGAATCATGCAGACGCACCTTATTCCACTCATGCGTTGCGCTGGTCACCGATACCGCGTCAATCCCCGCGCGGTTGCACAGCACCGCAAACGTCTGGGCATAGCCGGCGCAGACCGTCTTGTCCATGCAGAGCACACTGTATATGGTCTGGGACAGCTCCGTCTCGTCGTCAAAGTCCGCACTATTGATCGCATTGTTATAGTACACCTTATCGATAATCAGATCGTGAATCCGCTGCGCCTGTCTTGCGGGCGTCTCCTCCCCGGCCGCCTGCAAAGAAAACAGGTCAAGCTGCTCCTTCACCTGCCGCGTCGCCTGCGCCCGCTCACTGCCCGCGCAAAACGCCCCGTAGACACCCGGCGCAATCCCGGTGCGCCCATCCTTTTGTATGGTAATAATGCGGCTGTTGATAAAATAATACTGTCCGTTGTTATAGCGGAATATACTGTAAACCCTTTTCATCTCCTCCCGCGTCAGCTCATCACTGAAGACGCAGGGCAGGTAGTAGATGTCGTTGGCCTTATTATAGACCGCCTCGTCTTCTGAGAGTATAAAATCCATACACAGCTGATCGAGCAGATCGTAATATGCCTGCTCCTCCCCGGACATCAGATTATACAGATAATAATTGCTGTACTGACGCCAATACGCTTCCTCCTGCGCGCTCTCCTCCGCGCGAAACAGCTCAGAAAACAGGCCCGGTCTCCGCTCTTTTTGGGGTTCATAGACCGCGATCTCCCCAGCCTCGCCGCCGCAGAGACGAATCTCATCGATCGGCAGCAGTCCCCCGCCTCCCGCGGCTTCAATCCCCCATTGACGTGTCTCTGCCGCCTGCACTGGCCAAACGCCCAAGACAACCGAACCCCCCAGCACGGCGAACAGTACGGCCGCATACAAATAGTTTCTCTTACGTCTGCTGCTTATTTTCACTACACACCTCTTTCCGGATCATCTGCTCACCCTCTGCCTCTCTCACTGCGGCCCTTCGGCTGATCTCTTTGAAGCCGCAGCTTATGTTATTCAAATAATTATAACCACAAACAACGATAAGGTCAACCATTGTTCTGTTGCCAAAAAAAAGCGTTCATGCTACAATAAAACCGTCTGAAAATTCGTATACACTGTCGTCATGATGCATCCGTCAAAAAACATTCGGAGGAATATATGATTGCCTTACATATCCTGGAAATAAAAGACTTTATGAACAAGCTTTTGCTGGAGCATACCTTCGACCATTTTTTATTGCAGGAGGCCACGGTCCAGAGCGATGTCACCGTCACGATAGACGGCGCGCTCACGCCCGATTTTTATTCCGGCGACGAGCTGGAAGCAAACGGGCTGACGGGACTTTCTTTTGTGCCCTTCGGCAGGCTTCGCGCCCGCTGTTTCGATCTCATCAAGGGAAAACGCACCCCCGCCGGATTTAAGTTTATCTTTCTGCTCTCCCCGGACAACCTGGCACGGACGCTCACGAAAACGCACAGCTCGTTTTCGCCGTCCGATATCACCGCCATGTATGTAAACCTCAAGTTTTCCGGCGGCGGCCTGCAGGTGACAAACGGCATCTCCTACCGCATTTTTTCCGTGGACAAGAGCCTAGAGCAGGAGTGGGATTCGCTGGTAAAGCGGTTTCTGATAAAAAACGGAATCGCATTTGAGGAAAAACTTTAAATTAAGATTTTGGAAATTGTTCTTTACTTTTAGATCGCAATATGCTATTGTAAACCTAGCTGTATATACAGCCATTATTATTTGTGGAGGTACTTTTTGATGAAAGGTACAGTGAAATGGTTTAACAACCAAAAGGGTTACGGATTCATCTCCGACGAAGCCGGAAACGATGTTTTCGTACACTACTCAGGACTTAACATGGAGGGTTTCAAATCCTTAGAAGAGGGTGCCGGAGTAGAATTTGATGTCACCGAGGGTGCAAAAGGCCCGCAGGCGACCAACGTAACTGTGATTCAGTAATCGCAGTTCAAAGCCAATCGTTACATGTACCTTTTTCTTTTTAAATAGAACTGGTTTTTATTTGTTAGAATAAGATATTGTAAACACTGGAAAAGAAAGGGCTGTCGGTATCAACCGACAGCCCTTTCTTTTGTACACCGTTCCACCGGCAGCTAATGGACTGTCACGGTAATTTTTTTGAACACTCCGCTCTGCGCATAGACGTAAATCCTGCATGTGCCCTTTGCCGCTGTTTTGATTTTTCCTTTTGCCGTCACGCTGGCAACGCCCGGATTATCTGACTCGAAGCATAGCTTCCTGTGTGAGACGAGCTTCTTAGAGCCTTTGACCGCCGCTGCCTGAATCGTAAAGCTTTCTCCTCTTTTCAGGCTCACTTTCGTCTTATTTACTTTGAGCGCTTTCTCATTTCCGTAACTGCCGCCGCTTGTCACAAAATGAATCGTCTTCGACGCGGCCAGCGTAATCTTGTGACCGTCTACTTCTTTGTACGCACGCACAATATACTTATAGAAGGTTCCTTTCTTTAATTTTTTCTGCGTGAATGTAGTCGTCCCGTTCTTCTTAACCGTCTTGATCAATTTATATTTATTTGCTTTGCCACACTTGTTCCCATAGATCAGATAACCGTCCGCGCCCTTCACTTTGTTCCATTTGAGCGTGATCTGAGTGTTTGTGGTTTTTGATACCCGCGCCTTTAGAAGCGCAAACGTTGAGCCTTTGATATCGGCCTCCGATTTATGTCCTGTGACCGTTTGCTCACTGATCCAAAGCGTCTGCTCCGGTACTGCGTACTGCTCTCCCACAGCCTGGATTTTGATCGCCGTCTCCTTGGAAACTCCCAGTTTTTTCGTCAACGCCGCTACCTGTTTTTTCTGTTCTTTTGTAAGACTGTTTGCCGCTGCCTGACTGTCTCCCTCCTGCGTGCCGGAGTTTCCCCCTTCCGTATCCGGCGCAGTACTGCCGCCGGTGGCCACAATCACCACACCGGAACTGATTTTTTTGCCGCAGTCCGTACAGTATGTGTCGCCCGTGTAGCCGTCCGCCGTGCCGGTCGCTTCCAGACGTCCGCGCACCTGCGTATGCATATGGCAGGCGCTGTCCTTTTCGGTATACACTGCCCCGCACACCACACAGATTTTACCGCTGACACAGGTCGCCGTGCCTCCGCTGTGGGCAGCTTTCTCTGTTGCATGCCCCTTTTCCCGCAGTTCTCCGCAGTCTAAGCAGTAAATATCTCCGCTGTAGCCCATGTTCTGGCAGGTTGCGGTTCTCACTCCTCTGCGCTCGGTATGTCCATGTTCACAGTCCGTACTCGCAGTCAGCACGATTTCCAATGTATATACGGCGTCTTCATAATTCGCCATTTCCGCCGTCACGGCGATGGATGCCTTATCCCCTTTTAACCGGTTTCCCGGCACGGTAAAACGGAGGGTTCCCTTGTCATCCACGGATACGCCGGAGAGGATGCTGTTTTCATCTGTCGTATCCATCGTATAGGTTGTTTTCCCGCGGTTTTCCGGAAGTTTTCCCGCCACGTCAATGGTGACAGCCCCGCCGGAACCGCTGACATAATGGTAATTTCTCGTTTCTTTTATGGCGGGCGGCGCGTCTGCTTTCGCCACAGTGACCGTGACCGGCTCCTGTGCGCCGCCGGTATAATTGAAGCCCTCGGCGAGGGAAGCCCAAATCACGGCAGTGCCCGCTCCCCTGATTTGCACCGTTCCTGCTGCCGAAACAAGGGCCACGTTCTCGTCGGAAGACACATAGGAGATCTCCCCGTCCCCGTTTGTGGAGCAGTTTAAGGAAAACACTACATCGCCAAAGGTCATGCCGATCGACGCTTGGGGAACCGTCAGCGTTCCTTCTGCTCTGCGTATGGCCAGATTGCCGGCCTCGTAGGTAATTTCATAATTCCCGCTCACGTTCCCACCGCTGCTGCTTTTTATATCCGCGTCAGAGGGGATGAGGACGCCGCCGGGAACATCCCTGGTACTGGCGGTAAGCGCGATGCCATCCAGCCGGTCGCCGCTTACAAGCCCGGCAGAAGTTACCTGGGCAATCCCCTGGGCGACGCCCTCGCCATAAGTGATCGTCTGGTCGCAAGCCCGGATGACTAACGGCGCTCTCTCTATGGAGAAATTCTTTTTCACCGTGCCGTTGAACCTGGTACTGCTGACTGCCACGAAAGCCGTATCCGTGCCGGCATTGATATGATTGTGATAACTTACCTCATAGCTTGCTGCATCCAGCTCGATTTCATCCAGCGTGACGGTAACGTCCGGCGTATGGGCGGCGCCATCGTAAGTAAGTTTCAAATCGTCGGGCAGCCTGAGCGAGAGCACCGCCCCACAGGGGCAGCTGCCGTTTTCATCGAAGGTGCAGGTCTGCTCTCCCTCCACTTTCCCGCAGGCAAGGCAGGTCATCGTATGGACAGCCGTTCCGCTTGTGTGGCTGTACGCATATGCGGGGTGGGTACACTCGCCCACCGTAACGCAGCTGATATCGTAAGGAAATGTGACATCATCCAGCCCCTTGGTAATGGGTACGCCGCTTTCATCAAAATAGGCATAATATATGCCTTCTTCGTTTTTGCTGGTATCCAGCAGGCCCCTCAGGGTGTATACCGTTCCATAACACGTGACGGCAATCGGAGAACCGTCGCGCCTGGTAGTGCGAAATACACCGCCGGAAAGCCGGATATCCGCCTGTTGGCTGTACTCTGGTTTCCATAATGCGTACCCACCGGAAAGCACCGCCTCCCCGCAGACAGACAATGCACCCTCCACCCTAACACCACATTCCTCTCCATAGAAAGTGCCGCCAGTGAGTTGAACGCTGGCTCTTGGGTTCACATAAACAGCATAACCTGGCGAGCCATCGGCATAGATTCCTCCGGTCTGACCGGCGCTGCTGTCCAAAATGGTAAGAAAGGTATCCGCGGACACATTCAATAGAGTGTCTGAAGCGGTAATACGCTTACCGTTTAATTCCATGGTGATATATTGAACATTTTCATAACTATGCTTGAAATCAACCGATTCCTTTAAGACAATATCCCGCAGTAGGGTAACCGTTCCTGTGACTTCGCCCTCCTGAAAAAATGAATCAAACGCTTGCTGGAGGGTAGGGTAAAAATCATCTTCGCCAACTTTCGCATCGGCGGTGACTGTCACCTGCACAGCGGCCTCTGTGCCCGCCATAAGATCATCGCCGACGAGACGGACCGTAAGAGGAATCTCCCGGTTCAGCGCTTCCCCTGGCAGATCTCCGGTATTTACCGTCATAGTGTAAACACCGTCTGTTTCGGTGGAGGGAGCGGAAATCTGCTGTCCTTCATAGTAAACCGCCATCTCTCCATCAGCGGGCGGGGTAAAATTGCCCCTGCTCACCGCCAAACTGCCAGGAGCCGCCCCGGTCGCCTCCGGCATGGCCTTGACGGTGATGGTATCGCCAATGGCGAAAGAACTGGTTTCCGTATCGCCTTGATATGTTTGTATGTTGCCCGCGAGATTGGCGCCGGACTTTTGGAGCGTTATCGTTTTTGTAAACGTATTCGCCGGGTCATTGCCGTCCGCATAAACAGCGTGATAGATGAAATCAGATATTTTGCTGACCTCCACCGTCCACCCGCTTACCGCGAAAGTTTTCCCGCAGATTTCCACTCCGCTGCGAACCGCGGATTTCTGCTCAATTTCCGCTGTCCTGTCCTCCCCGTTATAGTACAGATCGGCGGGGACAGCAATCATATCCTCCGTCAGATTTTCTGTGGTAAATGTCCCGCCGCCGGACAGCGTACCGGCTCCGCTGAGGCTGCCGCCGGACAGAATGGTCATGCTTTCCTCTTCGTCAACCGTCAGGTCTCTGGGAAGAGACGCCTTGCCGTATACTCTGTACGCTCTTTTATGGTCAGCGCTGTCATAATAGGACGCCGTCACACCGTTTATGCTGCTGTCGCTTATCGCGATCTCCCCTTTTTCTCCGATAAATGCCAGCGCGGTATTCTCTCCCGTATTTATTTGGGATGCCCCGGCGATCACGGCCGAATGACACATCATGCCTCTTGGACTGTCCAGAGTAACCGAAGCATTAGTAATCGAGGCTGTCAGACCGGGATTGACACCGGTGCCTCCGAAAGGATCGTACAGCCTTACCGCCACACCGTTGGGATGTGCGTTATGAATCGCCAGTCTGGCGTCCTCCACCAGAAACGGCGCGTTTCCATACACACTGTAATATGCCGCGTTGTCTACGTCCGTATTAAAAGTGTTGACGGTCAGCTCGCTTCCGTTTTTCACGGATACCTGGCCGCCGTCCGCAATATAAACGGAAAAATTCTGCTTGTCATTGTAGCTGTTGATCGTCAGCCTGGCATGGTCATCCAAATCTACGCCATAATCAAAAAATACCGCGCTGCGCGTGTCTACGATGACTTCCACATCACCGGAAATTTCGTATTCACCCTGAAAAAAGCCATTGATATGGAGCTTCGCCCCCGGTTCCCCCGTGATTTTTACAACGGTCCTGCGGCTAAAGCGAAATACGGTGTCCGTGTCATTCGCAGCCGTGATCGTGTTATCGCCAATCAGATGAAGCTCAAAATATTGTTTTTGATTGGGACTGTTTACGGTTCGCTGGAGAAAGTTTTTAACGCCGTCATTATAATCATCCGGCGCCACGTTGAGATGATTCAAAGTAAGCCTGTTGCCCGCAAAGCTCCATCCCGTCCCGGAAGTCACTCCGCCTTTTACAACCTCGCTGCCCATGACGTACAACTCACTGACAGGCGACGCATCTCCAGACTCAAAAAAAGGCGTCGGCATATCGGCCGCATGTGTGCTATTTGCCGGAAGCGTCAAAATCAGCGCCGCCGCCAGCAGGATTCCCAAGGCGCGGCGCACCGCTGCCCGCTTTGATTTTCTTGTTTGTCGATAGTCATTCTTTCCCATGTCAACCTCATTTCTGCAATTTGTTACTATAATTTTTCACAAAATCATAGCATATTGCCTGCAGAAAACAAGCGATTGGGCAGGAACGTCAATTTTCTGGCAAAAACGTCATAAAAATCATCCACTGCGTCAGACCATGGGATTCTATGTTACTTTTTTCTCTTTTCAAACAGCATCACGCCGCTGAGCACAAATATCCCGATACAGGGAATCAAGTTGCAGAACATGCCCATCTTAAGGCCGATGCCGTCCGCGACGATGCCGATTATCCAGGGCATCAAAATCGCCCCAATCCCGGCGACCGGAAGCATCACCCCCATGCTCGCCGTGCTCATCTCTTTTCCCACGCCGGCCACCGCGACCGGATTGACCCCCGCCATAGAGAAAGCAAACGCAAACAGCAGCAGAACCGCCCCCAGCGGATGCACGGTAAAAATCATAACGCCGTAGAGCAGGGTACAGCCGATGCCCATCAGAGCGAGCGCACGATATGTATTTTTGACCGGAAATACAAACGCAATCAAAAGCCTGGCAATCAGCGTGGCCCCCCACATGATTGTGACCGTATAATTGCTGAAACTTCCGCTCAGTATGCCCTGGTTTTTGTAGTAGGTCACGAGCCAGCCGGTGACGCTGGTTTCGGCCGCGTTCTGGCAAAATACCAGCCCGGTCAATATCCAGAACCTTCTGCTCTTTAGGAACGTGAGCGGTTGCTTTTGTTTTTGGGCCGTCTCACTCTTTTTCCCGGAAAGCCCGGCGGTCCAAAAGATCAGCCACATCACAAGCCCGATGCCTGCCACGCCGATCATCGGCGCTTTATCCCCGCCTTTGCGCAGCAAGGCGATCAAAAACGGGCACAGAAGCGCCCCGCTGGCATAAAAGGCATGCATCAGGCTCATGCCCTTTGTCCGGTCACTGCTGTTGTTCCCCACCAGCACGGTACAATTGTTTAAGGCGCACCCTTTCGCGATGCCGACCAGAAGAAACGCCCCTGTCAGTACGCCCACGATTCCGGTCAGCGCCATCAGAAGATAGCCGATTAAATACCCGCTACAGAGCAGGGCGACCGTGTTTTTTGTGCCGATCTTTGCGGGCAGAATCCCCGAAGCGAACGACGCCGCCATATTTCCGATACTCATAAAGGAAAGCATCGTGCCCGTAACGCCGTAAGAAAACCCATACTTGTCCTGCAGCACGCTGACAATCACACCGCTCGATATCGCGCATAAGCCGCTGAGAAAAAATGTCAGATACCCGGTCCTACACAACTTTTTTTCCATAGTATTCTCCATTCCAAAGCGATTTATCGCGCAGGAACGCAAGCCTAATGTCAGATTCGGCAATGCGATTTAAATTTGTGACGCTTCGGCACAAATTTGTC
>CANONN010000029.1 GCA_947567625.1 uncultured Roseburia sp. | reverse complement strand
GCCCCCTCACCGGGGAATTCAGAGACGAATGTGCCGGGGGATTCGGAGATACCAAAGAATTCGGAGACGTTAGAAACAGAGAAACCGGCGCCGGGGACAACGGAAACGCCTGATACAGAGGTAGCGTCATCTGAACATATACACAATTATAGTATGACGGTGACGAGAGAGGCAACGTGTGCAAGGGAAGGTGAGCGTACCTATATTTGCAGTGGCTGCGGGGCGAGTTATACGGAACCAATCAGTATGGCAGAACACCGGTATCAGGAGGTACTTGTACAGGCAACGCCGCAGACGGCAGGGTATAGAGGGAAAATCTGTGCTGTCTGTTCCGACAGAAAAGATGTGACGGAGATTTTGCGTCCGCAGAAGGTTGCATTGAGTAAGAAAGATTACACCTACAACGGTAAAGTCAAAAAGCCGTCCGTAGTCGTGAAAGACAGCGGCGGCAAAGTGCTTCAGGCCGGAGCCGATTATCGCGTATCATATCCAAACGGTGCGAAGAATCCGGGTGTGTATAAGGTGACGGTTCAGTTGCAGGGGAAATACAGCGGTACACTGAATGGGACTTTTATGATCAGGCCGAAAGGAACGCAGATCAAAGCTCTTGCGGCGAAGAAAAAAGGAATCCTTGCAGTGTGGAAAAAGCAGAAAAAACAGGTGGACGGCTACCAGATTCAATGTTGTATTGGCGGGGAATTTAAGGGAAAGACGCTAAAAACAGTGAACTGCCAAGGCAGCTCCACAGAGACGAAGAAGATTTCGGGTCTGAAAGGAAAGAAGAAATACTATGTGCGGATTCGGACGTACAAGAAGGTTATTGTGGATGGCGAAAAGAGAACGCTGTACTCTGACTGGTCGAATACGAAGACGGTGCGGACGAAGAAGTAGATGGCTTGTGCAGGTGTTTGGGCTGGATGAGCCGATGTGCAGGTTGGCAAGAGGAAAATAGATTGACGATGGGGTAGAATTTGACTTTATCCTAATAACATGTATGAACCCTGCGGGTGCTTTCGGTGCTTGCAGGGTGATTTTTTTGCGTAGGATAGTTGTTTTGGTTGTTATGTGGTGCGATATAGGTTGGTATTAATGGTTGCTGCAAATTTTGTCAATAATATTAATAGAACTATGCCCCAACATCTCCTGAATATAGCGGATATCCACATCCGCTTCCAGCAGGCTCGTGGCAAACGTATGCCGGAACATATGCGGGGTAATATGCATCTCTATGGCGGCAAGCGAAGTATACTTGTTAATCATCCTGCGGATGGATTGATCGGAGACCACTCTGCCGGACCGATGGGCAAAAAAATAGCCGCAAGCCTCCCTTCCCGTCCGAAAAGCATCCGCATACTCCTCCAGCACGCGGATGACATCATCATTTCCAATTTGTATTTTTCGTTCCTTAGAACCCTTCCCGTAAATTAAAATACTTCTGTCACATAGATTGACATCTGTTACTTTCAAAGAACATAATTCAGAAATTCTCATTCCGGTTGCAAAAAGCAGCTCAATGATAGCAATATCTCTGAGAGAATTCAGTTTCTGGCAATCTGTTTTTGCATCGGCATGATACTGATAGATCACGGATAAAAACTGTTCCACAGTGTGGAGCGGAATCGTTTTGGGCAGCTTGGCCGGTTCGCGGAATTTCACATGAATTTTATTAAACGGGTTACGGTCAACGACCTCCCTGTATTCCAGGTAGTGAAAGAAAGCTTTCACGGAGGCAATTTTTCTTTTGACGGTTTTCGGTTTATAGATCTGGTGAAGTCCCGCGATAAAATCCTCCAAAATGCCGGCCGTAATTCCCGCTGTGCAGTCAGTAGATATTTTGCTGGAGAATTGCGTCAGATCAATCCGGTAAGCCTTTAAGGTCTTTTCGTCCAGTCTTTTCTGGTTTTTGCAGTATTCCAAATAGTTTTTAATGTGTGCCTGTAAATCGTGCATATCTGCTCTCCTTATCTATAGTGCTTAAAAATCTATCATATATGGATGTTTATCATCGTACACCAGCCATTTGGACATGTACACCATTGAAATGATTTTATAACGGTTTAGACAGTTGGTAGACGCATTGATACACCTGCCTGTAAGGAAAATTCGGGTATGTAAAGTCTGCTCTTCGTTTCCGACAGCCATGAGCAAGCGCCGCTGGCGCTTAGAATCCTATCGCCGCTGTCGAATCTAATAATTTTTACATGCCGCAGTCCAGCTTGTCTGAACAGTTATATAATCCTCTCCGGGATGTAAAACGGCAGCCAAAGCTTGTGGCCAATATTCATAAAATTGCTGACTTTTTCATTCTAAATAAAAAAACATTGACCTTTCTTCCAAATTGTGTTATAGTGGACTAGCGATGGAAGTTAGGTCTTTTTTTTATGCCTTTTTTTAAGAATGTCGCTCTTAAAGCACAGGGCATGAAAAAAACACACAAAGAATTTAATGGAGGTAGAAGTTGTGCGCACGAAAATAACATTGGCATGTACGGAATGTAAGAATCGTAATTACAACACGACAAAAGACAAAAAGGCTCATCCTGACAGGATGGAGACCAAAAAGTATTGCAGATTCTGCAGAAGCCATACTTTACACAAGGAGACCAAATAGTAACAGAAAGGAAAATTGAAAAAACATTTTTTCAATTGGGGTATTTGTGTCATGTACGAAGTACCCGGACTTTGAAAGGAGAACGGTAATAACATGGGAGACACCGAAAACAAAGTTCAAAAAGAGAGCTGGTTCACCGGTCTTTCGGCAGAGTTTCGGAAGATTATCTGGCCGGATAATAAGACCCTTGTAAGACAGTCTGCTGCGGTCGTGGTGGTTTCTGTTGTACTTGGCGTCATTATCGCAATTCTGGATTTCCTGATTCAGTACGGCATTGATTTCCTTGTTGGTTTATCATTATAAGTGGAGGCAGCGATATGGCAGAAGCACACTGGTATGTAGTTCATACTTATTCTGGATATGAGAATAAAGTAAAGGCGAATATTGACAAGACGATCGAAAACAGACATTTGGAGGAACAGATCTTAGAGGTGCGGGTTCCGATGCAGGATGTCATCGAGATGAAAAACGGTGCCAAAAAGTCTGTGTCAAAGAAAATGTTTCCGGGTTATGTGCTTATTAATATGATCATGAATGACGACACCTGGTATGTCGTCAGAAATACCCGTGGTGTGACCGGATTTGTCGGTCCGGGAAGTAAGCCGGTACCACTGACCGATGCGGAGATGAAACCGCTTGGAATCAAGAAAGAAAGCGTTGAGGTTAATTTTGGCGAGGGTGATCTTGTGGTCGTGACCGCCGGTGTGTGGAAAGACACTTCAGGCGTGATACAGACGATGAATCACAGCAAGCAGAGCGTGACGATCAACGTAGAGCTTTTCGGTCGCGAAACACCGGTAGAGATAAGTTTCGCAGATGTAAAGTTAGCGTAGTTTGCAACAAATAATTTAAGGAGGCAATATTCCAATGGCAAAGAAAGTAGAAGGATATATCAAATTGCAGATTCCTGCTGGCAAGGCAACACCTGCTCCTCCAGTCGGTCCTGCACTTGGACAGCACGGCGTTAATATCGTGGAGTTTACCAAGCAGTTTAACGCCAGAACAGCAGATCAGGGAGATTTAATCATTCCTGTCGTGATCACGGTCTATGCGGACAGAAGCTTCAGCTTCGTGACAAAGACACCGCCTGCACCGGTCCTGATCAAAAAAGCCTGCAACATCAAGTCCGGTTCCGCACAACCGAACAAAGATAAAGTTGCGGTATTATCAAAGGCAAAATTGCAGGAGATCGCAGAATTGAAAATGCCGGATTTAAATGCGGCTTCTTTGGAGGCAGCGATGAGCATGATCGCCGGTACCGCAAGAAGTATGGGCGTAACGGTAGAAGAGTAAGAAAGCGTGACAGATCAGCTTGCCTGAACTGTTACAATCAGAGATTGCAATAGTAAGTGGGAGGGACCTCTCCCGACAATACCACTAGGAGGTTTTTTAGAATGAAAAGAGGAAAGAAATATAACAACGCTGTCAAGACGTTCGACAAGACTGCCCAGTACGATCTGGCGGAGGCAATTGACATTGTAAAGAAGAACGCGACAGCTAAGTTTGATGAGACAATCGAGCTTCATATCAGAACAGGCTGTGATGGCCGTCACGCGGAGCAGCAGATCCGCGGCGCAGTGGTACTGCCGCACGGAACAGGGAAAGCGGTTAAGGTATTGGTTTTTGCAAAGGGAACAAAATTGGATGAGGCACAGGCTGCGGGCGCTGACTTTGTCGGCGGCGAGGAGCTGATTCCGAAGATTCAGAACGAGGGATGGTTTGATTTTGACGTTGTCGTTGCAACCCCGGATATGATGGGCGTTGTCGGCCGTCTCGGACGTGTGCTCGGACCAAAAGGCTTGATGCCGAACCCCAAAGCAGGAACCGTAACGATGGACGTTACCAAGGCGGTAAACGACATCAAGGCTGGTAAGATTGAGTACAGATTGGACAAGACAAATATTATCCACGTGCCAGTTGGAAAAGCTTCTTTTACAGAAGAGCAGTTAAGCGACAACTTCCAGACCCTTATGGGCGCTGTCAATAAGGCGAAACCTGCCAGCTTAAAAGGACAGTATATCCGCAGTGCGGTTCTCACCTCGACGATGGGACCGGGTGTAAAACTGAACGTCACCAAGATTACAAACTAGTGTATACTGTTATTTTTTATTGACAACCGCATGATATAATGTTATACTCACAAAGTATGTTGCCGAAGACAGCAGGTGCCGTAAGGCGTAACCGTAGCGGCCTGCCGAGGGAATCAAAGTTTTACAACGATGATTTTACTGCCCTCCTGTCTTAGCAGGAGGGTTTTTCATATCATAGCAATTGCTTTGCATTTTCTGTGATATAAAACAATCTGTAAGAACCTCAATGTCTTTTTGTGACAAAAATAAAATAAGGAGGTAAATCATTCGTGGCAAAAGTAGAATTAAAACAGCCTATCGTAGAAGAGATTTCTGCGAACATCAAAGACGCGCAGTCTGTCGTAGTCGTAGATTACCGTGGATTGACTGTTGCGGAAGACACTCAGTTGCGTAAGCAGTTAAGAGAAGCCGGTGTTGTATATAAAGTATACAAAAACACACTGGTGAACCGCGCGATTGAGGGTACTGAGTTTGAATGTTTAAAGGATGTACTTGAGGGACCGAGTGCGTTTGCGATTTCAGCGACGGACGCGACAGCTCCTGCGAGAATCATCGCTAAATTTGCGAAAACAGCTCCGGCGCTTGAGATGAAAGCCGGCGTTGTGGAAGGAAGCTTCTATGATGAGAACGGTATGAAAGTAATCGCTTCCATTCCGTCGAGAGAAGAGCTTCTCTCCAAATTGCTTGGCAGCTTGCAGTCACCGATCACCAATCTTGCCCGTGTTCTTAATCAGATCGCGGAGAAGGGCGGCGGTGCGGACGCAGCCGTAGCAAGCGCAGCAGCCGAGGAAGCGCCCGCTGAGGCGGCAGCGGAAGAAGCACCCGCAGCAGAGTAATATGTGAATCATAAATAATAAAATGGAGGATAATAAAATGGCAAAGTTGACAACAGCAGAATTTATTGATGCGATCAAAGAGTTAAGCGTATTAGAGTTAAATGACTTAGTAAAAGCCTGTGAAGAAGAGTTCGGCGTATCTGCGGCGGCAGGCGTTGTAGTTGCAGCAGCAGGCGCAGGCGACGGCGCAGCGGCTGAGGAGAAGACAGAGTTCGACGTAGAGCTGACAGAGGTTGGCCCGAACAAGGTTAAGGTCATCAAAGTAGTTCGCGAGGCGACCGGTTTAGGTCTCAAAGAGGCGAAAGACTTAGTTGACAGCGCTCCGAAGGTATTAAAAGAGGCAGCTGACAAGGCTACCGCAGATGATATCAAAGCGAAACTGGAAGCTGAGGGTGCAAAAGTTACCCTGAAATAATCAATTGGATAGAGTGTTAGGGCAGGCGCGAGGTAATCGCGCCTGTTTTGTGGATTATGAATTATTTTAAAGATGCGTTGGGCAATTTTACGTTCGATGCCGCCTGTGGGGGCGCCATCCGGCATCTGGCCAATCTGGGCTATACGGCCAGTCAGATTGTAAAAAAGCTGGATTATCCTGCTTCCTACGATAAAGTCCGGGAGGTCTACACCGTGTATTTGCTGGAACAGGGGATTCTTTTGCAAGAAGAACCGGGCAGCGAAGGCGTGAAAGAACGATACCGTTTTGTCCGGGAACAGGATGCTTACGGGAGAGCCAGCTTTCGCAGGGTTGCGATTTGCGGGGAGGAGACGGCGAACGAAAGACGCTGGGGGTCTGTATGCGTGCAGATTTCGGCGGATGGGGCCGGTTTGAAAAAAATGACAGAACTTTATAAAACAGAAGACGTCTATGTAAGATGCATATTTACCAAGAAGGGTACATTGGATCAGGATTTGATTTCCTGCCTGGAACCTGGACAAATCGAATACTTGGATGGAATCATGTGGCAAAAAGGTGTCCGGTATCACAGGGTGAATGAGCGTATGCAGGACATTTTGACAAGCTTGGCCAAAAGCTATCGGGGAATCGTACAGTTTTTTGTCTTGCAGGAAGTCTAGTGTCAGAAAAATCATTTCTGCCTTCTACAAATCATAGTTCAATACGTTTTAAACGGCCTATATGCATCGAGCGTTAGGCGGAAGGAAGAGAAGGCTGCCCTGAAAATCACAAATAGCCGATAATTTCATATAAAATACAAATACTACCCATTGTCTATGGTGCAGAGAGATCAAATTCTATGATGCGCCGTTTACAATGGGTCTTTTTTGTATGACGAAAAGATCTTGTTGCTGCGAAAAATAGATAAAACACGGAGTAAGCATGGAGCAAGAAAGAGAGGCATGGTGAGTGATTATGAGGGAAACAAAGATTTATGGCTATATTAGGGTATCTTCAAGAGATCAAAACGAGGAACGCCAGATGATTGCATTGACGGAAGTGGGGGTGCCGGGCAAAAATATATTTATGGATAAGCAGTCGGGAAAAGATTTCGAGCGCAGCCAATATAAAAAATTGCTGAAAAAGCTCGACCAGGATTCCATCCTCTATGTGAAATCAATTGACAGACTGGGGCGAAATTACGGGGATTTGAATGAACAATGGCGTGTCATCACCAAGGAGAAAAAAGCCGATATCGTGGTGCTTGATATGCCGATTCTCGATACGAGGCGCGAAAAGAATCTGATGGGGACATTTATCAGCGATATTGTGCTGTCTCTTTTAAGTTATGTGGCGGAGAATGAGAGGGTAAATATCAGGCAGCGGCAGGCGGAGGGAATTGCGGCCGCAAGAGCGAGAGGCGTTCAATTTGGCCGCAAGCCCGTGCCGCTGCCCGACAACTTTGAAGAGATATATCAATTGTGGCAGACGAAAGAGATCAGTACCTGCGAAGCCGCCAATGCGTGCCAGATGCCGTTGTCGACCTTCAAATATAAGGCCAGCCGGTACGCCGGGCAATAGATTATATTGTCTGATAAAAAAGTGTACTTTTTTAATTGTTATAAAAAACATACATATTATATAACAAATGCAAATAAATAAAAATAGATTTCATACAATTTTCATGAAATTTTGGTAAATTTGTACAGTGATATTTTAAGCTAAAAAAGTACACTTTTTTGTTAAAGAGACCATACGAGGCAGGACATGAAAGAGAAAATCAGACATAAGAGACGGGGGAGAAGGTTGTTGGCAGTAACGGTTATATGTTGTGCTCTGTTCATAATAATTGAGAGTCAAAGCTCCCTGACGGAGCGATTTAAACGCTTTTGTTTGGAGCGTCAGGAAGAGGATGTATTTGTGATGCCCTCTAAAACGAGATGGCATATCATAAAATTATGGCGAGAGAGCGCGGGCGGCGCGTCTAAACTCGCCGTGCAGTTGAAAAGTGAGACGGCGGAAAACACATATCGGTGGCTTTGCCTGCCAAACGAAAAAAAGAGAGCGGATTTTGCCGAGGTTACTAAGGTACTGCACGACTTTGCTGTGAGCCGGGGCATGACAGAAGTGGGAGGCGCTTATGTGGAATTGTGTTTTTCGGACACTGCGCTGCATGCCTGCTATGACGAACTGTCCGGTTGGGTGTGGCTCCCGGCTAAGATAGGAACTTACATAGAAATGTACGAAAAATATCAAACGTTTTCCTGGCGTGCGGTCATGGGCCAGGAGGGCGGAGAGGATTTTTTGAGGAAACGGCAACTCTTGCAGAGTGAAAACGGCGAGCTCTGTGAGACGCGGGAGATGGAATATCAGATCGTAACGGAGGAGTGAGATATTTTTGGGTTGACAGCGCCAGTCTAATCATGTTAGACTATACGAAGTCTAATGCCGTTAGACTTCTGGCTGTCGGGACGCGAGGACGCCGAGTGCGCAGGGAGGTATCTATGGAACGATTTAAATTGGGCGAGATGGAACAGAGATTTGCAGAGCTTATATGGGAACATGCACCGATTGCCTCCGGGGAATTGGCCAAGCTGTGCGAAAATGTATTTGCGTGGAAAAGGACTACGTCTTATACGATGTTAAAAAGGCTGTGTGACCGACAGATCTTTGTCAACGAAGGAGGCATTGTCAAAATACTTATGACAAGAGAAGATTTTTTGGCGGCACAGGGGGAACAATTTATTAACGAAGCATTTGACGGTTCGCTTCCGCGGTTTCTGGCGGCTTTTTCCAGAAGGAAAACATTGAGCGACAGGGAAATTTTGGAATTGAAAAAACTCATTGACGCACATGAGGACTGAGGAACGCGAGGAGTGGGAAAATCCAGTGTGTGCTGAATACATATTTAATTTGTCGCATAAGGACTGAGGAACGCGAGGGGTGAGGAATAATGGAGCTATTATTTATCAGAGTTTTGAATATGAGTCTGACCGGCAGTTTTGTGATACTGGCGGTGCTGGCTATGCGGATGTTCTTGCGCAGGGCGCCAAAGATTTTTTCTTATTGTCTGTGGGCGGTGGTTTTGCTGCGATTGCTCTGTCCGGTGTCTTTTTCAGCCGTATTTTCGCCGTTGCAGGTATTGGAACCTTCAGAGACTTCCAACGGCAGGATCGTATATATTTCCGAGGATTTGATACGTCAGACGGCAGAGGAGCCGTCTGAGGGGGCGGATACTTTGCAGCCTCAGGGGGAGACGAATGTAGCGGCGCCGCAAGGAAACAATCTGGAAGCGCTTGTTGGAGCCGGAAGTGTCATCTGGCTGGCCGGCATCTGCTTAATGGCAGCATACAGCGCCGTATCGTTTGTACGCCTGAACAAGAGATTGAAGACTGCCAGACGGGAACGGGATAATATCTATCGCATGGAGCAGATGGAAACACCGTTTGTCGTTGGGGTGATAAGGCCCAAAATTTATATGCCTGCGCATTTGGAAGAGAATGAAGAAAGATATGTTTTGCTGCATGAACAGATTCACTTGAAACGGGGAGATCATATTTTCAAAATAGCAGCATTTGCGGCGCTTAGCCTGCACTGGTTTAATCCGTTGGCCTGGGCGGCATTTTTCCTGAGCGAAAAAGATATGGAGATGTCCTGCGACGAGGCGGTGCTTGGCAAAATGGGCGCGGACGTAAAAAAGGAGTACTCTGCGTCACTGCTGCGCATGGCGACGGGAAAGCGTCGGCTCAACAAAGTGCCGCTGGCCTTTGGCGAGGGTGAGACCGGGGGACGGATTAAGAATGTACTCCGCTATAAGAAACCGGCCGTATTTGCCGCTTTGCTTGTGGCCGCTATCTGCACTGCCGTGGGAGTGATGCTTCTGGCAAATCCAAAACGGACGGCAGAAGAGGCGGAAGCGGGGCAGGCAGTCTATTATGGTGTGGTTTCAGATATGCAGTTCGAGGGAAGTGCCCGCCGCCTATTGGCGGTTCCGGGAGTGGGGGAGGTGGAAATACCGGCTGCGGATAAGGTGTATACTTACTTTGAGCGTGACGAGCAGGAGCTGTTACCAGGAGATATGGTGTGCATTACATTCCCGAAAGGAGACGAGGTTTTTATACAGGAAACCTGGCCAGCGTCTTTCCAGACGGCGGCGGAGAGTATTGTCGTGATGTGGCAGGGGTGTGCGTTAGAGCGCGCGGAAGGAACGGATTACCGCTTTACCTTTCCCGGGGGCGTGGTGCCGGAGATTGAGACGGCACAAACCGGGGATATGCTGTCCGTTTATCAGGAAAGTACCGAAGAGGAAACAGATTTGCCGCAGAGTTCGGCGGGTAATGCACCAGAGCTTCTGGTCGAAACGCCCATCCTTGCAATCGGGCAGGGGGAAGGCGGTATTTGGGCCGTGACGGTGGAGCTGTCTGCCGATGAAGTGCAAAAGATCTTTGCGGGATTCGGGTCTTCGCTGCGTTTTGCCTTGGAGAACGCCGCAGACAGCGGCGCGTAGGCTGATAAGTCAAATACCCCGTTTTTCAGAGAGGCGTCAAAGCGGATGCATTCTGGAAAACGGGGTATTTTTAGAGATTTGTACTATAGCCTTTATTTTTCTGCTTTTTCATAGCAGGCGAATATTTTGTCCAAAAAGCTCTTCTCCGGCTTCGGCGTAAACAGGCTTACGACCGGCACGATTACGAGCCCGGCCAGCATGGCGATGGCGCCGCAGTTGATCGGCGACTGCATGATGGCGGGAAAACTGTCGCGGCAGAAGATATTTAACAGCATCAACACGGAGCTGAATAAAAAGCATACCCAGCAGGAGGCCGTGCTGACTTTTTTCGAGTAGAGCGCGTACAGAAACGGCGCGAGGAACGAGCCGGCGAGCGCGCCCCAGGAGACGCCCATGAGCTGTGCGATAAAGGTGACGGAGCTCTTGTATTGAATCAATGCCAGTATCGCGGAGATCGCGATAAAAACGACGATCAGTACGCGGATAAAAAGCACCTGTTTCTTTTCGCTCATATTCTTTATAAAGTTGTCTTTCAGGAAGTCGATCGTCAGCGTGGAGCTTGAAGCAATGACCAGCGAGGACAGCGTCGACATGGAGGCGGAAAGCACCAAAATGACCACCAGCGCAATCAGAGCAGGGCTGAGATTGGAGAGCATGGTCGGGATTACCGAATCGTAGCCGTTAGCGGCGATATCGATCTGGTCGGAGAACAGACGTCCGAATCCGCCAAGGAAATAGCAGCCGCCGGCGACCACCAGCGCAAATATGGTGGAGATAATCGTTCCCTTGCGGATGGCCTCCTCATTTTTGATGGCATAAAATTTCTGCACCATCTGCGGCAGACCCCATGTGCCAAGGGAGGTGAGAATGACGACAAACATCAGGTTCAGAGGGTCGGGGCCAAGGAAAGAGGCAAAAACGCCGGGGGTCGTGGCCACGGTTTCGTCCGTGACGCGTGCCAGACCGTCCATGGCTGCCATAAGGCCGCCTTTGCTCTTTAACACGGCGACGATGATCGTCGCGATACCGCCGAGCATGATGATGCCCTGTATAAAGTCGTTGATCGCGGTAGCCATATAACCGCCGGCGATCACATAGATCGCGGTGAGTACGGCCATCAGCACGATACAGACGGAGTAATCGATGGTAAAGGCCATGCCAAAAAGGCGCGAGAGACCGTTGTAGAGAGAAGCGGTGTACGGAATCAAAAAGATAAATATAATGACGGAGGCGCCGATTTTTAAGCCTTTGCTGTGAAAACGTTCACCGAAAAACTGCGGCATGGTGGCCGAATTTAGATGCTGGCTCATGACGCGCGTCCTTCTCCCTAAAATCACCCACGCCAAAAGAGAGCCGATGATAGCGTTGCCGATACCGGCCCATGTGGCCGCTACTCCGTATTTCCAGCCAAACTGTCCGGCGTAGCCCACAAATACCACCGCAGAAAAATAGGATGTGCCGTAGGCAAACGCTGTGAGCCACGGGCCGACGGAGCGCCCGCCGAGCACGAAGCCATTGACATCTGTCGCGTGTTTCCGGCAGTAGATGCCGATACCGATTAAAACGGCAAAATAGATTAAGAGCAGTACTAATTTCATATGTATTTCCCCTTTTCTAAGTTAAACTGTAACACTTTTAAGTGCTAAAGTATTATATCATGAAGCCGGAAAAGGTGCAACCGTAATTTCCAAAAAATCTTGTAAACACTTAGTACTTTTGATATAATAAAGGCACATGGAGGGGATTGTTATGACCGTATATCAGATTGTACTGGTAATCCAGGCATGCATGGTTCTGTTGTGTGTCATGTCCCTGTTATCGCTGAAAAAGCAAAAGTTGGAACCGGAGATCCGCTATCTGGTGTTTGTGTATTTTCTTGCTCTGATCACCAATGTCGGATATTTTGCGCGTCTGTTGTCCACCGATTACGGGCAGGCGCTGGCTGCCATGCGGATTGAATACATTGGAAGGATTTTTATCTTTTCCTTTATTATGTTTTTCGGATTGGAATTTTGCGGCAGGAAAGTGCCGGAGCTTCTCTGGGATACGGTGCTTGCGGCCGATCTGATCATATTGATTTTTATGTGGCTCAACCCGACCATTCCCGGTTTTTTTACCCGGATATCGTTTGAGATCAGGCAGATCCCCTGTCTTGTCTACGAAAACGGCCCCGTGTATTATGTGGCCGAATGTTTGATGGTCGGAAAATCTGTTTTGAGTATATGGCTGTGCCATAAGATGGCGCAGCAGTCCAACAAAATCGAATATAAGCGCAATTTTTATCGGATAGAGTTTGCCGTGTTGCTGCTTTTGGTATGCTGTATCATTTCGTTTTTAGGGGTGCTCGGATGTTTTGACTTGACCCCCGGGGCGCTCGCGGTCTGTTCCTTTATTATTGGTAAACGGGCGGTTGCAAGCTGGGTGTTTGATAACCGTCACATTGCCCATGCCAGTATTATCAAGAACCTAAAAGAGCCGGTTGTGATCTCTGATAATGCTTATCGTTATGTGGAAGCCAACGATTCCGCGATCGCGATTTTCCCGGCGCTCAAGAGGCTAAAGCGAGGAGACGAGATCGAGGGCATTTTGTTTACTATCCTCAAAGAACGCAGGGAAGGGGAGATCATCAGCGACGATTATATATTCCGCACCGATGTGCAGCATATCATACATGACGGGAAGATCGAGGGCTATGCCGTATTGCTGATCGATCTGACAAAGGATGTGCAGCAGCTCGATGAGATGACGACGCTAAAGGTCGAGGCGGAAAAGGCCAATTGGGCCAAGTCTGAATTTCTGGCCAAGATGTCACATGAGATCAGGACGCCGATCAATGCGGTGCTCGGCATGGATGAAATGATTTTGCGCGAGAGCACGGAGAGCGGAATCAAAAAATATGCCATGGATATTAAGACATCGGCGCAGTCGCTGCTTGGTATCATCAATGAGATTTTAGACGCGTCGAAGATAGAATCGGGCAAGATGGCGATCGTCAACGGCAATTACCATCTCGGCAGTCTCTTAAACGACCTGCACAATATGATGGCAGTGCGTGCGAGAGAGAAGGGGCTTGAATTTATCTTTGAGATCGACGAGGAGCTGCCCTGCGAATATTTCGGCGATGATGTGAGAATACGCCAGGTTTTGATTAATATATTAAATAATGCCATCAAATATACGCAAAAGGGAACGGTGCGAATGTCTTTGGGCGGACGGGTAGAAGGAGATGCGGCGGTACTCTCTTATGCGGTTACAGACACCGGTATCGGCATCAAAAAAGAAGATATCGGCAAAATGTTTTCCGCCTACACCCGCATCAACGATGCGCACAACCGTTACACGGAAGGGACCGGGCTTGGCATGAATATCACGGTTCAGCTGCTGCGTTTGATGGGCAGTCGGCTTCGGGTGGAGAGCGAGTACGGAAAGGGCAGTACGTTTTCTTTTGATATCAAGCAGATTGTCGTAAATGATGAACCTCTCGGCCGCTTTGAGGACAGAGCGTTGCAGAGTGTGGAGAACTTCAGCTATAAGACCGGTTTTACCGCCCCGGAGGCGAGAGTCCTGGTGGTGGATGACAATGACATGAACCGCAAGGTGTTTTGCAGCCTGTTAAAGCAGACCAAGTTGCAGATCTCACAGGCGGACAGCGGCTTTGCATGTTTACAGCAGTTGCGCGAAAGCCAATTTGACCTTATTTTCATGGATCACATGATGCCCGAGATGGACGGGATTGAGACTTTACACGCGATTAGGAAGGAAAAGCTCTGCGAGGGCGTTCCGATCGTGGTGCTCACCGCAAATGCGATCACCGGGGCGAAAGAAAACTATATGCGGGAGGGGTTCAGCGATTTTCTCACCAAGCCGATGGACCCGGATAAACTCGAGGAGATGGTGCAAAAACATCTGCCGCCCGCGCTGGTCAAAAAGGGTGAAACACACGCGGAGCAATCCGCGGAGCCGAAGCAGCCGTCGCTTGTGGAGCCGGAAGAATTCGATTTTGCATATGCGCTGCGCATCCTGCGCGAAGAATCGCTGCTGCGCAGTACATTGGAGGACTTTTATCGTTCGATGGACGGCGTGTGTCAAAAGCTTGGCGATAAGATTGATTGTCTCACACAGCCGGAAGCGCTCGATGCGTACCGGATAGAGGTGCATGCCTTAAAGAGCACGGCGGCGACCGTGGGAGCGCTGTTGCTCTCGAAGCTGGCGCGTCTGCTTGAGATGGCGGCCAAAGAAGGGAATGTGGAGCGAATCTTGCTTTTGCATCCGATTTTGATGGAGGAAATGAAAAAGCATAAAGAGCGTTTGAGGGAGATCATGCCCCAGGAGGAAGAGAAGCGGCAGTTGGAAGATATACAGGAGATCGTTCCCTATTTTGATATGCTGCTTGGCGCTTTGGAGCAGGAGGAGTATGAGACGGCCGATTTTGTGTTTGCACAGATCGACAGTTATGAATTTGCGGGCGATCTTGGATATCAGGTTGAACGGTTGGGGGAGCAGATTATGAATCTTAGTTCAGAGGAGGCAGTGGATACCATTCAACAGATCAAAGCTTTGTTAATAAAGGATTCACTGTGAGACAGGGGATTTTATGTGCCGGGAGAGAAGGGAGGCGTCCATATGAAAAAAATATTGTTTATTGGAAAGTTTAATACGGTGTATCAGGATATCCATGACGAGTTGATGCAGTGCTACAGTGTGCAGGCTTGCGTCGATAATCTGGATATGGTCAAAGGAATGTTAAAGATTAAAATGCCCGATATCGTGATCGTCAGCCTGATTGCCATGGGCAGAGATATCAACAAGATCTTGCGCGAGTTTAAGATCAAGTTTCCCACGATTCCCGTGATCTGCATCGGGACGGAAGCGGAGCAGGCGCACTTTAGTGAGTTCTTTGAAGACAGTCAGTTTCATGCGCTGACGAGGCCGATCAGCAACGCGGAGATTTTGGCGGAGGTCTTAAATGTCAGCAACAGCGTGTCCGGGGCGTCCGGGGAGGATGCTTCGGCGGCCAGACCAAGCAATGCGCCCGAGGAAAAGAGGCTGGTGCTGCTGGTGGACGACAATGCCATTCAACTTCGGTCTTTGTATAAGATTCTGTCGGATAAGTATGACGTGCAGATGGCGACCTCCGGTATGAAGGCGCTGACCATGATTGGAAAGAAAAAGCCGGATATTATATTTTTGGATTATGAAATGCCCATCTGTGACGGCCGGATGACGTTGCAGATGATCCGGGAATTGGATGAGGCGAAGGATATCCCCGTGGTGTTTTTGACAGGCATGAAAGACAGGGCGCATATCGCTTCCGTATTAGAGCTGCGGCCGGAAGGATATTTGATCAAGCCGGCGAGCCGCGAGAAATTGGTGGAGACGATTGAGAAGGTGCTGGGCAGGCAGGCCGCTTTCTAGGGGCTTGGACAATATAATGAAAATCGTAGGATAGAGGCTGTTGCGGATGTTGGTTTCACAGAGGGTACGCTGTGTCCATGTGTGGGAAAGGCGTAATACCGGGGAACAAATTCGCGACAGCCTTTTTTACCGAGATTACAAATAGTTTGAAAACGGTCAAATTTATGGTATAATGTCGAAGGATATGATACGCGCCAAAGTGCGCATATGGTAAAAGAGAATCAATGACAGGGGGAAAATCAATCATGCCAGTAACAGAGTACCTGGAGAGAAACGCGAGGCTGTACCCGGACGAGGTGGCTTTGGTGGAGCTCAACCCGGATGAGAAAGATACAAGGAGAACCAGCTGGAAAGAGTTTGCGTTAATCCAGCCCAGCCGCTTCGAGCCTTACCGCAGAGAGATCACATGGAGCGTGTTCAACGAGAAAGCCAACCGTTTTGCCCATATGCTGATAGGCCGCGGCATAAAAAAGGGAGATAAAGTAGGAATCCTAATGTACAACTGCCTGGAATGGCTGCCGATCTACTTTGGCGTGTTAAAGACGGGCGCGATCGCTGTGCCGTTCAATTTCCGCTATGATGCGGAGGAGATTTTGTATTGTGTGGAGCTGGCGGAGGTCGATGTTATCGTGTTCGGTTCGGCTTTTATCGGCCGTATCGAGGTGAACGCGGAGCGTTTGGCGAAAGGGCGGCTTTTAATCTATGTGGGAGATGGCTGTCCCGCGTTTGCGGAGAGCTACCGCGAGCTGGTGGCGGACTGCTCGAGCCAGTCGCCGGACGTTCCCCTGACGGAGGATGATTTTGGCGCCATCTATTTTTCCAGCGGCACGACCGGATTTCCCAAGGCAATTTTACATAAACACAGGAGCTTGACACAGGCTGCACAGATGGAGCAGAAGCATCATGAGACGGGGCGTGCGGATACCTTTCTTTGTATACCGCCGCTTTATCACACAGGCGCAAAATTTCACTGGATGGGAAGTCTGGTGGCGGGGAGCCGGGCAGTGCTCTTAAAAGGGACAAGCCCGGAGGCCATTCTCTCGGCGGTTTCCAGTGAAAAGTGTACGATCGTCTGGCTTTTGGTGCCCTGGGCGCAGGATATATTGGATGCCTTAGAGCGCGGTGATCTGAAACGTGAGGACTATCAGCTCGACCAGTGGCGTCTGATGCACATTGGCGCGCAGCCGGTTCCGCCGTCATTGATTAAGCGCTGGAGAGAATATTTCCCGAATCATGCCTACGACACCAACTACGGGCTTTCCGAGTCGACGGGTCCTGGCTGCGTGCATCTGGGCATGGAAAATATCCATAAAGTCGGAGCCATCGGCGTGCCGGGTTATCGCTGGGAGTGTAAGATTGTCGATGAAAATGATAAAGAGGTCGCGCGCGGCGAGGTGGGTGAGCTCTGTGTGAAAGGCCCGGGCGTCATGACCTGCTATTACCGCAATGAGGAGGCGACTGCCGAAACGCTGAAAGACGGCTGGCTCTACACCGGCGATATGGCGATACAGGATGAGGACGGCTTCTATTTCCTTGTGGACCGGAAGAAGGATGTGATTGTCAGCGGCGGCGAAAATATATATCCGGTGCAGATCGAAGATTTTATGCGCCGTTATGATAAGATTAAGGACGTGGCCGTCATTGGACTGCCCGACCGGCGCCTTGGTGAGAAAACGGCTGCGGTGATCGAAGTCAAGGATGGCATGTCATGTACCCAGGAAGAATTGGAAGAATTTTGTCTGGAACTTCCGCGCTATAAGCGGCCCAAAGAGTATATATTCAGTGAGATTCCGAGAAATGCAACGGGTAAAATCGAAAAGCCGAAGCTTCGCAAGATGTATGGCGCCGATCAGCTCGTGGCAAAGGAGAATCAGGCTTAACGCATTTGCAATCAGTTTTTACGGAAAAATCGAGCAGGGCGCGCCCGTTCGCCACTGCTCGATTTTTTTGAAATAGAAGGGCGGTTTGCAAAAGGGGCTACTGCTCCATCTGGCGTCCTAAAAAGCCTGCCGCTGCGGTCGCAAGCTTACTCTCGGTCTCGCCCATCTTGCCTTTTTCCCTCTTATCGTACAAAATCACGGCGCCGATCGCGTCCCCCTCACAGATAATGGTGCTGATTGCCTGCTGGTTAAAATCTCCCGCGTCGTCCAGCGTGATTTTAATGAACTCGTTGTCTTCTTTGGCGGCAAGAAAACTTCTTCTTTTTCCGATCGCCTCTTCTAACTGGCGGCTGATCGGTTTTCCTTCAAAGTCTTTTTTCCCTGTTCCAGAGGCTGCCACTACATGGTCGCAGTCGGTGATCAATACCAGATGTCCTGTCGTCTGTGCAAGGCTTTCGGAGTATTCGCCTGCAAACTGGCTCAATTCCCCGATCGGCGAATATTTTTTCAGAATAATTTCGCCCTCGCGGTCGGTGAAAATTTCCAGTGGATCGCCCTCACGGATTCTCAATGTTCTTCTTATCTCTTTTGGCACAACGATTCTTCCCAGATCGTCGATGCGCCGTACAATACCTGTTGCTTTCATATATAAAGTTCCTCCAGTTACTAATTTTTCCTTGGCAGAAGTAGTATCTGTAAAAAGGATTCAATTATACATGAAGCCGGTTTCATTTAATCGAGATCTGCTTCTACCGCCTTTGCGATCTGCATGTTTTGGTTCATAGTCGGATTCTCCTATTTGTATGGAATATGCGGCGCAGTCAGTTGCACTTTTTTACAATATTTTGTATAATAAAGACTATTGAAATCACGATTTTGTACCTGTGTATAGTTTGTTCTGTATGATATACAGTATATACCAAAAAAATATAAATGCAAACAGCGAAATTTGGCTGTGGAAAAGAGGTTCTGATGATTATTGATTTTCATACACATACGTTTCCCGATGCGCTTGCAGAGCGCGCCGTGGAAAGCCTGAAAAAAAATTCCCACGCTGCCAATTATCTGAGCGGAAAGCTGGCGGATTTGAAACAGTCCATGCGGTCTGCGGGTTATGACTATGTGGTGCTGCTGCCCGTAGTGACAAAGCCGGCGCAGCAGGAGAAGGTGAATCAGCTCGCGGCAGAGATCAACGGGACGGCCGAGGAGACCGGCGTGATCTCCTTTGGCGGGATTCACCCGGAAAATGACAATTATAAGGAGATTATCAACCGTCTTGTGTCATACCATATAAAAGGCATCAAGCTGCATCCGGTATTCCAGAACACGTACCTGGACGATATCAAATATATACGTCTGGTGGACTATGCATGTGAGCAGGGACTTTTGGTGTTAATCCATGCCGGCTACGATATCGGCTTTCCGGGCGTGGACTATGCGACAATCGAGCATGTAGTTCCCCTGCTGGATGCGGTCGCCAACCGACAGATTATTCTGGCGCACATGGGCGGCTGGGGCTGCTATGATGACGTGGAAGAAAAAATTCTCGGCAGAGAGGTCTGGCTGGATACCGCATTTTCGATCAGAAGCAAAGATGTGCCGCCGGAGCACGCCGGCTCGTTTATGCCGGTCGACCGCTTTGTCTCTTTTGTGCGGACACACGGTGCGGACAAGATTTTGTTTGGCACGGACAGCCCGTGGGAGGGGCAGCGGCAGGCTCTTCAGCTGATAAGTGACAGCGGCCTTTCGGATACGGAACTTCAGGCTGTTTTGGGCGCCAATGCGGCCAAACTGCTGGGCTTGTCATAGGAAAGGATAACTATGAAAAAAAAGCATCGAAAATTTCGCATATTTTTTAAGGTGCAGCTGATCTTGTTCCTTTTGGTGGCCGCGGGGACTGCGTACTATTTTCTGAGCGGATACGCGGGCGAGATCAAAGAATTAAAAGCAGAGGCGGAGCGTTTTGTGCGCGCCTCGACGCCGGCTGATTTTCAACAGAATCAGATCAGCGTGGTATATGCGGCCGACGGCAGTGTGATATCGGTTTTAAACGGAGAGAAGAAGTCCTACTATCTGAGTATCGGCGATATGCCAAAGACTCTGGTGGACGCGATTACGACGATTGAGGATAAAAGATTCTTTACGCATGGAGGGGTGGATTATAAGGCGCTGCTGCGCGCCTTTAAGGTGATGCTCGAAAACGGGGGAAAGGCGACGCAGGGCGGCAGCACGATTACGATGCAGCTGGCGCGGACGATGTTTCTGAATCAGGAAAAGACCTGGCAGCGAAAGCTTGAGGAGATTTTTATCGCCTGGGAGCTGGAAAAAAAGTATACCAAAGACCAGATTTTGGAGTTTTATCTGAATAATATCTACTACGGACACGGTTATTATGGAGTACTGTCCGCGTGCAGAGGATTTTTTAACCGGGAAATATCGGAGCTTTCCCTGGCACAGATCGCTTTTCTCTGTGCGGTGCCGAACAACCCCACCTACTACGACCCCGTGGAGCATATGGACCACGCCGTCACCCGAAGAAATCGTGTGTTAGACCAGATGCAGGAGGACGGAAAGATTACGCAGGAGCTTTGCATGGCGGCGAAAGCGGAGCCTGTCGTCTTAGAGCAGGCCGGGGGTTATGAAAAGAACGATTATGTAGAGACATTTGCCTATTATTGCGCGACCAGGGCTTTGATGGAGCAGGAGGGATTCGTGTTTCAATATCAGTTTGCCTCGCCCAAGGAGCGGCAGGATTATGACGGGCGTTATGGCGAAGCTTACGCCGCGTGCCAGAAAAAGCTCTATACGGGGGGCTACCATATCTACACGTCGCTTCAGCTGGGGCTTCAGGAGAAGCTTCAGTCGGCGGTCAACGGTACGCTGGAGGATTTTTCGGCGGTCAACGAGGAGGGAATCTATCAGCTGCAATCCGCGGCAGTGTGCATTGACAACCGAACCGGCTATGTCGCGGCGATTGTGGGAGGCAGGGCGCAGGAGTACCCGGGGTACACGTTAAACCGCGCCTACCAGAGTTACCGGCAGCCGGGCAGCGCCATCAAACCGCTTCTCGTTTATACTCCGGCCATGGAAAGGAGCTACACGCCGGAAAGTGTCGTGGTGGATGAGCCGGTGGAGGACGGGCCGAAAAATGCCAACGGCACCTATCTCGGGGAAATGACACTGCGGGAGGCGATCGAGCGCTCCGTCAATACGATCGCGTGGAAGTTGTATGACGAGATTACGCCGACGGTGGGATTATCCTATTTACAGAAGATGAATTTTGCAAAGCTGGACGCTGAGGATTACCGTCTGGCGACATCTCTGGGAGGTTTTACGAACGGCGTGTCGGCGCTGGAGATGGCGGCGGGGTTTGCCGCGATTGAGCACGACGGAAAATACCGCACGCCGACCTGTATTCTGCGCATTGATGATGCGGACGGCATACCGGTCTTTCAATCGGCACAGACGGAGACGGAAGTCTATAAAATGAATGCGGCGCGTATGATGACGGACGCCTTGCGCGGCGTACTGACTGCCGGGACCGGCAAAGGGCTCGATCTGGGGGAGATACCCGCGGCGGGCAAGACAGGGACGACAAACAATCAGAAAGACGGATGGTTTGTCGGCTATACCAGATATTATACGACAAGCGTCTGGGTGGGTTATGATATGCCCAAAAAGCTGGAGCATTTGGCGGGCTCCACTTACCCGGGCAAAATCTGGCAGACCTTTATGTTACAGGCCCATGAGGGATTGGAGATCGTGGATTTTCTGCCCTATGTCAAAGTTTCAAAGGAGCATCAGGGCGGCCGGGAATTTGAGGGGGAGCCGTCCTCGGAGCTGTGGCAGATCGAGCGGGACAGTGAAAGCGCGATGCAGCCGGAGGGAGATCAGCCGAACGGAGGAAATGAGCCATACGGAGGAGGTCAGCCGAACGGAGGAAATGAACCAAGCGGAGGAGGCCAGGCTGGAGGGAACCAGCCAGGAGGAAATGGCCAGCCAAGCGGAGGAGGTCAGTCAGAAGGAAGCCAGCCAGGAGAAAATGGTCAGCCAAACGGAGGAGGCCAGGCTGGAGGAAACCGGTCAGGAGAAAACGGCCAGCCAAGCGGAGGGGGCCAGCCGGGAGGAAATGGGCCGAGCGGAGGAAGCCAGTCAGGAGGAAATGAGCCAGGAGGAAGCCAACCGGGAGGAAATGGGCCGAACGGAGGAAGCCAGCCGGGAGGAAATGGGCCAAACGGAGGAAGCCAGCCGCCCGGACAGAGCGAGACTGCGGGAGGCACAATCAACGAGGACGGGGAACTGATAGAGGATATTCCGCCGTTGGAAATGTAAAAAGAAAGGAACGTTTCGGGTATGAAAAAATATGCATTCGGAGTAGACATTGGGGGAACCACCTGTAAAATAGGGTTTTTTGAGACGAAAGGGAAATTGCTGGACCGCTGGGAGATTCGCACCAACACGGAGAACAACGGGGAAGCCATTTTGGATGACGTGGCGCGGTCGATCGACAACAGACTGGCGCAGGAGCGCATTTCCAAGGATGAAGTGCTGGGCATCGGCATCGGAGTGCCGGGGCCGGTAAAAGAGGACGGCGTCGTCAACAAATGCGTCAATCTCGGCTGGGGCGTCTTAAACGTGGAGGAGGCGTTGCACAATATTACCGGGCTGGCGGTGAAGGCCGGAAATGACGCCAATGTCGCGGCGCTGGGTGAGGCGTGGCAGGGAGGCGCGAAGGGATGTGAAAATGTGATCATGGTGACGCTCGGGACCGGCGTCGGCGGCGGTATCATTGTTGCCGGAAAGATGGTGCCGGGTTATCACGGCGCCGGGGGAGAGATCGGCCATATGGCCGTAAACGAAGATGAGATCGAGCAGTGTACCTGCGGCAAATACGGCTGTCTGGAGCAGTACACATCTGCGACAGGTATCGTGCGCATGGCGAAACGAAAGCTTGCGGTATCCTCCCGCGATACCGTGCTGGGGGACTGCGAACCTCTGACGGCCAAAGATATTTTTGACGCCGCAAAGGCCGGGGACGAGGTTGCGGATGATCTGGTGGAGGAACTTGGAACGATATTAGGGCGTGCGCTTGCCAACGCCGCCTGCGTGGTGAATCCTGAGATGATTGTGATCGGCGGCGGCGTGTCCAAGGCGGGGGATATCCTGCTCGAAACGATCAAGAGACATTTCGTCGAGAATGTGTTCCACGCCTGCCGTGAGACAAAGTTTGCGCTGGCCAAGCTCGGCAATGACGCCGGCATGTACGGCTGTGTCAAAATGCTGCTCTAACGCCGTTTGGGGCGGCATGAGCAGCCGATGCCAAGGCCGCCTGCGCCGATGTGGCAGGAAACGCCAAGGGAGAGATCATCGCACATGACGTCCATATCCGGGAAGGACGCACGGATTTGCGCGAGCCATCGCTCCGTCTCCTCAGGGGCGGCGCTCGAGGCGGCTACCAGGTATACCTCGTTGGCGTCGCGCTGCGCGCGGAATGTGGTTTCCAGATCGTGGTGCATGGCGTCAATCATGGCCTTTTTCGCTTTCTCGAAGCTGCGGCATTTCTGAAACGTATCCAGAGTGCCCACGTCGAACTTCAGTACCGGCTTGATGTGCAAGATGGTGCCCAGGGCTGCGGTGGCGGGACTGATTCTGCCGCCGCGCTTTAAATGTTCCAACGTCTGTACGCCAACATAGATTACCATGTCCGCGCGAACCTCTTCTAACATTTCTTTGATCTGAGGGGCGGCATAGCCCTCGTTTGCCAGCTCGCAGGCGTCGAGCACTGAGCGGTGCATCGGCGCCGAGACGCGTCCGTTGTCCACGACATAGACGCGGTTTTCGTATGCTTCCTGCCCCGCCAGCATCAGTGCCGTCTGGCAGGAGCCGCTTAAACCGCTGCTGATCGGAATGTAAACTAGCTGTTCACATTCCGCCAGCGCCTGGTCCCAAAGCTTCATAACGTCCTCCGGCGAGGGCTGTGAGGTCGATATGACGGCGCCGGAATCTAACTTTTCAAAAAACTCCTGTCTGGTTAATGTGACATCCTCATAATAGCAGGTGTCTCCTATATTAAAGGGCATCGGAAGCACATAGATGCCCAGTCTCTGCGCCTCTGCGGCGGTGATGCCGCTGTGGCTATCGGTGGCAATACCTATTTTTCTCATACGAATCTCCATTTCAAAATTTGATTGGCCTGAGAGCTTAATGTTTAAGACTCCACGGCCTGTTTTTGCACGCTCGTGATTGCCCTGGTGACCGGTGCGAAAGAGACCACCAATACGGTAAGCAGGGCTTCCGGTATCAGGTAGGACGCCTGGTATGCGACGGAATAGAGCAGCGGGTGCATGCCCTCCGGTGCATAGGAGGCAAAAAATACGACGCCGGAGATTGTGGCAAAAACAAAACGACCCATCACGCCGGCCAGATAGCCGAGCTGGATGCCATATTTTTTCTTGTGGAAGAAACCGGATAATCCGAGTGCGCCGAAAGCCAGAGGATAGTCCAACAGCATCTGGGGAACGGTGTAGAAAATCGGTTCCATGACAAACTGCACCAGGCCGTAGGCAACGGCGGTCATGATGCCGACATAAGGACCGTACCAGTAGCCGATTAATGTGATGAAAAACATGGATATCAAAGTGACGGAGCCGCCCAAGGGCAGGTCATAGAGCTTGATCATCGAGCAGACGACCGCCAGCGCGATCGCCATGGCGGAGTATACAAGCTGCTTTGTCGTGAGCGCCGCTTTCCTTTTGGCACGGTGCTGCCGGACAATGGCGGCTATGACGAGTAACAGCGCGATGACTGCCGCCACGATCGCGATGCTGGGCGCCGTCATGCGCATGGAGCCGTCGCCCCATGCACCCTCTTGTGTGACAAAAAAGTTATTCATGGTATCCTCCATTCCGAAGCGGTATTTATTTTGTGATATCTATAATAAAGATGAAGATATCTTGAATATTATGATAACTATATAGTATCCGGTCAAAGATTGTCAAGGAATTACGGCGGTTTATAAAATTATAATAATTTATAAAAACCTATTGACAAATCTTTCCAACACTCATATACTTTGATTTGCAAAAAGTTTGACAATCAAAATATTTGATAAGCAAATGAAAATGTCAAAAGGAAAGGAAAATAAGATTATGTTAGAGAAAATGTTACCAATCATCGCGGAGCAGTTAAACGTGGAAGAGTCTGAGATTAAGCTGGAGTCCAACTTCAAGGACGATTTGGGCGCGGATTCTTTAGATTTGTTCGAGCTTGTCATGGCTTTGGAGGAGGAGTTCGACGTGGAGATTCCGTCGGAGGACCTTGAGTCTATCGTAACGGTCAAGGACGTAGTGGAGTACTTAAAAGGAAAAGGTGTTCAGGAGTAATGAATTCAAGAATCAGTGAATTGCTGGGAACAAAATATCCGATAATCCAGGGCGGTATGGCGTGGGTTGCCGAGTATCATCTCGCGGCGGCTGTCTCCAATGCCGGGGGCCTGGGTTTAATCGGAGCGGCCAGCGCACCGCCCGAGATTGTGCGGGAGCAGATTCGCAAGGCAAAAGAGTTGACGGACCGCCCCTTCGGCGTCAATGTGATGCTGCTCAATCCAAACGCCGAGGAAGTGGCGCAGATTGTGATCGAAGAGGGCGTTAAGGTGGTGACGACGGGAGCCGGAAGCCCTGCTAAGTTTATCGAGGCATGGAAAGCAGCCGGCGTTGTCGTCATTCCGGTCGTGGCGAGCGTCGCCATGGCAAAAATGATGGAGCGCGCCGGCGCGGATGCCGTAGTGGCGGAAGGCATGGAGTCCGGCGGACATATCGGGGCGCAGACCACGATGACATTGGTGCCGCAGGTCGCGGATGCCGTGTCCATCCCGGTGATCGCAGCCGGCGGCATTGCGGACGGCCGGGGGATTGCGGCGTCCTTTATGCTTGGCGCCGAGGGCGTCCAGATGGGAACGCGCTTTATCGTGGCGGAGGAATCCATCGTACATGACAATTACAAAGAGCGCGTCATCAAGGCCAAAGATATTGATTCCGAGGTGACGGGCAGCAGTACCGGACATCCGATTCGCGTGCTGCGCAATAAAATGAGCCGTGAATACTTAAAAATGGAAAAAGACGGAGCTTCTTTTGAGGAACTCGAACAGTTGACGTTAGGTTCCCTCCGCAAGGCAGTGATGGACGGGGATGTCGTAAACGGCAGCCTGATGGCCGGACAGAGCGCCGGCATGGTGAAGAAGAGACAGACTTGTCAGGAGATCATTGAGGAGCTTGTGGCCGAGGCGGATCGGCTTTTGGCCAGATAACAGAAAGGTATGGTTAGCAGTACAATGGCAAAGAGAGCATTTATTTTTCCCGGACAGGGTGCACAGTATGTAGGTATGGCAAAGGAATTCTATGAGCAGATGCCGGTCTGCAAGGAAGTGTTTGAGATCGCCTCAGAGGCTTCCAAGCTGGATATCGCGGCCCTTTGCTTTGAGGAAAATGAAAAGATTAACATTACAGAATACACACAGATCTGTATGCTGACTGCGGAAGCGGCCATCTTAAAAGCGCTGGAGGATGCGGGGCTAAGACCGGACGTGACGGCCGGTCTTAGCCTGGGAGAGTACGGGGCGCTGATTGCGGCCGGTGTACTCGATATGCAGGATGCATTCCGTCTGGTGCGGGCCAGAGGCATATATATGCAGGAGGCAGTACCTGTCGGCGGCGCGATGACGGCCGTTTTGGGATTAGATGCAGCTGCCATTGAAGCGGCGTGTGAGGCGACAGAGGGTGTGGTGTCAATCGCCAATTATAACTGCCCCGGGCAGATCGTGATTACCGGGGAGGCGGCTGCGGTTGCGGCAGCCGCCGACAGGTGTAAGGAAGCGGGCGCAAAACGGTGCGTGCCGCTTAATGTCAGCGGCCCGTTTCACTCTAAGATGCTGACAGGAGCCGGCGAAAAGCTCGGCAAACACCTGGAGGGCGTGACCATACGGGATTACACCATTCCTTATGTCGCAAACGTGACCGCAGAATATGTGACAGACAAAGATATGGTGAAAGATTTACTGATTCGCCAGGTGTCCTCCTCCGTGCGCTGGCAGCAGTCCGTAGAGCGCATGATAGCAGACGGTGTGGATGAATTTGTAGAGATTGGTCCGGGCAGGACATTAACCGGATTTATGAAGAAGATTAACAGAGATGTTGCGGTCAGCAACATTGACAAGATGGAGGACTTTGAAACGTATGTTGGCAGATAAAGTTGCTTTGGTGACGGGCGCCAGCCGTGGAATCGGCAGTGAGATCGCGAAAACACTCGCCAGGGAGGGCGCTCAAGTCATTGTAAATTATAACGGTTCCAAAGAGCGGGCAGAGGCGGTGGCACAGGAGATCAAAGACGCCGGTTTTCGCGGAAGCGCCGTTACATATGGCTGCAACGTGGCGGATTTCGCCGCTTGCGAGGAAATGATAAAAGAGATCATAAAAGAATTCGGACATATTGATATTCTGGTAAATAACGCCGGCATCACAAGGGACGGCCTGGTGATGAAAATGAGCGAGGAGGATTTTGACCGGGTGATCGAGACGAACCTGAAGGGGGCGTTTCATACCATCCGCCACACTTCCCGCTACTTTTTAAAACAGCGTGCCGGAAGCATCATTAATATATCGTCTGTATCCGGCATTATGGGCAATGCCGGGCAGGCAAATTACAGCGCGAGCAAAGCGGGGATAATCGGTCTGACAAAGAGCGTGGCCAGGGAGCTCGCCAGCCGCGGCGTGACCTGCAACGCGATTGCGCCGGGATTTATCACGACGGATATGACGGACGCGATGCCCGATGCCGCCAGGGAAGCGGTAAAGGCGCAGATTCCGCTCGGCAGAGTCGGGAATGTGGCTGATATCGCCGAGATGGCGGCTTTTTTGGCAAGCAGCCGGGCCGCGTATATCACCGGGCAGGTGATTGCGGTGGACGGCGGAATGTCTATGTGATGGTGGGACCCGCAAACGGCAGGCCGTAATTTCCGTCACATACGATATATAAAACATAGGAATACGATGGAGGTTAAAGATTGAAAATATAAATTTTCAATCTGCAAGTTTGTGTCTGTGCGGCATCCACAAACTTGTAAGCCATGTATGGCTTTGCGCAATAAAGCCGCGCAGAAATGAGGCAAACTATGAGCAGAAGAGTTGTAGTAACCGGTATGGGCGCTATTACGCCGATCGGACTTTCCGTTTCGGAGTTCTGGCAGTCCGTCAAAGACGAGAAGATCGGTTTTGGTGAAATCACTCATTTTGATGCCAGTGAATATAAATGTCATCTTGCCGCCGAGGTCAAGAATTTTGACGGCAAAAATTATATGGATGCCAAGACGGCAAAACGCATGGAGCTATTCTGCCAGTATGCGGTGGCCGCCGCAAAGGAGGCCATAGAGGACGCGGGGCTTGTGATGGAAAACGAAGACCCCTACCGGGTCGGCTGCGCTATCGGGAGCGGCGTCGGAAGCTTGCAGGCGATTGAGCGGGAGCATGCCAAGCTGCTGGAAAAGGGGCCGGGGCGCGTTGGCCCGCTGTTTGTGCCGATGATGATTTCCAATATGGCGGCGGGAAATGTGTCGATTCAGTTTGGATTAAAGGGAAAGAGCTTAAATGTGGTAACGGCCTGTGCGACCGGAACCAACACGATCGGAGAAGCGTTCCGCGCCGTACAGTACGGCGAGGCGGATGTGATGGTAGCCGGCGGCACCGAAGGCTGCATTACCCCGGTGGGCATTGCCGGCTTTACTTCGCTGACCGCGCTCTCGAGTGAGAGCGATCCGGCCAAATGTTCCCTTCCGTTTGACAAGAACCGCAGCGGTTTTGTCATGGGAGAGGGAGCGGCGATCGTCGTGCTCGAAGAGTTAGAGCACGCAAAGGCCCGCGGGGCGAAAATCTATGCCGAGGTGGCGGGATATGGATGTTCGTCTGACGCCTATCATATCACTTCCCCGGCGGAGGACGGAGAGGGAGCAGCAAAGGCCATGTTAAACGCCGTGGCGGACGCGGGTATTGCGCCTGAGGACGTGTCATACATCAATGCGCACGGCACGGCCACGCATCACAACGATCTGTTTGAGACGCGCGCGATCAAGCTTGCGTTCGGTGAACACGCGAACGAGATGAAGATCAATTCCACCAAATCCATGGTCGGGCATCTGCTCGGGGCAGCGGGAGCCATCGAGTTTGTGGCCTGCGCAAAGGAGATCGAGGAGGGGTATATTCACGCGACGGTCGGCTATACGACGCCGGACGAGGAGCTCGATCTCGACTACTGTAAGGAAGCCGTGCAGACAGAGGTGCCGTATGCGCTGAGCAATTCCCTTGGCTTTGGCGGTCACAATGCGAGCCTGTTACTGAAAAAGTATAGATAGATGATAGAAGAGAAGGAAGGCTATTCCATGTCAGTTTTAACAACAAAGGAAATTATGGAAATAATCCCCCACCGTCAGCCGTTTCTGCTGATCGACACGGTGGAGGAGTGGGAACCAGGCGTGTGCGCCGTGGCAAAGAAGTGCGTCAGCTACAACGAACCGTTTTTCGGCGGCCATTTTCCCGGCGAGCCGGTGATGCCGGGAGTGCTGATTGTCGAGGCATTGGCGCAGACCGGAGCGGTGGCAATCCTGGGAATGGAGGAAAACCGCGGGAAAACCGCCTATTTTGCCGGGATTAATGCGGCAAAGTTTAAGCAGAAGGTAGTGCCGGGGGATGTACTTATTTTAGAGACGGAGATCATCAAACAGAAAGGCCCAATCGGTGTGGGAAAGGCAGTCGCTAAAGTAAATGATAAATTGGTATGCAGCGCCGAGCTGACATTTGCGGTCAGCTGACATGACAGGAAAGACATACAGTGAGTGTGGAAAACGCAGGGAATCAGTGGCGGAGATTAGTCAGGATAATGATAATTGGTAATGTGGCAGTGGATGGAATGTAAAGGAGTGGCTATGGCAGCATTATTTAAACGCAAAAAAGAATCGGTTTCGACAGAAAAACTCGGAAAAGAGGAGAAAGGGCCGGAGGATGCGGCGGAGCAAGCAAAGGCGGTAAACGAGCGCCCTGTAGCGGCGACGATTGTCTGTCCGTCATGCGGCAGGGAGATTGACAAAAAAGAGACGGAGCGCAACCGCTATGTCTGTCCGTCATGCGGCAGTTATTTTCGTGTGCGCACCAAAAACCGCATTAAAATGGTGGCCGACAAAGGGACGTTTACACCGTGGTTTGAGGAGCTTGCCGAGGAGAATCCGTTAAATTTTCCCGAGTACGAGGCAAAAGTCCTGGCGGCGAAAGAAAAAACCGGCCTGCATGAGGCCGTTACGATCGGAAGATGCAAAGTATACGGCGAAGACGCGGTTCTCGGTATCTGCGACGCAAGATTCTTGATGAGCAGCATGGGCCATGTGGTGGGCGAAAAGATTGCGCTCGCGGTGGAGCGGGCTACGGCAGAGCGGCTGCCGGTGATCCTGTTTTGCTGTTCCGGCGGCGCCAGGATGCAGGAAGGAATTATCTCCCTGATGCAGATGGCAAAGACTTCCGCGGCGTTAAAGAAACATGCGGAAGCCGGGCTTTTGTATGTTCCGGTGCTGACCGACCCGACGACGGGCGGCGTGACGGCGAGCTTTGCGATGCTGGGCGATATCATATTGGCGGAGCCGGGCGCGCTGATCGGGTTTGCCGGCCCGCGCGTGATTGAGCAGACGATCGGACAAAAGCTGCCGGAGGGCTTTCAGCGCTCCGAGTTCCAGTTGGAGCACGGATTTGTCGACGCCATTGTCGAGCGAAGCAATTTAAAAGAGACGTTATACGAGATTTTAAAAATACACCGACCGGTCAAAGGATATGCCAATTTTGAGCCAAGGCGGTCGGGCGACACCTATGAGCCGACCGAGCTTATGAAAGAGCGCGCCGTCAAATCGAGGCCGCTCACCGCATGGGAGAAAGTAAAGGCGGCGCGCAAGGTGGACCGCGTGGCGTCTGTGGAGTATATGGATGAAATCTTTGACGAGTTTATGGAGCTGCACGGCGATCGCTATTTTCGGGATGACCCGGCGATCGTGGGCGGAATCGCTTATCTTGACGGTCAGCCGATGACGGTAATCGGCGTCCACAAGGGCAAGGACTTAAAAGACTGTATGGGGCGCAATTATGGTATGCCCTCCCCGGAAGGGTACCGCAAGGCGCTGCGCCTGATGAAGCAGGCGGAAAAATTTAATCGTCCGGTGATCACATTTGTCAATACCTCCGGCGCATTCTGCGGCATGGAAGCCGAGGAGCGCGGACAGGGGGAAGCGATCGCGCGCAACCTCTACGAGATGTCGTCCCTGAAGGTGCCGGTTCTCTGCCTGATGATCGGCGAGGGCGGCAGCGGCGGTGCGCTGGCGCTGGCGGTCGGCAATGAAGTCTGGATGATGGAGAATGCGACATACTCCATTTTATCGCCGGAGGGATTTTCTTCTATCCTCTGGAAAGACAGCAGGCGCGCCAAGGAGGCGAGCGAGGTCATGAAGATTACCGCGAAAGATCTGCACGAATTAAAAGTTGTGGAGCAGATCATACCGGAATACGGCATGGCGGACGCGAAAGCCTGCGAGTCGATTGCCCGCTATATGAAAGGAAAGATAAAAGAATTTTTACTAAAGCAGGATGGCAAGACAGGCGAACAGCTGGCAAAAGAGCGTTATGACCGTTTCCGCGCCTTTTAAAATGCCGGGTTTTCCCAGAGCGTGTCTGAAAAATGCGCTGGTTCCCGTTGATTACAATGCCGCTTACGCGGAGGAATGAGAGGAAACATGTTTAGAAAAGTTGAAATTATCGGTACGGGAAGTGCCATCCCAAAGCTCAGGGTGACCAATGACGACCTGAGCAAGCTCATGGACACTTCGGATGAATGGATATCTACGAGAACGGGCATCCGGGCACGTCATCTGGCAGTGGAGGAGACGACGACCGGTTTGGCGGTGGAGGCGGCAACCCATGCGATGGAGAAAGCGGGTGTTGTGCCGGAGGAGATTGATTTGATCATCGCGGCCACCGTCTCCCCCGACCGTTTTTTTCCCAATTTGTCCTGTGAGATACAGCGGGAGATCGGCGCCAAAAATGCGGCGGCATTTGATATCAACGCGGCCTGTTCGGGATTTTTATTTGCGCTGAATATTGCTTCTACTTATTTAAAGAGCGGCGTGTACCGGACCGCTTTGATTCTTGGCGCCGAGACGTTGTCTAAGATGATGGACTGGACAGACCGCAGTACCTGCGTGCTGTTTGGCGACGGTGCAGGCGCGGCCATTGTCCGGGCGAGCGAGAGTGACGAGGAGGGCGGTATCTTAAGTATGGTACAGGGCTCCGACGGCGCTGCCGGCATGGTGCTAAATTGCAGTAACAGGCCGGTGAACAATCCTTATGTCAAAAATGACACGGCGCTTTCTTATACCTATATGAACGGGCAGGAGGTGTACAAATTTGCCGTGCGCACGGTGCCGCGGGCGATCACGCAGGTGGTGGAGCAGGCGGGCCTGTCCGTAGAAGAGATCGACTATTTTTTGCTGCACCAGGCCAATTACCGTATTATAGAGGCCGCGGCCAAGCGCTTGAAACAGCCGATGGAAAAATTCCCGACGAATTTGCAGGAGTGCGGCAACATATCGGCGGCCAGCGTGCCGATCTTGCTTGACAATGTCAACCGTGCCGGAACGATCAAAAAAGGTGATAAAGTCGTGATGGCCGGATTCGGAGCCGGACTGACCTGGGGGGCCGCGGCGCTTGTCTGGTGATCGGACGCGTATTGTGTGGATGAGAGGAAAGGTTTATGTATGACCACAGATGAGACGTTAAATGAATTGTTGGTGAAATTGTTCAAAAATATCATGGAAATCGAAGGGAAATGCCTGGTGACGGAAGAGTTTTCCGATATCAGCTACAATGATTTTCACATTATAGAGGCGATCGGCGTGGAGGAGCCCAAAAGCATGACGACGGTAGCCAAACTGATGCAGGTTACGACGGGGACGCTCACGCGCGCGATTGACGGTCTGACGAACAAGGGCTATGTCGTGAGGGAACGCAGCATACAGGATAAGCGCGTTGTCTGGGTTTATCTGACCGCAAAAGGCAAAAAGGCGTTTGCCCATCATGAGGAATTTCACCGCGACATGATCGCGCATATGAAAGGCGGCCTGACGGAGCAGGAGACGCCGATTCTGATCTATGCGCTGGCAAAGCTGGGAGATTATTTTGAGGAAAAAAGTGAGTTAGAGAAGGTTTCCATGTGAGAAACAGGAACGGGAATCCGATTGTTTCGGAAAAGTTTCTACATCATGCATGTGCTGTCAGGGAGGATACGGCGGGAAAGGCAGGGTTTTATTATGGCAAGGGGTATTGCAAGTAAAAATTACTGGGTTTTGTTAGTACTGCTGCTCTCAGGCATTGTGCTGGGAGGATTTTTGGGCAGTTTTGCGGCGGGAAATCCCTTTTTAAACTGGCTTAATTACGGGCAGAGCTTCGGACTGTCAAGCCCGCTTGTGCTGGATTTGGGAATTCTGGTGATCACGTTTGGATTAAACATTAAAATTACAATAGCGGGAATTATCGGGGTGCTGATCGCGATTCTGATCTATCGGTTGATGTAGGATGCCAGTTGCTGCGGGAACGGTGCGCATGAAAAGGCGGGTATTTGAAGCGAAGAAGAAGTAATTTGCAGTTTTTGATCTTTCAACTTGCAGATTTATATAAAAACCAAAGCAAACCACAAAAAAATATTGCACTTTGCGCTAAGATATAATAAAATAATAATGTTGATGCTGGACGCGAGATTTATTTATGAATTTTCGCGTGCTTTAAAATTCATAACAAGTAAGGAGATAGGACAGATGGGATATGTTGACGAGGTCTTAGAGATTGTATCTAAGAAAAATGCAGATCAGCCGGAGTTCTTACAGGCAGTGACAGAGGTTCTCAATTCGTTAAGGCCGGTAGTGGATGCCAACGAAGAGCTTTACAGAAAAAATGCCGTATTGGAGAGAATTACCGAGCCGGACAGACAGTTTATGTTCCGTGTACCGTGGGTGGACGATAAGGGACAGGTTCAGGTGAACAGAGGTTTCCGCGTGCAGTTTAACAATGCGATCGGACCATACAAGGGCGGCCTTCGATTACATCCGTCCGTGAATCTTGGCATTATCAAATTTTTAGGTTTCGAGCAGATTTTCAAAAATTCTCTCACCAGCCTTCCGATCGGCGGCGGCAAGGGCGGTTCTGACTTTGATCCGAAGGGCAAATCAGACCGGGAGATTATGGCGTTCTGCCAGAGCTTTATGACAGAGCTCTGCAAATATATCGGCGCAGATATTGATGTGCCGGCCGGCGATATCGGTACAGGTGCTAGGGAGATCGGCTTTATGTTTGGCCAGTACAAGAGAATCCGTGGCACATTTGAGGGTGTTTTGACCGGTAAAGGCTTGACTTACGGCGGTTCGCTCGCCCGCACGGAGGCGACCGGATACGGTTTGTTATATATTACGGAAGAGTTGATCAAATGCCACGGCGAGTCTATGGAAGGCAAGACGATCGTGGTATCGGGCGCGGGCAATGTCGCGATCTACGCGATTCAGAAAGCGCATCAGATGGGCGCTAAGGTTGTCACCTGTTCCGACTCTACCGGATGGATTTATGATCCGGAAGGCATTGATGTTGCGCTGCTCAAAGAGGTGAAAGAGGTAAAACGTGCCCGTCTCACCGAATATGCTGCCGCGAGAAAGAGCGCAGAGTATCATGAGGGCCGCGGCGTATGGCAGATTAAGTGCGATATCGCACTTCCGTGCGCAACGCAGAACGAGCTGCTGCTCGACGATGCGAAACAGCTGGTGGCAAACGGATGTAAGGCAGTCTGCGAAGGCGCCAACATGCCGACCACGATCGATGCGACAGAGTATCTGCAGGAGAACGGCGTATGGTTTATCGGCGGCAAGGCTTCCAATGCCGGCGGCGTTGCAACCTCCGCACTCGAGATGTCCCAGAACAGCGAGAGATTGAGCTGGACGTTCGAGGAAGTGGACAGCAAGTTACAGAATATTATGGTGAATATCTACCACAACATTGACGAGGCTGCAAAGCGTTACGGCATGGAGGGCAACTATGTTGCCGGTGCGAATATCGCAGGTTTTGAGAAAGTTGTGGAGGCTATGCTCGCGCAGGGCGTTTGCTGATGGGAGCCGTTTGATTCGATTCGTGCTTTGATTCGATAGATACGAAAAGGCCCACAGACAGGTCAAAGTGTCATTTGACCGTGTCTGTGGGCCTTTTGTTCATATATTTTTGTCTGGTTTTGCCCGTCATGCTGTCTGTCTTTCCAGGAACCGGATAAATTCTTCTGCCGGAAGCGGTTTGGAAAAATAGTAACCCTGTATGTGGCTGATGCCCAGATCTTGCATGGTCTGATATTGTTCTGCCGTTTCGATGCCCTCCGAGACGATTTCCAAGTTCATGCCGTGAATCATATGTATCGCGGCGTCCATGACATATTTGGCCTTTCCGTTCTCAAAGTAAGAATTGGTCATACTCCGGTCAAATTTGATAATGTCGACCGGCATGTCTACGATATAGTTTAAATTGGACTGCCCGGTGCCGAAGTCATCCAGAGAAAATTTTACGCCGTATCCGATCAGAGATTCCATATTGTCGAGCAGAGTCTTTTTGGCGTTGGTGGAGGCCGACTCTGTGATCTCAAGATTGATGTATTTGGGGTCGATATCATACTTGTGCATGATGTTGATGTAGTCCCGCGCCAGCCATTCGTAGGAGCACTGCACGACGGAGAGATTGACTTCTATGTAATGGAGACCATACTGTTCCAGCGGATGCTCTTGTATGAATCGGCACACTTTCTCGAATACAATTTCCCCCAGCCTTAAGATCATGCCGCTCTCCTCGGCGACTTCGATAAATACTCCCGGCGCAACCAGATTGCCGTCCCTGCCGCGAATACGCACGAGCGCTTCGGCTGAAGTGATGCGCTGTTCGCCGGTTGAGAAGATCGGCTGGTAATGCACTTCTACGCGGTCGTTGTCGATCGCTTCGAGAATGAGCTGTTCTGTCTCCTTTTTCTGCTGCATCTGATCGACGCTGTTTTTCTCGATGCAAAAGAAGTCTTTCTCGGAGAATGTAGCGCTGTTTTGTCTGATGTAACGTATGAGATACAGCAGATGATCGGCTTCGCCAGCGATGTTGGTGTGGGGCAGGTACAGCCATTGTGGATGCACCATGCGCGCGTTGCCTTCGCCCCATCCAGACCGGAAACGAGCGCGTATGGCCTTGACCCGCTGTTCTGCAGTATCCGTCTCTTCCATAATCAAGAAAAATTCGTCTTCTGCGTTTTTGAAACAGAGGATATCCGGCGTTTTCAACAGATACTCGATGATTTCCATTTTGATGGCGGCTCTTTTTTCGAGAGGCACATTCTGGTAGGCGGTATTTTCAAATATAATCACCAGCGTCGCAAAATCCTTTTCTCTGGCAAAGAGCTGTTTCGTATATTGGAAAAGAGCGCCGCTGCTGAACATTCCGGTATTGCGGTCGAGATTGGTTTCCGGGTTTTCCAGTTTCAGGTAGAGCACCATAATGCCGATCGAACCGGCGTATCCCACGATCAGGACGTTGGTGTACATAAACTGTATCTGTGAGGCTGCTATCCAGATCAGCAGCCAGATACAGACGGCCTCCCTGCGCCGGGGATTGATTCTGGCCTTTTCTTTTCGCAGAAGATAAAAGATGCGGAGAAAGAAAATCAGCGCCATGCCGTATGTGACATAGAGACTGGGGCCGTGCGTGTACATCACGGTCACGCCGTCCTTGTCGTAATGGTAATCTAAGGGCGCGGCGTAGGTGCCGATGACGCCGATCAGGGTCAAGATACGGTATCTTTTCATGTTTTGCCGGTAGATATTGTGATTGGGGTAGATATCCACACACATGTAGGACAGGGCGCTGATGGCCACACCGAGCAGTGTTACCAGATAGCTTTTGGCGATAAATTTGACAAAGTGTTCCGGCAGCAGATGACGGCACTCGATGGCGCCGATCGAGAGGATATCGACGGCGATACAGACGAAAGTCGCAAAAAATACACCTAAAAACGCCTGCTGTGTATTTAGGGATATCCGTTTCTGGCGCATATAGAAATAAAACAGTGTCAACATTAAGACAATACCGCAGCATTGAATTTGTATATGCATGATGACCTCCGTTTCTGAACGTTATTATTCTATTATAGTCCACATTTCCTGTGAACGCAAGCGTTCGCTTTGTTGCCAGAAAAATGCCGTTGTTGCCAGAATTGCGGATTTGGTTGATGCGTTTCGCTTTTTCTGATAAGATAACAGCAAGTATGGGGGCTTATCGTGTCATTCCTATATAAGACCAGCAGATCGGAGCGCCGATGTTACTTGAGATATGTCAAAACTGAGAGGTTAGTGTGAAAAATACATCTAAGGCAGCAAAAAACACTGCCTAAGAAGTATTAAGTTTCACACAAGAAAAACGCAAAAGCGGCGTTTTTCATACCTATTTGAGCCGCCAAAGGCGGCATGGGGATTAAAATGAAAAATCAGGATAAAAGAAGCGACAACGAAATGATTGATTCGGTGGAACAACTCTATATTCCTTCCGGCAAAGTGGTCTGCATTGTGTTTCTTATTGTGGGCGCTTTGTTTGTGCCGATCAACCTGTTTGTGGGCAACCGCATGATGGCAGCCATGAACGGGATGATAAGCGCCATGATGCTACTGGGATATTTTACCATTGTAAAGAGCAAATCTTTAAAAGTTGCGATTCCGCTCGAAATAATGGTGCTGGCTTTCGTCATGGTACAGTACTTGATCACCGGCGGGGAGGGCGGTTTTAGTATTTTGTGGGTACTGCTAATCCCGCCGTTTGCCATTTATATTATGGATGTAAGGAGAGCGGTCGTTGTCTCGCTGCTTTTTTGGCTGATCGCAGTGATCGGGTTGTGGTCGCCCTTAAATGCCTATTGCTATGATTACGAACGCACATTTGAGATTCGATTTCCTCTCTTATATCTGGCGGAGATTGCCATTGCGATGCTGATCAAAAACAAGATTACCCAGGTGGAGCGAAAGCGGGATGAATTATTGCAGCTCAATATTCAATATAAAAACGACGCAGAGAAGGCGGACCGTGCGAAGAGCGATTTCCTGGCAAATATGTCGCATGAGATACGCACGCCGATCAATGCTATTTTGGGCATGAATGAGATGATTCTTCGCGAGAGCAGCGAGGAACATATTTTGGAGTATGCGGCCAATGTGGATTCGTCCGGCCAATATTTGTTGTCTTTGATTAACAATATTTTAGATATCAGAAAGATTGAATCCGGGAAAACGGAGCTGATCTGTGCCAAATATTCGCTCCGCTCGCTGCTTTACGATGTCATGCAGATGGCGCGCCAGCGCGCGGAGAAAAAATCAATTAAAATCGTGGTGCAGGCCGCCTGCGACACGCCGGACCAATTGTACGGCGACGGCATGAAAATCTGGCAGGTATTGACCAACCTTATGACGAACGCCATCAAATATACCAAAGCAGGCGGCGAGGCAGCGCTTATTGTCTCAGGCAGGCGGGCAGATGACCATCAGGTTCTGCTGCACATGGGGGTAAAGGATAACGGCAAGGGGATTAAAAAAGAGGATATCTCAAAGCTTTTTCAGGAATTTCAGCGGGTGGATGAAACGTCGAATAAGGCCATTGAGGGCACGGGGCTTGGGCTTTCCATCTCACAGAGTTATATTCGGATGATGGGCGGGGAGCTTATGGTGGAGAGTGAGTACCAAAAAGGTTCTTACTTTTATTTTGTCATAAAGCAAACGGTATGCGGGGATGAAACGGTCGGTGATTTTGCGCAGCCATATGGAGCGAACCGCACAGCGGCCGAAGTCTGTAAGCAGCAGTTCACGGCGCCCTGCGCCAGGATTCTTGTTGTGGATGATGATAACATGAACCGGGCGGTGGCGAAGGGTCTGCTTAAGAGGACGCTCATGCAGGTGGATTTGGCCGAGGACGGTCGGCGGTGTCTGGAGCTGGTGGCGGAACATCAATACGATGTGATATTGCTCGATCATATGATGCCGGAACTGGATGGAATAGAGACGCTTGCGGCAATAAAGAAACATTTCCCGCGATACGGCGCGAAGGTGATCGTGCTCACGGCGAACGCTATTTCCGGGGCAAGGCAGCAGTATTTGGATAGGGGGTTTGACGATTATCTGACCAAACCGATCGACGGGGCGGCGCTGGAAAAGATGCTGATGAAATATCTCCCCGCGGAAAAGATCAGACGGGAGACGGGCGAAGGGGTGCCGGAGCGGACGCAAGAAGAGAAAGAGAAGATAGAGAACGCATATGAACAGACCGCGCCAATAGATCAGGCAAAGATCAGGGAGGGAGGGACGGTGCAGTTTTTGAAAAAAGGCAGCATGGAAGCGGAGGATGCGGTCATTTCCGTTACAGAGCTGCAGGAATGGAAGGCGGCTGTGCCGGAGCTTGATTTTTTGCTTGGATTAGAGTATTGTGCAGGGGAGAGGGCGTTTTATCTGGAGATGCTCGAGATGTTTGTGCAGGAGGATAAGCAGCCGTTGTTGAACCGATATTTTAGAGAGAAGGACTGGGAACACTATCAAACGGTGGTTCACGCCTTGAAGAGTACGGCGCTCGGCATTGGCCTGCCGGGCCTGTCCGAGCAGGCCAGACAGCTGGAGTATGCTGTGAAGCGAAAAGATGATGCCTATATCTTGGCTTTTCATCAGGAGGTAATGGAGCATTATGAGAAGTGCAGCCATGCGATACAGGATCAGATTGCACACTTTTCATGAGCGCCTGGGGCGTTGAGACAAAGAGGAACGATTGACACAGGTATGAAAGAGGAGTTCGCACATGATGAAAAAGTTGTTATCTGAAATGACGCTGGAAGAATTGTGGGAATTATTTCCGATTCGGCTGAGCGCACACCAGGACTGCTGGAGGGATTGGTATCAGGCGGAGGCGGAGAGAATACGGGATTTTTTGGCGGATACAGAGTATGTTATAAGCCATATCGGAAGTACGGCGATAAACGGTATATGGGCAAAACCGATTGTGGATATCCTTCTGGAGATTCCGAAGACCACGCCGATGGAGGATATAAAAAATGTGCTGGCGCGCAACGGATATATCCTTATGTCTGAGGCAGAAAACAGAGCGTCTTTTAACAGAGGCTACACGAGCGAGGGATTCGCGGAGCAAGTATTTCATTTGCATCTGCGCTATCGCGGGGACCACGACGAACTGTATTTTCGGGATTATATGAATGAATATCCCTCACGGGCGAAACAATATGAGGCGTTGAAACGATCGCTCTGGAAACAGTATGAGCACAACCGCGACGCCTATACGCAGGCAAAGGGCCCGTTTATCGTGGAAAATACGGTTCGCGCCAAACAGGAATATGGCGGCCGCTATGAGGATTGGGAGAGCCGTCTGCGGGCATTGCAATCCGCATGGTGTGAGAATAGGGATTCATTTTGACAGCTTACGATACAAAATAAGCAGCTTAGCGCAATTTTGTTGCCAGGGCTGCTTTTTTTGTATAGGATAAAGACAGCGAAAAGACAGGTTGGGTCGTTTTGCCTTGAACGTGGAGACTTTGTGCAAAATAGCTTATTTTTGTTTCTGGCTTGTCTGGATTAGGTGCTTATAAGATAGGGAGGAGCGGTATGGAGCCGGTTATCAGAGTCAATGGTTTAAAAAAATACTTTAGGGAAGTGCGGGCTGTGGATGATATCAGTTTTCAGGTGGAAAAGGGGGAACTGTTCGGGTTTCTCGGCGTCAATGGGGCCGGAAAATCCACGACCATTCATATGATGTGCACGTTATTTACGCCTACGGCGGGAGAAATTGAGATCTGCGGCTGCCGCATGGGGCGGCAGGACCAAGAGATACGCAGCCATATTGGCGTGGTATGGCAGCACAATTGTCTGGACGGAAAACTAAACGTCAAAGAAAACCTTTATTTGCGGGGCGCTATGTACGGCAAAAAGGGGAGCGCGCTAAAGAAGAGTATCGCCGATGTGTGCGAGAAATTGCAGTTACAGGATATATACGGAAGAAAATATGAGAAGCTTTCCGGCGGGCAGAAGCGCCGGTGTGAGATCGCGTCTGCACTCATCCATGCGCCCGAAATCCTGATCTTAGATGAACCGACGACGGGGTTAGACCCGGCGACGCGCCGGCTCGTGTGGCAATGTATTGAAAAATTGCGCAATGAGGAGCATATGACAATCTTTCTCACCACGCATTACATGGAAGAGGCGGCCGCCGCCGGCCACATTGCCATACTGGACAAAGGGAAGATCAAAGACTTCGGAACACCATTTACAATCAAAGAGCGCTACACAAACGATAAGCTGCGCCTGTATCCCAAACCGGGCAGCGAGCCCAGGCTGCAACAGAAATTGCAAAAAATTGCGTGTACATATCCTGAGATAAGCTGTGAGCAGGAGGAGAAGTATTTCCTTTTGTGTATGTCCGAAAGTATGAGTGCGCTGCCGATTTTGGATGATGTGAAGTGTGAGATTGCGGGGTTTGAAATGTTGCAGGGCACGATGGATGATGCGTTTTTAAATATTACGGGACAGCGGTGTGAGACAAGTGCAGATTCCCTGTAAGCTGCGCCGCAAAGTGCCGCTTTCTGGGGGAAGTGAAAACGTGTGTTACAAGAATGGAATATTGTTAAGGTAAAGAAGTGCCATAGCTGGATATGAGAGTAGATTGGGGATTATTAAGGCAAAGAACTCTTCCCACCGACGATATTGGCGGTGATCGCATGAGAGTAGCTTGTAGAATATTAAGGCAAAGAACTTATCCAGCTCGTTTTCTAGGGGAATGGCGATGAGAGTAGCTTGGAAATTATTAAGGCAAGAACTCTTCCCACCGACGATATTGGCGGTGATTGCATGAGAGTAGCTTGTAGATTATTAAGGCAAAGAAGTGCCATATCTGGATATGAGAATAGCTTGTAGATTATAAGGCAAAGAACTTCACCCAGCTCGTTTTCTAGAGGAATGGCGATGAGAGTAGCTTGTAGATTATTAAGGCTAAAACTTGTCCCACCGACGATATTGGCGGTGATCGCATGAGAGTAGAATTGTAGATTATTAAAGCAAAGAACTTCACCCAGCTCGTCTACTAGGGGAATGGCGATGAGAGTAGCTTGTAAAATATTAAGGCAAAAAACTCGTCCTTCCGACGATATTGGCGGTGATCGCATGAGAGTAGAATTGTAGATTATTAAAACAAAGAACTTCACCCAGCTCGTCTACTAGGGGAATGGCGATGAGAGTAGCTTGGAAATTATTAAGGCAAAGAACGGCTATAGTTGGATATGAGAGTAGATTGGAGATTACGATGACGGAAATTTTTTATTTGACGAAACGAAATTGCATGGTGTATTTGAGAGATAAGAGCGCGGTATTTTTTTCCCTGCTGTCTATGTTGATTGTGCTGGGACTGATGGTTATTTTTCTCGGCGCGATGAACAGCCGCAGCCTGGTACAAATTCTGGCGGAATACGGCGGGGAGCGCGACACTGCGCTGGATGAAAAAAATGCGGCCTATGTGATTCAATTGTGGACGCTGGCGGGGATTCTTGTGGTAAATGCGGTCACCGTTACCTTGACAGTCCTGGGCGCTATGGTGCAGGATGAGACGCGCAAACGTATTCTGGGTTTTTATGTTACGCCTGTCAAACGCATCAAATTGGTGTTCGGCTATGTCCTGGCCTCGTGGATTGTGGGAACAATTATGTGTCTGCTGACGCTGGCAGCCGGAGAGGTTTATTTTCTGATACGCGGATACGAGGTTCTCTCTGTGTCTGTCAATTTGAAGCTGCTGCTGATGATTATGTTAAATACATTTGTGTTTTCTTCGCTCGGCTATCTTTTGGCCCTGTTTGTGCACAGTGAGAGCGGATGGAGCGGTATGCTCACTGTCGTCGGCACACTGGTCGGATTTGTGGGCGGCATCTATATTCCCATGGCGGCTCTGTCAGAGAAATTGCAGACGGTGCTAAAGGCGCTTCCCGTGCTGCACGGGGCTGCGATGATGCGCCAGGTCTGCACGGAACATGCCGTCAAAGAGATTTTTGAGGGTCTTCCGGCTGGGATTGCCGATGTTTTTAATGAGGAGATGGGGATTACGCTGTTTTGGGGAGAGGATATGATTGACATAAAACAACAGGTGATCTTTTTGCTGGTTTATGCTATAGTTGCTATTGGAATTGCGGCTGTAATCAATAAAAAGCGCAGGTTAAGAGACCGGTAAAGAATGGATGAAGGAAACGAGCAAGGGGGTTAGAAAGGATTTCATGCAAGAAGCTACCGCGTAAGTGGAAAAACAAGAGAAGGAGGAAGTGCAGGGACTGTAGTAAACGGTGAGAACAGAGCCGAGTGAGTGTTATAAATATAAGCTATTTGCTATCTGCCATCGGTTGAACGTTTAAGCAAATTAAGAAGAAAAAGGCTGAGGCTGCGTGAGTGTCTTGAAAGGGAAAGTCGAAATCGAGTGTCCGATAAAGTGCAATGGGTGTCAAAGCCCGAATGAGCAAAAAAAGATTGATAGATGTCATAAAACGAAAAAGACCAACATTTGTCAAACCGACAAATGAGGGAAAACGATCAAAAGATGCCAAAGACTGAATAGGCGGAAAACGTCGACAGAAGTCAAAAACTAAATGAGGGAAACGACCAATATATGTCAAACGGACGAAAGAGGGAAAACGATCAAAATTGCCAAAGCTGAATAAGCAAAAAGCGTCAACAGAAATCAAAAACCAAATGAGGGAAAAAGACCAACATATGTCAAACGGACGAAAGAGGGAAAACGATCAAAATTGCCAAAGACTGAATAAGCAAAAAGTGTCAACAGAAGTCAAAAACTAAATGAGGG
>CANONN010000028.1 GCA_947567625.1 uncultured Roseburia sp. | reverse complement strand
TTCTTCCAACGTCGCCGAAATCCAGGCCCCGCCCCCTCATCCGGCTGGTTTTCTCCTGCTATACATGAAACTGATCATTCAGGTCTTGCTAAGCCTGCCAATAACCAGACTCTGCGGGCGCGTCCCCTGGCCCCAGCCCGCAGAGTCGTCCGGCTAGTTCAAGATAGATATACAGATCCAGCGCCGCGCACAGCACACAAAGAACTGCCAGCACCCTATACGCTGGCAGTTCCGTAAACATTTTTATCTCACTCCAAACTGATAACTAGTCTTCGTCCGGTACACTTCCCCCGCTTTCAAAATCGGCGATTCAAACCCAGGTTCATTTACCGAATTTGGAAAATACTGGGATTCCAGGCAGAATCCATGCCGTTTCCCATAAACAGCGCCCTGTTTTCCTTCCTGCTCTGTCACGAAATTCCCGGAATAAAACTGCACGCCCGGCAGGTCTGTATAAGCTTTCATCTCAATTCCGGTATCTGGCGCGTACGCCTGTGCCATCAGCTCAAATGCGCCTTTTTCAGCTTTATCCAGTACAAAATTATGGTCAAATCCCCCGCCGTAACCAATCTGGATATCATCTGATGCAATGTCGCGCCCGATCGTTTTGGCGGTTGTAAAATCCATCGGTGTTCCAGCAACGGGTGCGATCTCTCCGGTCGGAATCGCTTTGGCATCGATGACCGGGGTGAAATGGGAGGCCCGCAGCATCAGCTCCTGGCCCAGCACGTCGCCGGAGCCGTGGCCGGATAGGTTGAAATAGGCGTGGTTTGTAAAATTCGCGACCGTATCCTGGTCGGAAACGGCTTCGTAATGGATTTCGACAGCGTTGTCGTCGGTTAGTACGTAAGTGACCTGCGCGTCCATATTTCCCGGAAAGCCCTGTTCCCGGTCTGCGCTTTTGCATGTCAGTGTGATGGAAGTGTCTGTTGCCTGTTTGACGGCCCATACTTTTGCGTCCATGCCTTTTACGCCGGAATGCAGGTTGTTTTCGTTGTCGTTCTGGTCCAGGCTGTATACGGTGCCGTTGATCGTCAGCTGTGCGTTTGCGATCCGGTTGCCGTTTCTGCCGATGACGGCCCCGAAGTAGCAGGTGTGGGTTTCGTAGCCGGTGACATTGTCGTAGCCGAGCAGTACGTCGGTCATGCTGCCGTTTTTGTCCGGTACGATAATGGAAACAAGGGATGCGCCGTAGTCGGTAACGCGTACTTTCATGCCGTTTTTATTCTGCAGCAGATATACGGATACGGCTTCGCCTTGTTTGCTTGTGCCAAATGATTCTTTTGCTTCCTGATATAGATCCAGCATGTGGGGTTCCTCCTAATTTTGTCCGTAATAAGCATTGGCGCCGTGTTTACGGTAAAAATGCTTGTCTTTGATACTGTCCGGCGCCGGTTCTGCTTTTGGATTGATCAGCTCGGTATTCAGCGCCATTTTGGCAACTTCTTCCAGTACGACGGCATTGTAGACCGCCTGGCCCGCGTCCTTGCCCCAGGTGAACGGCCCGTGGTTTTTACAGAGGATGCCTGGTGTATACATCGGGTTGATCCCGTTTTCTTCCAGTGTTTCGATAATGACCAGCCCGGTGTTTTTTTCGTATTCGCCGTTAATTTCTTCAGGCGTCAGGCTTCTGGCACATGGGATGGCTCCGAGAAAGTAGTCTGCATGTGTCGTGCCGTAGAGCGGAATGCTTCTGCCGGCCTGCGCCCAGGATGTGGCTGTTGTGGAATGGGTATGTACGATGCCGCCGATCTGCGGATATTTTTTGTATAATTCCGCATGTGTGGCTGTATCGGACGAAGGCTTATAGTTCCCTTCGATTTTGTTCATTTGAAGGTCCATTACGACCATATCGTCCGGGGTCAGCACGTCGTATTCCACGCCGCTTGGCTTAATGACAAAATAGCCTGTTTCTCGGTCAATCCCGCTGACATTGCCCCAAGTATAGGTGACAAGGCCGCGTTTGGGAAGTTCCATATTTGCTTCATAGACCTGTTGTTTTAACTGTTCCAGCATCTGATTGTCCTTCTCCCTTCCTATGTACACAGGAACAGGGCGCGGCAGGTTTTGCCAGGCAAAACGGCGGCCCTGTTTGTGCTGAAATAAAAACTGCCACATAAATCTTAGTAATCTGGTTTACATCCATGCCGTACACGATTACAAAGTCTTATGTGACAGTCCTGCCGGTTTTTAAGAATGAAATGCCTTTACCTTTTGGTAGATGCCTGCTGCATCCAGTCCGTATTTTTCCAAAAGCTTGACAGCCGGGCCGGATTCGCCGAAGGTATCCTGCACACCGATGCGCAGCATTTTGGCCGGGTATTTCTCGCTGAGTACTTCAGCGACTGCACCGCCCAGGCCGCCGATGACGGAATGCTCTTCTACGGTGATAATTTCTCCGGTTTCGCGGGCTGCCTGGACCAGCAGGTCTTCATCGATCGGTTTGATCGTATGGATGTTGATCACTCTTGCGTCTATGCCGTCCGCGGCAAGCTTTTCAGCGGCTTCCAGCGCGCCGGATACGCAAAGGCCGGTGGCAACCAGTGTCAGGTCTTTGCCGTCCCTTAAGGTAACGCCCTTTCCGATTTCAAACTGATAATCCGGGCGGTCATTGATGACCGGAGCTGCCAGGCGGCCGAATCTTAAGTACACAGGCCCTTCATGCGCATAAGCTGCCCGGACGGCTGCTTTTGCTTCCACATCGTCCGAAGGATTGATGACGACCATGCCCGGAATAACACGCATCAGTGCGAGGTCTTCGTTGCACTGGTGGCTGGCGCCGTCTTCCCCGACGGATATCCCGGCATGCGTGGCGCCGATTTTGACATTCAGATGCGGATAGCCGATGGAATTGCGCACCTGTTCAAACGCGCGTCCGGCTGCAAACATCGCAAACGAGCTTACAAACGGCACTTTGCCGGTGGAAGCAAGTCCTGCCGCAATGCCCATCATATTGCATTCCGCAATGCCGCAGTCAATATGTCTGTCAGGAAAAGCTTTTTTAAAGGTGCCTGTCTTGGTAGCTTCCGCCAGGTCCGCGTCTAATACGACCAGATTGTCCGCTTCCTTGCCCAGCTCTGCCAGGGCATTGCCGTAGCTTTCTCTGGTTGCTATCTTTTTTACTTCTGACATAATGCTTCACCTGCTTTCTTAAGATCCTCCATCGCAATTGCGTATTCCTCGTCGTTCGGCGCCTTGCCGTGCCATCCGACCTGGTTTTCCATAAAGGAAACGCATTTGCCTTTGACGGTTTTCATTATGATTGCCGTCGGCTGCCCCTTGGTCTGTTTTGCTTCGGTAAACGCGGCGCGCAGCTGTGCCATGTCATTTCCGTCCGCAACATCAATTACATGAAAATTGAAAGCCTGAAATTTATCGCTGATTGGATATGGAGAGCATACGTCTTCAATCTTTCCGTCAATCTGCAGCCCGTTGTTGTCCACAATTACGCACAGGTTGTCCAGCTTGCGGTGTCCGGCAAACATCGCTGCTTCCCATACCTGCCCTTCCTGAATCTCGCCGTCTCCGAGCAGTGTATAGACACGGTAGCTGTCATTGCTGAGCTTTGCGGAAAGCGCCATGCCGACAGCTACGGAAATCCCCTGCCCCAGAGAGCCGGAAGAAGCGTCAATGCCTGGCGTATGCTGTACGCATGGGTGGCCCTGCAGATGGGAGCCGATATGGCGCAGCGTCGGCAGGTCTTCCACAGGGAAAAATCCCCGGTTTGCAAGTGTAGAATATAAGCCGGGCGCCGTATGCCCCTTGGATAATACAAAGCGGTCGCGGTCTGCCTTTTTCGGCTCTTTCGGATCAATGTTCATTTCTTCAAAATACAAATAGGTAAAAACGTCGGCAGCAGACAAAGACCCGCCCGGATGCCCGGCTTTTGCGCCGTGGACAGCCGTCACGATCCCTTTTCTTACTTCCACTGCCATTTTTTGAAGTTCTAAATCAGTCATAGTAATATCCTTTCCCAGAAGATGCCATTCCATCGTTTCCTGGTATGATCGGTTGTCTGTCGGGTTTATTTTGTGCTGTCCTGAATGAATTTTTCAATGCCTGCATCTGTCAGCGGATGTTTGGTCATTGCTTCAATGACATTGTAAGGAACGGTTGCAATGTGTGCGCCCGCCAATGCACAGTCGATAATATGGATCGGATTGCGGATAGATGCCGCAATAATTTCAGTCTCAATATCATGGATGGCGAAAATCTCTGCAATCGTACGGATCAGGTCTACGCCGGGTACGGAAATATCGTCCAGGCGGCCTAAGAACGGAGATACATAGGTAGCGCCTGCCCTGGCAGCAAGCAGCGCCTGGTTTGCGTTAAAGATCAGCGTTACATTTGTCTTAATCCCTTCGGAGGACAACTGTTTTACTGCTTTTAAGCCTTCTACGGTCATTGGGATTTTTACGACCATATTCGGGTGGATTTTTGCAATTTCACGGCCTTCTGCGATCATGCCTTCCGCATCCTGTGTCGTAGCCTTTACTTCACCGCTGATCGCGCCGTCCACAATGTCTGTAATCTCTTTGATAACCTCTGCAAAGTCCCTGCCTGATTTTGCAATCAGCGACGGATTCGTGGTTACGCCGCAGATAACGCCCATATCATTTGCTTTTTTGATTTCCTCAACAATCGCAGTGTCTACAAAAAATTTCATAATTTTGGTTCTCCTTCCATTTTCCTGGGTTTCCCCATTCCCTTTCTATCGTTTGGTTCCTATATGGTTCAGCAGGCAGGATACCTTCCGGTGACGTATCGGAAACGGCCATGGATCCGTATCCTGCGTTACTGCCATCTATTATAGCACTCTTTTTCAGAATGTTCCAACATTTCTTCCGAAAAAATCAGTCTTTTTTTACCATAATTTTGCAAGTATTTGTGCAAGGGATTGTATTGCTGCTTTACAGCGAACGCAGCAGGAAAATGTGGTATTCCTCGTCCTTGATGATCCGCGCAAGGACCGCGTTTACATGGTCGTCCTGAATCATTTTCATATGCATCTGGTACTGACGGATCGCCGCCTGTTCGGCTTCGATATTGGCGGCAATCATTTTGCCGGCCTGATCCGCCAGGGTGAGGTATTCCGGTGTCCACAGGCGCATATGGCCGTTTGGCTGCCTGGCCGCATAGCTGACGGCGCCGCCCAGCAGATGGATCAGCTCGCCCAGTTTTTGCAGATGCATCATCTCCGCCATCGCAATGCCCAGAAATGTCTTTGCAAGCGGGCAATTTTCGCAGGAAATGCGGTTTTCATTGTTGATATATTGTGTGATTGCGGAAAGCTCGGATACAGAGCCGCAGTAATCGATCGCTAGCAGGCTGGCGCAGGCCGGGTTTTTTGCGCTTACCTGAATGGGCGGGTAAGGAAGGTCCGCCATTGCCGGCCGGATGCCTGCAAAGCTGCATGATTCCGTTCGTAGAGTTGTTTTGTCCTGCATGATGAAGCGCTCCATAAAAGTTCTTTCTCTAGCATATGGAAAACAGATGCTGCAGGTGACAGATCTGCAGTAACAATTCCGGTCATCCGCGGAACGGTTACTGCCTGTATGCATTTTGGCTATTTCGGCATACAGCAGTGCTTGTATTTTTTGCCGGAGCCGCAGGGGCATGGGTCGTTGCGGCCAATTTTTTTACCGGTGCGCACAAAAGGCTCCGATTCATGGCCTTCGTTGATGATACTGCCCATGGCCCTGACTTTTTCCTGCGGATACGTTTCGTAATAATGGCCGCACGCATAGTATGGCTCCAGGCGCCGGTAGGTCTTTTGCAGATGCTCTTTTAAAAGCGGGATTTTGGAGGGATTTTCCAGCTTTTTCACAAAATCCTCAATATTCCGGTACTCCTGCGGATGCTCGGTCCGCAGGATCTGTGCCTGGCGCAGCGTGTCTTCCCGCTGTTCAAGCATCATCAGCTGTGCGTCCAGCATGGCGAATTTTTTAAAGAGCGGATCGTCCTCGTCCTCGTCGTAATCATGAAACAGCTCCAGATAAGCAAGCATCAGCTCACTCAGCCGGGGATCGCACAGTGCGCGGTGAAAGTGGAAGTTTTCAATGGCAGCGGCGATCAGCTCATTGTCCGAAAAGTCAGTGCATGATTTTTGGATATAGGAAAAGATCTCATCCGCTTTCTGGTATTCCGCGCTGCCATAAGTGACGTTCGCACAGGCGCCTGAAAGGATCAGGCACAGCTGCGGGGTAAATTCTTTTAAATAAATGCCGTACTGTGTCAAAAAAGGATACAGCAGCTCCAGAATTTCCAGCAAGCTGATCGTACCGGCTGCTTTGTGCATAGCCAGCAGGCCGGAAAAAGCGTCTGCGACCTTCGGGACTTCCTCTCTGGACCAGCGCGTTTTTTTGCGGACAATTTCAGAAAGGACCAGGACGCCTTTTTGGGGGTCATTATAATCATCACAGGCGCTGGCGTACATTAACAAAAAGTCAATGTCCCGGCATCCGAGGAAAAAGGCTTTTTCACAGGCGGCCAGGGCTTTTTGCCAGTACCCGCGCTCCTGGCAGGAAAAGGCCAGGGCCATCTGATACCACTTGTTGTTGGGGTCCTTACTGACTAAAAGCTCCGCGTTTTTTACCGCTTTTCCGGTATTTCCGCAGCGCCTTTGCGCCATGATGAGCAGATATAGAAAATGAATGTCGTCCGGAAATTTTTTCCAGGCTTCTTCGCAGCAGTCCCGATAGCGGGTAATGTTTTTTTCCTTGCGGTAGAGCTGGATCTGCTGCATCATTTTAATCGCCTGCGGATTGCTCAGAGGCGGGAATACAGGCCCGTCCGGCTTTTTCTGTGCATCTTTCAGATTTTCATAGGCTTTACGTATTTTCTGGAATTGCTCCGGATCGGATTCCGGCGAATGCAGGCGGACCATTTTAAAATAAGCCTTTTTTATGTCCGCCTGTGATGCGCCTTGTTCCAGCCCGAGTATCTTATAATCGTTATTCATGAAATTCACTCTCCGGATGGTACGTTTGCTTGCTTATCATGCTGCGGATAATTTCGTAACCGTTCAGATCACCCATGGAACTGTTACGATAATTCATCCAGCAGATACATCAGGTCTGATTCGCACACACCTGCCAGTTCGAGGTCGTCGGATAAGATCGCTTCTTTTAAGTCGTAAATGGCGGCGTCCAGATCTTCTGCCAGCAGCGGGTCTTCCTGCACCTTCGGATCCTTGAGCATGCGCTCCGCGCGGCGGATAATCGTACGGAACTGCTTGGCATGCGGCGCTTCCTTCCAGGCGCTTACATCGACGGTTTCCTCCTCGGAATCCTGCTCCTGCATCATATTAATTTCAATGGATGCATCTGCGCCGGTGCTTGGAATCGTGGCTGTTACATTCAGCATACCGTTCAGGTTATAGGAAAATTCCACGTTGATGCGCTCCGCTTTTGCCTTTTTAGCAGGAATGCCGTGGATCTCAAAATCTCCCAGAAAATGGTTTCTGCTCGCAGTGGTGCTTTCGCCCTGGTAGACTTCGATATGGGCAACCGTCTGGTAATCGGTGCTGGTAAAGTAAGTCTCGCTGCGTGTCACAGGAATCGTTACATTCCGCGGTATTACAACAGCCATCCGGTCCATGGAAAAATCATCCACAACACGGATACCCAAGGTATAAGGATTTACGTCCGTAATAATAATGCTGTCTTCCTGATGGATACTGCCTTCGATAATACCAGCCTGGATCGCGGCGCCTTCTGCAACCGCATAATCCGGATTTACCGCCTGCGCAGGCTCCATATGAAGATACGCCTCAATATCCTTCGCCACAAGCGGCATCCTGGTAGAACCGCCGACGAGAATCACCCGGTCAATCTCTTCCGCAAGGATACCGCTGTCCGTCAGCACGACGTCGATCGGCGGGTGTGTGCGGTTGATCAGGTCTTTTGTCATTTCCTCAAAAGCCTCTACGGTAATTGTTTCGTCCAAAGCCAGCGGTTCGCCGGACTTTTCGGCAATCATCGGGATCAGGACCTGGCAGGCGCTGGAGGAGCTCAGCGTCTTTTTGCATCGTTCCGCTTCTTCTTTCAGCTTCACCATAGCAAACTTGTCCTTGGAAAGGTCAATGCCATGCTTGCTTTTAAACTGGCTGATCAGCCAGTCCATAATTTTTTCATCAAAATCCTTGCCGCCGAGCTGGTTGTCGCCGCTGCTGGCCTTTACCTCCAGCACGCCGTCAAACATCTCCAGCAGCGTGACATCGAACGTACCGCCGCCAAGGTCATAGACGAGGATATGGCTTTCCTCTTCCATATGCTCCAGGCCGTAGCTGAGGGCGGCGGCCGTCGGTTCATTTAAGATCCGCATGACCTCCAGGCCGGCTTTTGTTCCCGCTTCTACCGTAGCCTGCCTTTGCAGGTCATCAAAATAAGCCGGTACAGAGATGACGGCGCGGGTAATTTCGGTCTTTAAATATTCCGATGCATAGGATTTGACATACTCCAGCAGCTTTGCGGACAGCTCGACGGGCGTATACGTATCCTTGCCAAGCGGGATCTTTTCGTTTGTACCGATCTTGCGCTTGACCTCGATCGCTGTGCGTTCCGGTGATAATAAATACTGCGCCCTTGCTTTTTCCCCGATTACAAACGTACCGTCGGCATCCAGGCCGACTGCGGACGGGGTGATAATTTCGTTTTCCAGATTAAAGATCATAAGCGGCTTTCCGTTCTGGATGACAGCTGCCTCCGTCGTGGATGTACCGAGATCGATTCCTATTATTGTACTCATTTAAACTCCTGTTTCCAGCGCGCCTGCCGGCTGCTTCCGGCGGCGCGCCTGTAGTGAAAGATTCCGGCCAAAACCGGATATGCGCATGGTTCTTGTTAAGTCTGTCCGTTTTCCTGGCTGTCCGGAGCAGCAGGGGTGAAGCGGTATGCGGCTGCCCGGGCCTTCTTACGAACCTTTCCTTTATATAGATAGCCGCAGCGGTAAATATCGGCAATCGTTTTATCCAGTGAAGGGTCTGTCGTATCAATGGCCTCGATCACTTCATGCAGGTCATAATCCACGCCCACCCCGCAATCCTGAATCAGGCTGATCGCACAGGTGCGCCGGTAATGCTCCAGATTGATTTCCATTAAAGCAATCTGGGCAGCCCAGCTGCCGTCTTTGGACGCGGCATAGTGCTTTAAGTTCCAAAATTGTTCCTGGTAAGCTTCAAACAGGCCAAGCAGCAGCTGCTCCGTCTGGTCAGATTCCTGCTGGCGCGCTTTTACGCTTTCTTCATCCGATTTTTTTTCTTCCCATTCATCCAGCAGATTCTCGATCGCCATGTCATGCTTGTGTACGTCAGACTGCAGCTGGCCCAGCTGCTGTTCCAGGCGTCCGGCTGTCTGCTGCAGGGCGCTTTGCAGCTCGTCTTTTTCCCGGGCAGCGCCGGAAAAATACCGGGCCAGCTGCTGCGACATACCGCTGCATTCCTGACGCAGGCCAAGCAGCTGCTCCAGACCTTCTTTTGCGGCTGTTTCGTTGTGCGACAGGGCGGCAAGCTGGTCTGCCAGCTGGCGGAGGGAATCTTCCTGGTTTTTGCGTTTTTTAAAAAACATTTTTTTATCCTGCCTTCATGATAGAGTAAATTCCATTCGCGTGGGTTACGCTTCTTTTGATCATGGGATTGCTATTAACAAAATAGCGGATTGAGAGAGAAAAATCAAGTTGTTTTTAATCAGAATAAAGTATGCGGGTAGGGCTGTCAAGAGGAAATTGCGAAAATTGTAGAAAAAAGTCCCCAAGCTGCCGCAGAAATAGAAAACATTGATCCATCGTATGTTGACAATCAGGAATGGTAAAGATATAATACAAAGTAAGTAAGCCCAAAACCTTCCAAAGCTGCTTCAAACTGACATGATATTTCAGCGGATCCAAGGGATACTATTAGCACAAAGGAAAGAAAGAAGGTATCTTTATGGACGATCATACGATGCAAGTATATAATTATATGAAATCCTTATCGGATCAGAATGGATATGCGCCAACCGTCAGGCAGACAGCGCAGCAGCTGCAGCTGGACGAAAGTGAAGTGGAGAAGAGCATTCAAAAGATGCAGCAGATGGGAAAGATTGTTGTGACAGAGATTCCGGCGAAGAGTATTATTGAATTTGCGGATTAGAAGCTTGCCCTGGCTGTAAAACGGATGATAACAACAAAGCTGGCCTCTTTTCAATACAAAGAGGCTGGCTTTCTTGCTGTTTTTGTATATTTTGAAGGAGACAATATTATGACTATTTATGATTCCTGCCAGCCTGCCATACAGTCCTGCCTGGGGACACGGACATTTGCCCTCGCGTGGATGTACAGCGATGAAAAGACGATGGATATGCATATCCATGATTGTTATGAGATTTATTTTTCTATTTCGGGCGGAAAGCAGTTTCTGATCGACAGACGGTTATATGATGTGGACCCCGGAAATATTTTTTTCATTAATCAGTTTGAAAGCCATCATCTTACGCAGGTGGATGCGGCAGCCCATGAACGGATTGTAATCTCGATTCACCCGGAATATTTAAAGCGGCTTTCCACGACGCAGACAGATCTAAGCTACTGCTTTACCTGCCGGGATACGCCTTTCGGGCATAAGATTATGCTCTCCAAGGAATATCAGAAACGGTTTACCTTCTTTATCCATAAGCTGTCGGAAAGCAGGGATTACGGGCAGGATATTATCGACCGTGCGGTCTTTCAGGAGATGATGGCCTGCCTGAATTATATTTTTATCTCCTGCTGCAACGGGAATATGGAAATGCCTGCCACACAGATGCTGACGAGCGCCCATTATGAAGAAATTGACGAGCTCTTGTCCTTTATCAACCAGCATTTGGCGGAGGACCTCTCAATTCCGGTTCTGGCTTCCAGGCTCCATTTCAGCAGCTCTTATCTGCGCAAGCTCTTTAAGGATGCTACAGGTACGACGATTACCCGCTATATTATTGCCAAGCGGATTTCGATGGCGAAATTGCTGCTTTCGGACGGGCATTCGGTGACAGAGACCAGTATTTTATGCGGGTTTCAGGATTATAGTAATTTTCTTAAAACATTTACAAAAATGGTTGGGGTATCTCCGAAGAAGTATGTGTCTTGTGAACATTAGTGGCTAAGCGGACGACTCTGCGGGCTTTACAACACCTGAGAGTCCATATATTGGCAAGCTTTACAACACCTCCAGAAAAGAAACTTTTTTGACATTGTGTTGCGTTTTTTAGTGGCTAGGTGGACGCTGGATGAGGGGGAAAGGGCCTGGCTTCCATGAAACGCAATTTCAGGTGTTGTAAGGATATTTTTCTGGCCACGGTCTTTCACCTGCCAGTACAGACGCCTTTTCAGGCTGCTCTCCAAAAAAGTGTTGTATTCTTCTAACCATCCGCAGATCAAACAGCATGCGGTCTGAAGGAACACTTTCCAAACTTTATCCACGCATTTGTCGAACATCGCAGGGTTTTCCAAAAAATTCAATTTTATTTTTTCTAATTCAGGTATTCCATTTTCCGTAAAATACTGTATACTATTTCTCATAGGGACACATCCTTATTTATGCGGTTGTTTTTGGGTCAATTACATTTTATTTCTAACATAGGAATTTTAATTTTAGGAGGGGTTGCTTTGAGTGAACGGGAATTAGCGAAACAGATTATTGATAAACTGCCGGAATATAAAATCAGCAGTCTGCTTCTTTTTTTAAGAGGAATACAGTTTGACGATGATATAGAGGATGATCTGTATTGTGAAAAATTAGTAGAAGAATATCTGAATAATCCGGATCCCGAAAAGCATCAGACAGTTACACTTGAAGATCTAGCGGCAAGGGAAGAGGTTGTACTGTGAAAAAGTACAGGATAGTCATTGAAAAAATGGCAGAAAAGTTTATCATAAAACTGCCAAAGCCGGATAAAGAGAGGGTATTAAGGGCAATTCATGAACTGCCGGAAGGAAACGACATAAAGAGGTTAAAAGGCAGGAAAAGCGCGGGGTTTTACAGGCTCCGTGTGGGCGATTACCGGATTATATATAAAGTGAACAGCCACGAATTAATTATTTGTGTGATTGATGCCGGAAACAGGGGACAGATATACAATAAGTATTAGCGGAACTGGAAACACAATCGTACAGAACGTACTTTCGAAATGCGGGAATAAAAAACACGGGAAGCCTTATAAAATAAGACTTCCCGTATCGTTCAACCAGTGCGGAAGATGGGACTTGATTATGAATCCGTCTTTTCATCACGCAAGATACTTTTCAGTTTCTGCTCGTAAAACTACCCGATTTGGAGAAAGTAGTCTGACGAGTTGCTATTTACTTCTTGTCCCTTTTATTATTTCTATTCTTGCGGGAAAAGTAAAGGATTTTCGGTCATTTATCGATGAAAGATTTTAAGCATATCTTCCGGGGTTACTGCCGGTATATCCGATGTGGAAAAGTACGTTATATTTCGGGTTACAATATAATCTGCATGAACCTGTTTTGCGCATTCATCTTGCAGGCAGTCCTCAAAGTCGGAAAAGCATTCTCTTTGCAGAGCGTTTTTTACATGTTCATGGTCAGTGCCTGCCACTTGCAGCAAGTCCAGATGATCAAGGAGAAGCTTTCGCCTGTCTGAGACTGAAAAGCGTTTTCGCAAAATATAATAAATGTTTGATACAGAATGCAGTGCAATAAAGCCACGTATATCATTTGAAATACATTCCTCTAAAACAGACTTGGATGCTTCATAAAAGGGCTGGCGTTTTTCAAGGATATCAAGTATGATATTCGTGTCAAATAAAATGAGCATATTTTTCTTCCCTTGCTTCCTCAAGTTCTTTTTTGTAATCAAAATCTTCCGGCAACGTCCCGGCAAAAGATAGAAGTCCCTGAAATCCCTTTCGTTTTCTTGCTATAGAGTCTGTGTCATTCTTTTCAGTAGAAGCAGAATCTGCGTTATCGATTTGTGAATCTACGAAACGCATATACGTATATATGGTTTCCAGCTTATGTTCGGGCATTCTTTGCAATAATCCGATTGCTTTTTCCAAGGTTGACATAGGCAGTTTACCTCCTTGTGCTTAAGCATAGCAGTAGAAACCAGGAAAGTCAATCAAAAGTTTGTGTTAGTCAGGATAGAAATGAGAAAAAGCTTGATTCATAGGTATGACACGTTTACATCATAGTCTTTAAGCATTTCCATAATGGCTCATAGTCTTTAAAACGAACCCCTAAATTTAAAATAATTTTTAAAACAACTGCTGCCCATTGGAAATCATCTTTATGGCAGCAGTTGTTTTAACAGGAAAAAGGCAACATATCTTATGACAATGTATCTGAAAACAAGCATTTTTCGGCTCTTTCAAAAATTAGGGCAATCGCCCACTCACTTAGTGTCTACCTTTGGAATACGGATTTTAAAGAAACGGTGGAATATGTTAAATTGATACTGATAAAGTTTGATTGTTTCCCCAGACAGATTTTTAATCCGGCAGTGTCCTTTGAAATCTGCAAACGCTTCATCTACAGTTAAGTTGTCTGAGTTTTTAAGGGATAATTTTTTCATGAAAATGCTCCTTTCTTATGCTCGTCAAACGTCCAGAAAACTGCAAAGTGGTCTTGCGAGTAAAAAGGAACAGATAAAAAGTTTTAGAAAAAGAAAAAACCCTGTAAATCTATGATTTACAAGGCTTCCCAAGGGTTAAGTGCGGAAGATGGGACTTGAACCCACACGACATTGCTGCCACAAGATCCTTAGTCTTGCTCGTCTGCCAGTTCCGACACTTCCGCATCTCAATCATGTCTCATGACGACTTGATAATAATACCAAAATAAAAGGATAATGTCAAGTGTTATAATGTATTTTTCTTTAAAATTTTTTGAACGCTTTTTCTACGACTATTCTCAGTAAGATAAAATCTTATGCCATAGGCATAAAGGATATGCTCTGGGAATAGAAAATATTGAAACATATCTTTCAATATCTCTGATGCCTTTCAATGGCACAAGTATGCTTTTTCGTCTTTACATCATAGTTAATCCCCACCAGAAGCATTTCGCTTCCGTATCCCTCAAATATCTGCGGATAATTGCGTTCTTTGATCTGCGCGAGCGCTCCCTCGGCAGTCTTATTCCATTTTAATTCCACTACCAAAATCGGCATGGACGTGCTTTTCTTCGGCAGATAGACAATATCCGCATACCCTCTGCCCGACGGCAGCTCCTGTATATCCAAAAACTCCTCCACACAACTGATATACGCAAACCGCACCACACTCCGAAGCGCCTGCTCATCATTGTAAAAGACCGGCGCGGCAACCCTGGACGCATCCATGTCCAAAGTATCCCGCAGGAGCTTATCAGAGTTCTTTACCAGATTTGCGATCTCGGTATGGCGGCAAAACTTTACCGCCCGGACAAATTCCTGCCGTACTTCTTCATTGGGAATCGATACCTTTTTTTCTTCCGCATCATAGGTCAGATAGCCTAAATGAATGAGAAGCGTCAAAACATCATCCCGTCCTCCAATGCTCGTCATATCGTTTTGGAATGTCCCGGTGTCGACCGGCAGATGCGCCCCGCCAATCATGGAAGCAATCGCCTCCTGTAAACCGTCGTTGTCCAGGTCGATATAAAATCTTAATGCCTCATAAGTTTCCGTCTGCGTCCAATAACTGCCAAATTCGCTGCTTTTCATCGCTTCCATGATGGAATTTGGATTGTACACAGATTTTATGGTGCGGAAAGAATATCCGTCATACCATTTTTTCGCTTCGCCAAAATCCATTTTGTATTCCCGGCACAGCTTTTTTACCTCCAGCTCCGTAAAACCGACATATGGAGCCGTCCTTTTGGGTGCAAGCATTGTGTATTCGCGGAAATCTGTCATCGCCGACTGCGTGCCGTACTTTTTGATCGGCAAAATCCCCGTCATATAGGCGGCTTCTATCATCGTGTCCGTGAGGCTGCTTTTAAACAGTCCCCGCAACAGCTGAATGTATTCTTTTTGCAGTCCGGCATCCTCCTTTGCCTCCCGAAAGAGTGCATCCCACTCATCTATAATAATGATAAATTTATTTCCGGTCGCACCACTGATTTCCGAGAGCGCCTCAGGCAGAGAGGACGACAGCGCCACCGACGGATAGACATGCGCGAGTTCTTCCACCACCTGTTCTTGCAGGTAGTCCAAAATACTCCCGACATCCCTGCATATGGAAATAAACCATGTGATATCAAGATAAATCACATCATACTTGTTCAGATATTTCAGATAATCCCTGTCTGACGCGATCTCCAAGCCCGCAAACAGGCTCCTGGAATCACAGGTCTTATCGTAATAAGCACAAAGCATCTGCGCTGCAAACGACTTTCCAAAACGCCTCGGCCTGCTGACACAGGTAAGCTTTTCTTTCGTCCCCAGCGTCCCATTGATAAAGGAAATCAGACCCGTCTTATCTACATAAATCCCTTTTCGGACGGATGTAAAGCCTGCGTTGCCCAGATTCAAATATTTTCTCATCGTCACATCCCCTTATCACGCATTGTAACCATAATTACAACAATCCGATGTAGACACAACATTCCCATAACAACAATTTGATGTAAAGCACAACATTCCTATAATAACAACAATCTGATGCAAAACACAACATTCCCTGCTTTACATCAGATTGTTTTCGTAACAGTTTTGCCTGCACTTGTTTTTACTTCTACGCCTCGCCGTTATCTAACTTGGAAGCGCGTGCCTCGATCTCTTTTTCCTGTATATCGGAGGGCGCCTGCTCATATCTGGCAAACTCAAACGAGTAGGTGCCGCTGCCGCCCGTCATAGAGCGCAGGTCCGTATTGTATCCGTATAGCTCCAGATACGGGATATCGGCCGCAATCTCCTGATAGCCGTTGTCGGTCGGATTCATGCCAAGGACACGCCCGCGCCGTTTGTTCAGATCTCCCATAATATCGCCGGTATATTTGTCCGGCACCAAAACTTTCAGGGAAGCAATCGGCTCAAGCAGAACCGGCGAAGCCTCCATAAAGCCCTTCTTAAACGCCTGTACGGTCGCCACCTTAAACGCCATCTCGGACGAGTCGACGGTATGGTAGGAACCGTCGTAGAGCACGGCCTTGACGCCGACAACCGGGTAAGCCGCCATCGGCCCTCTCGCCACAGCCTCCTGCACACCCTTTTCCACTGCCGGGAAATAATTCTTCGGCACGGCGCCGCCGACTACGCACTGTTCAAATACATACGGCTCGCTCAAATCACCGGAAGGCTCGAACGTCATCTTCACATGGCCGTACTGCCCATGGCCGCCGGACTGCTTTTTATATTTGTACTCAACGTCAGATTTTTTGCGTATCGTCTCGCGGAATGCAATCTTGGGCTTTGTCAGCTCAAGCTCTACCTTATAGCGCTCCAAAAGCTTGGCTGCCACAATTTCCAGGTGCTGATCTCCCATGCCATACAATAAGGTCTGCCCGTTCTCGCTGTCGTTGACCGTCTTCAACGTCAAATCCTCGGACATCAGCTTCTGCAATGCCTGGGAAATCTTATCCTCGTCCCCTTTGTTTTTCGCGCGGTAGCGCTTATAAGTATAGGGCGTTGAGATCGTGGTCCTGATGTACAGAATCGGATTATTTTTCGTGGAGAGCGAATCGGTCGTCGCCACGGAAGTCAGTTTGGCGAGCGCGCCGATATCCCCGGCGTGCAGCTCCTTTACTTCCTCCGGCTTATTGCCGCGCAGCACATAGAGCTTGCCGATCTTCTCCTCGGTATCTTTGTGGTAGTTCAACAGCACGTCGTCGGTCTTTAAGACGCCGGAATTGACTTTAATCAGGGAATACTTGCCGATAAACGGATCGACGATCGTCTTCCACACATACGCGGACTTCGGCTTGGAGAAATCATAGTCCGCGTTATAAACCTCGTTGGTTCTGGCGCTGATACCGGTACAGCTACGCTTCTCCGGGCTTGGCAGATATTTCACGATATCCACCAGCAGCGTGTAGACGCCGCGCGCCAGAATATTAGAACCCATCAATACCGGGACAATGCTTCCGTCCGCGACATTGACGCGCAGCGCCTGGCGAATCTCGTCCTCGGAGAACTCGTCGCCGTTAAAATACCGCTCCATGTAATCCTCACTCGTCTCGGCCACCGCCTCCATCAATGCCTCGCGGCAGAGCTCTAAATTCTCGACCGAATAATCCGGCACCTCTGCCTTCTCCACATTGCCGTCCGCGGTCCATCTCTTCGCCCTCTGCTGCAGCACATTGACGTAGCCCACAAACTCTTTGTTCTCGCGAATCGGCAGATGAAACGGCGCAATCCGCTTGCCGTACATATCCTGTAAATCCTGCACGACCTGGCGATAGCTCGCCTCGTCGATATCCATATCCGTCACAAACACCATGCGCGGCAATTTGTATTTTTCGCAGAGTTCCCATGCTTTTTGCGTGCCGACCTCGACGCCCGCCTTGCCGGACACTACGATGATCGCGGCGTCTGCAACGCCTACGGCCTCCTCCACTTCGCCGACAAAATCGAAATACCCCGGCGTATCCAAAATATTAATCTTCGTATCGTCCCAGACAATCGGCACAACCGAAGTGTTGATCGAAAAATGGCGCTTTGCCTCCTCCTTGTCATAGTCACTGACCGTATTGCCGTCTGTGACCTTCCCCATACGCGTCACCATCTTTGCAAGATATGCCATCGCCTCCACGAGACTTGTCTTGCCGCATCCTCCATGGCCCAGTAAGACCACGTTCCTTATTCTGTCCGTCGTGTAAATATTCATGGTAATCCTCCATTCTTGCCCGGTATCGATAACAGTTTTGACCCGTATCGTGCCCCCGTTTCGTGTTCGTCACAGCCGGGCTTTTGACATGGTTATATTTTACTAAATATACTGATTATTTACAACTCTTTTATTCAATTTTAACAAACTTTTATGTATTGGTCTTCAAAATCTGCTAACGGCATGGGCCTGCCGAAATAGTAGCCCTGGATCAGATGAATTTTGGTGCGCAAAAGCGCCGCAAGCTGCTCGGATGTTTCCACTCCCTCCACACAGACTCTGACGCAAATCGCATTGGCCAGCTCCGCCACCATGCGCACGAAAGCGTCCGAAAAATCGTCCTTGCCGATGTCGAGGATAAAACAGCGGTCGATTTTTATAATGTCAATCGGCATCTCACGGATATGGTTGAGCGAGGAATAACCCGTGCCAAAATCATCGAGCGCCACTTTCACCCCCAGCGCCTTGATCTCCGAGAGAATCGATTTCATGCGGTTCATATCGTTTACCGCCAGACTTTCCGTGACCTCGAGCGTCAGGTTTTTGGGCGCGATCTGCGTTTCCTCGAGCACCATGCGCACCTTATCCACGATATCGTTCTGCAAAAGCTGCACCACCGACAGATTGACATTAATTTTGTAGTCAAAGCCCGCATCGTTCCATTTCTTACAGCTCTTGCACGCCTCCCGCAGCACATAATCGCCGATGGGGTTGATCAGGCCCAGATATTCCGCCAGCGGGATAAACTCTGTCGGCGTGATAAAGCCAAGCTCCTTGGAATTCCAGCGAATCAAAGCCTCCGCGCCGACACAGACGCTCTTCTCCCCCGTCACATCCACCACAGGCTGATAGTACACCTCAAATTCCTGGAAAGCGTTGAGCGTGGCATTGCGCATATTTTTTTCCAGATCAAGGCGCTTAAAGGAAGCCGCCTCCGCGCTGTCATTGTAAAACTCGATGCGGTTCTTCCCGGCGCACTTGGCCCCGTACAGCGCAAGGTCGGCTTTTTTAATCAAATCCTCGACGGTGTGTCCGTCAGTCGGAAAACGCACGACGCCCATGCTCATGGTACAGTAATAATCGGTGCCGTTTAACATCCACGGCTTCGTGAACATGAGCCGTATTTCCTCTAAAATCTCCTGCAGCATGTCGTAGCTTTGATGTGCGATAATGATGATAAATTCGTCCCCGCCCATGCGGTAGCAATTGTTTTCCACGCCCGCGATATGCTGTAAGCTGTTGGAGATACTCTTTAACAAAATATCGCCGTACTGGTGCCCCAGCCCGTCATTGATATTCTTAAAATCATCAAGGTCAATGGAGAGCAGCGCTCCCTCGCCGCCGGTCTCCTCCGTTATGCTGATATAGCGCTCTAAGTCCTGCTCACAGCGCATACGGTTATAAAGCCCGGTCAACAGGTCGTTATTTTCCTGTCTCTCGATCTTTTTCTCATACTGCTTTTTGTCCGTGATATCATAGATAGTACAAAGCAGCACCTCTCTGCCGTCAATCCAGCGTATCGAAGTCTCATGAAAATCAAACCAGCGTTCTTCCTCTTCCGAATAAATTTCACAAAAATAACCGCGCCTGCCGTTACCGGTAGTCTCGGCCATGCGCTGCTCCAATGTGCCGCTCGCCATACTCTTGCGAAAGGAATCGCGAAAGCGCTGATTCATATACAAAATGACATCCCTGACCGGATCTTTAACATAGATGCCGCACGCCACATTCTCAAGAATCGCATCGAGCGAAGCGTAGGAACTCGTGAGGGAATCCTTGGCAATGCGTTTTGTCAAAATGCTCTGTACGATGCGCTTGACGTCATTGATAAACTTAATGTCGTTGACTTCCCAGATGCGCTCCCTGTTCTTCTCACAAAAGCAAAGATACCTCGCGATACCGCCGTCCACCTCGACCGGCAGAAAGATCGCCGCTCTCCATTCCATGAGCGCAAAAAATTCACTGAATTCGTCCGGCATCATCGAATTGGAAGAGATCATATAGGGTTTACTGTTAAAAAACGGCAGCTCACTGACCGGCCTCCCTTCGATCTTATCTTTTGCCGAGACATTCTCCGGCGAGACATACGAACAGAGCACGGTCACTTTCTTACTGTCCGAATCGCGCACCATAAGCATTGCCTCGGAAATATCCATATAAGTGCAGACTTCTTTTAATATGCAATCCGCCACTTTCTCAAACGAGCTCTCGGACTCAAGCATGCGCACAACGGACGTCATCGTCTCATTGCGCTTAAGCTCAGCCTCCATCTGTGTCTGGGCGCTGCGGCTCTTGCGAAATGCCTCCTGCGCGATCAGCTCCTCCATCTTGACTGCAAACATCTGCTTTGAGAGCGTCGCCAAAAATTCCAGCGATTTGTAGAAGCGTTCCGGCGTCGTGCGCAGAATATACTCAGGCACGTCGTCGTCCTCCCCCTCCACAGCTTCCATGACGCCGATCACCACCCAGATCGCGGCGGTCTCGCCTCCGACGCTGATCACCACGCCGCACAGCTTCATACCGTCTTTGCAGCTTTCCTCGATAAATTGATTGTCGTTTTGGTCTATGAGCTTATGCAGCAGAGAGACATGCATATCCATGTTGACCCACCGATGAATATACTCCAATTCTTCTCTCGAACCATACGCCTTGGTAATCACACCGTTCTTCTTGCTAAGGCAGGATAGGTAAACATGATTTGCATCGCAGAACCGATCCTGCAGATTCTGCATCAGGGAAGCATCCAATAACCCCGATTCGTCTTTCCGTTGTCTCTCTGTATTTTTCCGAATAAAAAATGCCATGTAGCTTACCCCTTTTGCCTGCCGCCTTTTCTTACACTGCTCTGATAATAAACAGATGAAATTGTTCCTTTTCGCGTATCACAAACTCCTGCAAAAGCCGGTAATCCCGCCTAAGCCGCAGCTGCTTTTTGATAAATCCTACCTCGTTGGCATACAGAATCAGCGTCGCTTCTTTCGCCAAAAGCTCTCTTGATTTCTCAAAAAATCGTCTGTAAAATTCATCCATCTCCTCTTTTGTTTTCCTGCCGCGCAGCGGCATATTGGCAATGATCTCGTCAAACCGGTGCGAATGGCGAAAATCAAAGTAGTCCCTGTGTATAAAATGAATCTGTTCCCCTGCCGCCGCCGCGTTTTCCCGCGCAAACTTTATGGCGTCATCATAAATATCGACGCCGTATTTTTCTCTGGCGGGAACTAAGATATCGCGCTCGATCAGCATCGTACCGACGCCGCAGAACGGGTCCAAAATCTTTGCGTCCTCTTTGAGATACGGCCGTGCCAAAGCCGCCAAAACCGCAGCAAGCGACGGATGAATCGAGGCCGAAACCACATTCCTGCGGTATGAAAACCGGCCCGCCGTAAGCGACGGAATCCGCACAAACGGCAAAAATCCGCTTTCTTTTGCCGCAATCAGGCGAAATTCTATCTCGTACGATTTCGGCGCATTGACAAACCTCCTGCCGGAAATCGCCTCCAGCTTTTGCGCGAACGCTTTGACAAAGGCGCTCTTTTCGTCCGGCCCCATGGCCGATCTGACATCCAGCCGAAAATAAAATACCTCCCCGCCTTCCATACAGGCGGAGAGCATCTGATAAATTCCTGATTTCCACACGGCATTGACGGCATCCTCCGGCGTGGCCTTGACGCGCTCCTTTACCGGAACGCACAGCAAGAGCTCGCGGTATGTCCGCAGCTTCACAAACGGCAGCAGCTTTTGGCTCTTAACCAGCACCCCAAGCGGGTGCAGCTTTGCACTGCGCTTTACGGACGCAGAAATCTTTGCCGTCTCCTCCAGTATCACTTCGCTCTGCCTGTGGTTTGCCGTGAGCAAAAACTTCTGCTCCGCGTCAAACCCGATAAATCTGTGGCGGCCAATCCCCTCGATGCCGGCGATCAACTCCTCGAGCTGCCGCAGCTCCGCCGCGATATGCTTTTTTTCTTCCTCGGCCGGCACATAAGAGGCCAGCTCTTTTCGTCTTGCCTTAAACGCTTCGATATATGCGGAGGCATCCAGTTTTTGCAGTGCAGCCAGGTAGGCGCTTTTTACAAAGAGCGTCTCCTCACTCTCATAATGTGCGTACAGCTCACCCACCGCAGAGCACAGCCCCAAGTCTCCCAGCAAAAGCGCGGCGTTTTTGCGCACCTTCGGTTCTTTGTCCGACAGCAGTCCAATGATGTCCGCGCCGTCGCCCACACAGCCTGGCATCCCCTGCCTGTCGCCTTTTTCTCTTAAAATACTGCGCAGGCTGCTTAGATTCTGCCTTACATGCTCTCCGCGCGACAGCTCGTCCCAGCACGTTTCAAACGATATCTCTTCTTGTTTTTGTGTCATATTTTACCTGTTTCCATCCATGTTTACAATAGCACAAAAGTCTTAACCGGTTCCTTACCCGTGCCGGCGCCGCTCACTCTCTTTGTCTTTGTCCTTGAAGTAGTCGCTCAACATATAGCCGATGCACCACACCGCCCCGGCCAAAGACAGATAGACAAATACCTGGATTACGGCGCCAAGCAATGTCAGCACGCTAAGCTGCCGCGCACCGAACGCGCGCACAAGCCCCCACACGGGCTTGGATAAAATCATGTACGCTCCCACATAGCACCAGCCTAAAATTCCCGCAAAGTAACATAAGAGCGCCAGCAATCTCCTCCAAGAAATTCTCATTTTCCCTACTCCTCCTCATTCTCATATAAGTCCACGATCAACCCGCTCTCCCGCCATCTGCGCATGTCGATGACGCGCTGGTTTGCAGACCCTTTAAATTTTAACATCATAGACGCCAGTTCCTCCACAAAGGGACCGTCCACCAGAACATCCACACAGTCCAAGATGGCATCGGTCGCCTCTGTATGACACTTTCCCCCGGCTGCCAAATCCTCATGCAGCAGGTAACCCGTGTATGCCCACACATCCTTGGTCGGATAGCGGCTGCGCATTTTTTGCAGAAACGGCAGCAGCGCGCGCTGGTTCTCCGGCTCGAACGGATCTCCTCCAAGCAGCGTTAAGCCGCTGATATAGTCCGGCTCTAAGGATGCGAGCAACGCTTCCTCGACCGCGGGCGTAAACGGCTCTCCGTGCGCAAAGTCCCACGTCTCGGGCTGAAAGCATCCTTTACAGTGATTGCGGCAGCCGGACACAAACAACACGGTCCGCACTCCCGTCCCGTTGGCGATATCGCAGTACTTTATTGCTGAATAATTCATCGTGCCACTCAACTTTCTTTTTAATCTTTCATCCTACAATTGACGACATCTGCATATATTGTAACAGAAAACCGATGCGTTGCCTACTTTTTTCTTGTCAGAATCCACAAAATATGCTATTTTTTTTATATCTATTTAAAAAGCCGCCAAGTTTATTTTTTCATCACTTCTCCCGATAGAACCGGGATATGAAACAGCGCGCACAAGTGAGGTTAAAAGATTGATAATTTAGATTTTCAATCTGCAAGTTTGTGTCTGTGCGGCGTCCGCAAACTTGTTCATGCGCATAGTCTCAGCAAAGCTGAGCCTTTAAAGCCGCGCAGAAATGAGGGAAAACATGGATTTCATTACGAATGTCAATGACGTTATCAACGGGATTGTGTGGGGGCCCGTCGGCCTGTGCCTGCTGTTTATCGCGGGCTTGCTGATGACCTGCCGCACCGGTATCTTTCAGATTCGGCATTTTGCCTACTGGATGAAGCACACCATCGGCGCCATCTTTTCCAATCGGCATGTCACGGCACACACGGGCAAGAGCGACCGCAGCATCAGCCAGTTCCAAAGCCTTTGCACCGCCCTGGCAGCCACCGTGGGCACCGGCAACATCGTCGGCGTCGCAGGCGCCATCATCAGCGGCGGCCCCGGAGCCATTTTCTGGATGTGGATTATGGCGTTCTTTGGCATGATGACCAATTTCTCCGAAAATGTGCTCGGCATTTTCTACCGCAAGAAAAACGAGCGCGGCGAGTGGTGCGGCGGCGCCATGTATTATTTGAAAGACGGGCTCGGCGCCAAGAAAGGCTTTCGGACCGTCGGTTCCGTTCTCGCCGTCTTATTCAGCTGCTTTTGCATCCTGGCGTCGTTTGGAATCGGCAATATGAGCCAGGTAAACTCGATCGCCAACAATATGAACGCCGCTTTTGGTCTTCCCAACCACATCACCGGCATCGGGCTTGTGATCTTATCGGCACTCGTGATCTTAGGCGGCCTAAAGCGCGTGGCTTCCGTGACGGAAAAGCTGGTGCCGACCATGGTGGTGTTATATCTGCTGGGCTCCATCGTGATTATCTTTAGCAATATCTCCGCTGTCCCGGCTGCATTCGCCGCAATTTTTAAGGGAGCGTTCGGCGCTAAGGCAGTCGGCGGCGGTATCATCGGATACGGCATCAAGAGCGCGCTCACATGGGGCTTTAAGCGCGGCGCCTTCTCCAATGAGGCGGGGCTTGGCTCCTCCGTGATGGTGCACTCCAATTCCAACGTGAAGGAGCCGGTACAGCAGGGCATGTGGGGCATCTTTGAAGTATTTATGGACACGATCGTCGTCTGTACGTTGACTGCCCTGACCGTTTTAACCTCGGGCCTTGTCAACCTTGAAACCGGGACGATGATCAGCTCCTCCTCCGACGCCTCCCTGGTGGGAGAGGCGTTCGGCACCATTTTCGGCAGCGCCGGCCCTATGTTTATTGCGATCTCCATTCTGCTGTTTGCCTACTCTACCACACTGGGCTGGAGCCACTACGGCAGCAAGGCGTTTGAATACCTGTTTGGCACCAAAGCGGTCATCATTTATAAGCTAGTGTTTGTGGGGATGATTTTTGTCGGCTCCACGATGAAACTCTCTCTCGCCTGGGCATTGTCCGACACGTTCAACGGCCTGATGATGCTGCCCAACCTGGTGGGCGTGGTAGCGCTCAGTAGCACCGTCGCTAAAATAACCAAAAACTATGTCGCCAGATATTTCCATGGGTCAAACGAAACGCCGCTTTACTCTGCATTTCCGGAGATACAGCGCGAACAGATGACAAAAAACAGCTGACCAGCAAGAGGATTTCTACATACTATGAAAAAAATAGCCTTTTTTGATATCGACGGCACGCTTACCTCGGAAATAGACCGGGAGATACCGGACAGTACGGTCTATGCCATACGGCGTGCCAGAGAAAACGGACATTTGATGTTTATCAACACCGGAAGATGTTTTCAGAACGTCGAACCGCGTTTCCGCGACATCGGTTTCGACGGGTACGTCTGCGGCTGCGGCACCAACGTCTACTGCGGCGGCAGAAGTATCTTTTACAGACAGGTAAACAGCGCCGTCACCGCCGCCATACTCTCCATTGCCAGAAAAGTCAACATCGACATACTTTTTGAGGCCAGAGACTATGTCAGCTACGATCTGACCAGGCCGCTTAAGCATATCGACGCTATCCGGCAGTATGAAGCGTTTGTCGACCGGGGGTACAATATGTCCGTGACGCCGGACATGCCAGGATTTACCTGCGATAAATTTGTTATCTGGTTTGAGAGTGAGCGCCAGCTTCGGGAGTTTCGCCGCGTCAGCGACCAATGGTTTACCTGCATTGACCGGCACGGGCATTTTCGGGAATTTGTGCCCCACGGCTGCTCGAAGGCAACCGGTATGCAACTGGTGCTCGATTATTACCGTCTGCCAAAGTCAAACGCCTACGCGTTTGGCGACAGCAACAATGATCTTGCCATGCTCTCCTATCTGCCCAACAGCATCGCCATGGGCAACGCCTATCCTCCCTCGCTGAAAGAACACGTTTCGTATGTGACCGCAGCGTCAAGCGCGGACGGTATCAAGCTCGCCCTCGCGCATTTCGGTTTTATATAAAATATCAACGGTATGCGCGCCCGCACCCACAAGCTCCGGCCGCTCGCAGGTGGCAAGATGGTACGCCATAAACTGCTCAAACGTTTCGGCGTCCATCTCCTTTAAGGTCGGGCGCATATAGTTTGCCGCACCGTCGGCGGAGATCAGCTTCTTTCGCACAAACCCCGCCGCTTTTGCCAGACTGTCGATATCCTCGACGCGCACATAATCGTAGAGATCCCTCTCCTCCCCCCGACAGTGAAAATCCGCGGTCAAGCGGTTCTCTTTCAGACATTTCCCGATATTCTTTTCTTTGAACGCATAGGTCAGCACCGCGTATTCATTCATACAATAGGCCGCCAAAAGAACGCCCTCTGTTTTAAGGACACGTTTTGCCTCAAGCAGCGCCCTCAATTTTTGTTCAAACCCAAACAGATGATACAGCGGCCCAAACAAAAGGGCAACATCAAATGTTTCCTCCGCAAACTTGGACAGATTCAGCGCGTTGCCCCATCTGGCGTCCACCCTGCTGCCCTTGGCCTTTAGCCGTCCCAGGTTATGCTTCACGAGCTCCACCGCCGTCACGTCGTACCCCTCGTCGGCAAGCGGCACGGCATACCGCCCGGTGCCCGCGCCGATATCAATGATTTTTACCTGCTCTGGCGGCGCCATTTTCTCTATGATCTCATGAATATAGTGCATGGAGGTACGGTATTCGACCTGCCCATGCCTGGAATTCAGCCGCTTTTCTTCATTAAACTTATTATAGTATTGTTCTAATTCCGTCACATACGCCTCCCATACGTTCCCTCCGCAAACAATCCGGGAATCCTAACGGTTTGATGCAAACAAACCTCATTACAGGATGAAATCCTCTCTATTCGATTCACACCCCCCGTCACAATAAGATATCTGTCAAGTCCGCCACGCGCTCTGCTATGATATCGGCTCCGGCACGCTCGAGTTCTTCTCTGCCGCCATAACCGTAGAGTACCCCGAGAGAGGCGACGCCCGCTTCTTTTGCTCCCAGCACATCATGCTCCCTGTCCCCGACCATCAGGACCCGGCTCTTATCGGTAATGCCGCACGCTTCGAGCGCATAGGTGATGACCTCGGCTTTTTTCGTCCTGGTCTCGTCCATACATGCGCCGGCGATAAAGTCAAAATAGCCTGCCAGTGCAAAATGCTCCAGTATCTGCACGGCAAACTGCTCCGGCTTTGAGGTCGCCACGATCAACTGCTTTCCGGCCTTGCGCAATTCCTGCAGCAAATCCCCGATTCCGTCATAGACTTGGTTTTCAAATATGCCGGTCTCACTGAAATATTCCCGGTAAAAGGTTACGGCCTCCACTGCCCTTTCATGTGAAAATCCATAATAGCGCTCAAAGGAGTCGATCAGAGGCGGTCCGATAAATTTGTAGAGCGCAGCCCGCTCTGGCACTGTGATCTTATATTTCCCCAGCGCGTAGGCAACCGAATTGGTGATGCCCACACCGGGGTCCGTCAGTGTTCCGTCCAAGTCAAATAATATTGTTTGGTATGCCATCTATTTCCTCCCTCCGTCTACTATGCGCAGTATCATGTCACAAAGAAAATAGCACAGGAACACATAAATTGCAATACCTTATGTCAAACACGGACGCAGAGAGGTAACGAATCCGCACGGACTTACGGACTATGCAGCCAATGGGTCGTCCTGCTTTACATTTTCCGCAAAGTCCATAAGCTCAACAGATATTCAGATAGAATCTGTCACAAGAACCCCCGCTTTACCTTGCCGGCATTTCAAAATCGGCAAGCGCCCGGTTCAAATAGTCGTTAAACGGCTTCATGGCGCGAAAAAGTTTTTCCGCCTCCGAAAGAAATAGCGCTCCATCATCGAGCAGATCGTCCGCAATCGGATACTCCAGATACCAGCTCTTGTATTTTAAATATTGTGCCTGCGGGTGTTCCTTGTCATACCCGGCAGGGACATTTTTCAGTGCCGTGCCCTGCACGGTGAAATGCGCTTCAAAAGCGGGGTCATGCAAAATCCTCTCCCACTCCCCGCCGTTTTCGGCTATATAATTCCGCACCATGGCCGTGGCATCCTTGAACATATCTGCAAACAGCCCTCCGCCCAGAAAAGACCGGTTTCCCGGCCGAATCATCAGATAATATCCCACCGGCACAGGCAGTTTCCCCTTAGGGCCGATGTGTGCGCGAAACGCCGGATTATAGGGAGATTTGTCATGGCTAAAACGGGTGTCCCGGACTAACTTAAAGGTCAGGTTTTTCGCTTCATTCTGGCAGACGCTGCCGTCAAACTGCCCGATCTTAAAAATAAGCTCCTGCACCAGGTTTTCAAACGCGGCATTGGCCTCTTTGTACTCGGCTTTATGTTCATGATACCATTCGCGATTATTATTTTCGCTCAAGTCCTTCAGATAGCTCATGATCAACTGTGTGTTCATATAGACCTCCTAACCATTTTCTACTACGGAAAAAGATGCTCCGTTTAAAAATTCCACGATAAACTGTTTCAGCCGTTCCGGCGCCTGATATGTCTTACAAAATAAGAATGTCTGCGCCAGATCATCGATCTCCTCCATGGCCTCCTTCACGTCCATCGTCACCCGCTTTGGCTGCGCCGTGTGAAAATCCAGCTGCGCCGGATGGATTCTGTGATTTTTGATGGCATAGTTGACACGGTCGGCACAGCGGCATGTCCCGTTTCCGTATTCACCGCAGTATTCTTTCAGAAAATCCGCCATTTTCTTTCGCACGCGCGAAAGGCGCTGTCTGTATGCCTCCGGCGTGATACCCAAGATATCGCCGGCAATTCTGCTGTCCACCCGGAACATGGTTCCCAGAATAAAAATGCAGCGGCTCTCGGCATCGAGGCACTGTAACATGACATTGGTGCAGGAAAGCTTGAGCTCTTCCGCCAAAATAGCCTTCTCTACATTCTGCGTCAAATCCGGCACATCCGAAATCGGCGCATTTTTGATATCCTCCCCGTAAAATTCAAAGCTGAGCGGGAATTGCGCGAACATATGTTTTTTGTAATTTTTCAGATGATTGGCCGCAATGGAAAAGACCCAGGTGGAAAAAGCGCTCTCCCCCCGAAACGACGAGAGATGGGTCATGACCTTCAGCAGTATGTCCTGCGACGCGTCCTGGGCGTCCGCAAAGCTCCCCAGCATCCTAAGGGAAAGGTTAAATACCAGGTCCTGTACGCCGAGCATTACCGTCTCAAGAGACTGTCTGTCCCCTGCTGCCGCCTGCTCTACCAGCGCCAGCAGTTCTTTGTTTGTTGATTGTTCCATACTCTTATTCTCCTTGTATGATTCATTTACAGCCGCAAATCGGCTATATAGGATTAGACAACGCCACGGCCGTCCTGTGACAGGGAAATGAAAATTTTTTCATCTCTCATCTTACCAAAAATAGTTCCCATAAAAAACCCCGCCAGGACTGATTTTTAAACTTATTTTTTCAGTCGTGGCGGAGTTTGATCCTTAACTACTTAATGTTTTATTTTTTAGTCGTTACGTTTTTGGCTTTTGACCACTCGGAACAATATTTTTTCCCGGCAACGGTCTTATAGGTTCGTATCCGCACATAATATTTCTTCTTTGCGCTCAATTTCTTTATTTTGACGGAAGTCGCCGAAGCCTTCTTCACCGCCGTTGTCTTTGTGCTCTTTCCGGTAAACTTCTTGCTGGTGGAATACTGTATCTCGTAGCCGCTTGTCTGCGCCGACTGTTTCTTCCACTTGACTGTCATACCCTTCTTTGCTCCCGTCAGCTTGGAAATTGTCGTCCCCCTGGGATTGATCGCAAAATTTTTCGTCTGCGTGCCGCTGTAATCTCCTTGAAAGGTGACGGTCACGGACGCCGCACCAACACTTTTATTATTTCTGTAGGAAACCGTATAGAACGCAGACGGTATCACATTTCCGCCGGCATCCCGCACGGTCACCTCCGGCCTGATCTCTTTACCCGTGTAGGTGTATGCATCTTTTGCAAGCGCGATATTCCCGATCGCCCAAATAGAAACGCTGCTGTTTATGGCGCCGCAGATCTTACATTTTTCTACTTTCGAGCCGGCCGCGCCGTTGCCGGCCGCTGTCGTAATGATCTCGAACACATGCGCCGTCTGCGCTATGGCCTCCGTCGTCATCCCGCCGCATCTCGTGCAGACAAAGGTATTGACGCCCGCCGCGCTGCAGGTCGGCGATACCGTCATCTGCGCCGCCCCCCAGGTGTGCGCGTGGTACGCGGAGACGCCCTCCGTGACATAAGGAATCTGATAGTCCACCGCGTCATCATAGGTCATGCTGTCAAGCCTGCAATAAATCTTTAGCTTCGGACAGCCCGCAAAGGTGTCTCTCCGAATCCATGTATCATCGCCCCAGGCGGTCACCTTTTCCAGATCGCTGCACCCGGCAAACGCACGCTCCCCTATACTGCCCACGCTCACCGGAATATTGATCTCCCGCAGCCCCAGACAGCCCTCAAACGCACGCATATATATATACGTTACCGTATCCGGTATCACCGTATTCTTGCAGCCGCGCACCAGACTGCCGTCCTCCGTCTCAATCAGTGCGTTGCAGTTTCCCCTGCTGTCGTAGACCGGATTGGCCGCATCCACGCGGATCGCTTCTAAGGCGCTGCAACCGGAAAACACGTCAGAGCCTATCAATGTCACGCTTTTTGAAATATCAATCGCCTGTAAGGCTGTGCACCCCGCGAACGCCTCCGTACTGATTGATTCCACTCCCTGCGGTATCGCAACGCTCTGCAGTGACACACAGTCCGCAAACGCCTGCTCGCCTATCCATGTCACGCTTTGCGGTATCGTGATATTTTGCAGGTCCGCGCATCCCATAAATGCATCATCATTAATCCTCTCCACCTGTCCTGGTATCACTGCCTCCGTCAGACTGCTGCAGCCCGCAAAAACACTTTTGCTTATCAAAGTGAGAGCCTGTGGCAGTGTGATGCTCTTTAAGCTTGCGCAGCCAAAAAAGCCACGGTCTTCGATAGAGGTCATGGACGCCGGAAGCGTTACACTCTCCAGACTGCGGCAGCCGGAAAATGTCTCCGTATTCAGCCTTTCTACACCGGACGGAATCACCATATTTTTAAGGCTTTCGCACTCCGCAAAGGCGCGCCGCCCGATCTCGGTCACCCCATCAGGAAGCGAAACCGCCGTCAATGTCTTAGAGCCCTCGAAAGCGCTCTCACCGATGATCTTGACATTGGCGGGAATCTTTGAATTTCCGCAGCCTGCGATCACTTCCGCGCCGTCGTACCAATCAGCCAGTAAAATATCCGAACCGTTTCCGTCGGAATAATAGCTGTTATTCTCATCCACCGTGATATGCTCCACGCCGCTGCAGCCTGCAAAGGCAGCCGCTCCAACCGTATTGATCGTCTCCGGTATATGGATGCTCTTTAGACCGGTGCAGCCGGAAAACGCATACCTGCCGATCTCCGCTATATCCTCTGCGATTACGGTATTGTTCGTGCCACGCACGATAGCATTGCTCTCCTTCTCAACAAGCGCATTGCCTGTTACGCGATACGCTTCATTGCCCGCGGCTACCGTGATTGTTTCCAGCGCGCCGCAATTCCCAAACGCATCTGCGGCAATCCTTGTCACATTCTTTGGCAGGGAAAGCGTCTTTAGGCTGCGGCAGCCGGAAAATGTCTGCATTTCAATCTCCGTGATTCCCTCCGGTATCACGATACCGGTTAAGCTGCCGCAGTCTGCAAAGGCGCTCCAGCCGATGGTTTTCAAAGCGGACGGAAGCGTCACGCTGGCCAAACTGCCGCAGCCCGCAAAGGCAGATATTCCAATGTCCGTAACGCCGGACGGAAGCGCCACACTGCTTAAATTACTGCAATCCGCAAACGTATAATTTTTAATGCCCGTAACGCCGGACGGAAGCGTCACACTGCTTAAGCTGCTGCAGCCCGCAAAGGCATTTGAGCCAATCTCAGTAACACCGGACGGGAGCGTTATGTTCTTTAAGCTGCTGCAATTCCAAAATGCATACCCGCCTATCGCTGTCACACCAGACGGAAGCGTCACGCTGGTAATAGCGCCGCAGTCATAAAACGCCCCCCAGTCGACCGACGTTACTTTTTTGCCGGCAACCGTATCCGGCACCGTGACATCTGTCGCGGTTCCATTGTAATGCGAAAGGGCAAATGTTCCGTCCTCATTCTGTGAAACGCTGAAATCCCCCTCGATGAGCCAATCGTCCTCGTCTATCTCCCAGTCGTCCTCAAAGGAATCGTCAGCCTCCGCGGCTTTCTCTCTTTTTTCTATTGCCGCTGCCATAGCCTCCTTTTTCTCCGCTTTTTCTGCTTCCAGGAAAGCTACGGCCATAGCTTCTTGTTTCTCTGCTTTTTCTGCCTCTACCGCTTGAGCGCTTTGGGCTTCTTTCCATCCTATCTTTTCCGCCCCTTCAGCAGCTTCAGCGCTTTGGGCTTCTTTCCATCCTACCTTTTCCGCTTCAATGCTTTGGGTTTCCTTCCATTCTTCCTTTTCTGCTCCTTCAGTAGCTTTACTTACGGCCTCCTCCGTTTCCGGGACGCTTCCGGCCATTACCTCATGGTTCTCATTCTGCACGCTCTGCGCCGCATACAGGCTGCCCTCCCCTGCCTGTGCGACCAGAACGCCTGCCACAAGGCAGGCCGCCAAAAATTTGTTTCCTGTTTTTCTTTTCATTCTTTTCTCCATTTCTGTATTGTGAACTATATTCACAATTGCTTTACCATGTATAACTTCTTATTCTCCACAAATTCAGACATGTGTGCACCGATCTATGGTTACAAAAAATTGTACTCACTTTGTTTTCACTTGTCGTATTGCGGACCATCCCGAATACAGCTTCGTAGATACGCCGTTTATCCGCACTGTCTTATAGGTGCGAATCCTCACATAATATGCTTTTTTCGCTTTTAGCCGCTTCACTTTTGTTGACGACACGCCGCTTTTTTTGATAACCGCAGTGCCGCTCGCTTTTTTCGCAAACCTCCGGCTTGTGGAATACGCGACCTCATAGCCACTCGTCTGGATTTTCTGTTTTTTCCATTTGACCGTAAATCCTTTTTTGCCGGCAGTAACTTTGGAGATCGCCGTTCCTTTCGGTACTATCGTAAATGTTTTTGACAGGCTGCCCGCATAACTGCCGCGCAGCAATACCTTCACGGCCGCCTGTCCGACATTGCTGTTATTGCTGTACTGTACTGTGTAATGCTCGCTGCCAAGGAACTGTCCGTGCCGGTCGACTACTTTAACGGACGGCCGCTTTTCTTTTCCACTGTAGACTGTGCTCGTATAGGACAGTGTAATCTGTGCCGACTGCAGCTCAAATTTCTGGCTGCCTGTCTGATTTCCCACTGTCTGTGTGTCTCCCGGGCGGTTGCCTGACGCGCTTCCCGACTCACTGCTGCCCGTTGTTCCGCTTCCCGGTTCATTTCCTGATGTCCCGCTTCCCGATCCACTGCCTGACGTCCCGTTTCCCGGCTCGCTGCCTGACGCCCCGTTTCCCGGCTCGCTGCCTGACGGCTGCGTCAGTATCGGCATGTAAGTATCCCTGTAACTGTCCCCGCAGGATGTGCATGTATGAAGCGTATAACCCTGGCTGGTATTGGTCGGGGCAACGACAGTATCACGGTAACTGTGCGCCTTTTTGGCAACCGTGCGGCTCACCTTTATGGCCGGATTTTGTTTGAGAGACGCCGTAATCACGGCCGTGCCGACCGCCTTTACCGTGATCACGCCTCCCTCACTGACTTCCGCCACGCCGGGATTACTGCTGGTAAAATCAAAATTGGCGGCCGAAAGCTTTGTCCGGCAATAGCTCCACTCCCGATTGCTGTTGCGCACATCCATCTGTACGGCTGCCTGCGTGTCGCCGCATCCGATTTCACTTTTTTCCGTGGTCTGCAAATCAATCATGGACTGCCAGACGGATATCGTGCGCGTCACAGGAACAATGCCCGATCGAACCGGCGCTGTGGCTGCCACATTGTCGAAGCACTGCACCCAGCATCGGCTCCCGTCGCCATCAATAAAACATCCGATGCCGATACTGGTGTAGGCCGTACTGACAATATTTGCATGGTGCCCCGGAGACCGGTTCCAGTTCGCCATGACCATATCCGCGTCCATGGCATACAGCGCAATATTCTCACCGTGAGCACTGCTTTTACGGAGCAATGACGAACAGTCCTGTCCATTTGGCCTTGTATGGGAATAGAACAGGGAGATTTCCGCCGCCCGGAGCATCGCCGCCTCACAAAGCGAAGCATCTAACGCAAGCGCGGGGGCGCCCTCAGCCGCCCTCGTCTCATTGACAAGCGCGAGCACCCGGTTTACGGCGTCGTAATCCTCGCGGCCCTCCACAGCAATATCCCGCAATGCGTCCTCCTGCTCGCCTTCGCCACCGACTTTGGTAAACTGGTTCATCGCAAGATAAATGGAATACGAGGATTGATAGCCGGTAAAAATATTTTGTACGTTATTTTGCCCGTCAATCAGGACGGTACCCGGCAGTGTGACCGAACTGGATATCCCTGCCATGCTCAGGTAATGCCACATAGCACCGACGCCCCCGCTGCCTGTATCATAGCAAAACGTGATATCCTCACAGCCGTAGAGATCTGCAAATCCCTTTACCTCCTCTAAGGACGCCTTATTCATCTCAACAAAAATAACCCTGACCTTTGGATTATGTACCCAGCCGCTTTGCGCAATATTTTGTATGGTGCTGGCCGAATTGCCACAGCTTATGCGGCCAAAAACCAGGACGGTCACATCCTTTGTGCCGTCTGACAACGACGAAACCGTATCGCCGTTTACAGTCTGGAATGTGTATTCAGGGTTGGCAGCCTCCGCTTTCATGGCAGAATACGAATCGTTTTCTCCCGGCACTGCGGTGATACCCAATAAAGTTTTTTCTGCCGCCGGCACCGCCGTCTGGCCTGCCAACAGCAATATCCCTGCCATTATGGCGCATACTACCCGCTTCATATCCTAATCCTCCCCTTATTATTTATTTCCATTGAATCGTATAAGATCCGGTATATCCACAGCCCTCTACCACAAAATAGTAAGTGCCTTTTTTCAGCTTTAACTTTACATTGCCTTTTTTCTTAAGGCCCCCTGTTATTTTGACAGCCTGCAATTTTTTCCCTTTCAGCTGGTATATGACTAAGAAAAACTGTTCATCCAGATGACCCTTGGATGGAATACTAATCTTTACCGTCTGGTCTTTTGTGAGATTTACTTTATAGTAGCGCTCTATCTTTTTATCCCCCAGCCGGAATAAGCCTTTTTCCGTCTTTCCTCTCTTTAATACGACAGCCTTTGCTTTACTCGTATTATTTTTCTCTTTTACCGTCTCAAAGGTTGACCGTATGCGGAATTTGCCCGTGGTAGAGACTTTAAAATAATAGGTTCCTTTTTTTACACCGTAATAAGTAATTTTCTCATAAGAAGTTGCATCCGAAGAAATTTCTTTTTTCTTTCCATTCAGCAAATTAACAGAAATTTTCTGTTGCGCATCTTCCGGCTCGATTTCAACCTTAAAACAACCGGAAGAACCTACATTCACGCGAAAGAAGGCATCCTTTTCTGTATAGGCATATCCGTCGGCCCACTTCTTATTTTGTAATTGTCCGTCTGATGTAACCGTGACCGTATCCTGATAGGCTTTTACCGTGACGGACAATGCCTGTTCCTCCTTTGTAAAAAACATCAGATACCGGGTACATGGCTCTTCTGCATAATAATGCAATGTCGTATGCAGACAACCGATTGAAAAATTGAGCAAATTATCCCCCTCCACGGAATTTGGAGATTGGGACAGTACAAGCATAATATCTTTCTGTTCCGCCTGAACCGAAATCTCCAGACTGACAAGACCGGCGTTTGCGATCTGCACCGGGACAACGGTAAGTGTTCCTCCCGCTTTTGCGGAAACCTCATACTGGTAAACACTCGCGCTCTCCGCCCCGCCGACTGTCGGAACGATCGTCTGCACTTCGGCGGCAGACGCCGTTCCTCTTACCAGAAACACGAGCAGAAATGCAACCACCAGCATGAGCGGCAACTGTAGTTTTTTAATTTTCTCCATGTTCATTTTCTCCTTTTCTTCTGCTATTTTTGTTATTTCCACTGAATAGAATAAGATCCGGTGTCAATCCCTCCGTCCAGTGACACATAATAAGTGCCCTTTTTGAGTCTCATTTTGATTGTAGCCGCACCGGGTTTTAAATTACCATAGGAACGGATTTCGTCTTTTTTTCCGCTCTTTTCCCACAGCACCATACATTTCACCGGACCGGCCGCATCATTTCTTCTCGTTTTTATATTCAGTTTTATTGTTTTATCTTTTTCCAGTGTAAACTTGTACCAGTGATTGTTATTGACGCTTCCCACGGGAAACATCCCTTTTTGTGTTTTCCCTTTCTTTAAAAGGGCGGCCTTCGCTCTCTTTGTATTTTTACCTGTCTTAATGGATTCTAAGGTATAACGAATCCGAAACCCCTCTTCCCCTGCCACTTTCAAATAGTAGGTGCCTTTTTTTACGGCATAATATACGGTTTTCCCTTTGTTTTCTGTATCGAAGGAAAATTCCTTTTTTTTGCTGTTTAACAGTGTTATCGTCTTATCCGATGTGGTCTCCACTTTGATACAGCCGGAAGAGGCTGCCTTGATCTTAAAATATGCCGGGTGCTCCTCGTTATAGATATACCCGTCTTTCCATTTTCCTTTTTTCAGCTCACCGCCCGTCGTAACTTTATTGACGTCCTGCCAGGCGCTCACGGATACCGACATTCTGTTATCATCCCGCGGGGTCAAATGCAGATACCAGGTGCACGCTCCCTCCGCATAGCCTTTGAGGCTTATCGTGTAGAGGTTTCCAGCCTCCGCTTGCAGATTGGGCACGCAGTCCAGCCAGTCGTCTGTCGCATGCAGGCTTGGATTTTTCGATAAAATAATGCGAATGGCATTTGATTCCGATGCAACCGTAACCGTCATATTGACCTCGCCTGCGCGGGATATCAGCACCGGGGCGCTGACGGTGATTCCTTTTGAATGTGCCGGGGCTTCATATTGACATGTGGACGCGTTCCCCGCACCGTCTGCTGACGGAATAATTGTCTGCGCTTCGGCGGCAGATACCGTTCCTCTTAGCAGGAACACCAACAGAAATGCGACCGCCAGCATCATTGGCACCTGTAAGACTTTCATTGCTTTCATGTACATTTTGCTCACTTACTTTACCCTCACTTTCTTTGTCCCCGACCATCTGCCGTAATACGTCCTGCCGTTTATTTTCTTATATCCCCGCACACGGAACGTATAGATCTTTTTAGATGACAGTTTTTTGATTGTCAAAGAAGTTCCATGGCAGTTTTTGGTTTTCCATTTTCCTTTGCCGTTCCGGTAAGAGATCTGATAATTGATTCCGCTGATTTTAAGCGGGGAAAACCTCACTTTCGCTTTTTTCTTCCCGGACGAGAGCTTCGTGATCTTTGTCTTTGATGTTTTTACTTCGGAAACTGCCGCAGGTTCTGTCACGGTTATGGAACAGGCGGCGGACACTTCTCCGTCTGACGACGACACAGTGACAGACGCATAGCCAGCGGCAACCGCAGTCACGACGCCGCTTTCCACGACGGCTGCCGCCGGGTTCGTCGTCCTCCACACCAGGGTTTGATCCGTGGCATTGGCCGGAGAGACAGAAGCATGGAGGGCACGCGATTCGCCAGGTTGGAGCGTCATTTTTGTTTTATCAAGCGTGATGGATGCGATGTTGATGTTTGGCTGTCGGCAGCTTAATGTCAGGTAATAGGGGGTATCAATTTGATATTTAAATTTTCTGAATATGAAATAATACTCTCCCCGATTCAGTGAAATTTCTGTTGAACTATAATAAATCGCACGCGCGGCGCTATAATCATACGAAGGTTTGTCACGCCAAATTTCATAATCTACATTTGACACAGAACACAGCTGCATTAATGTACCAGTAAAATAAGTCTTCGATTCTGTCTCCAGATATACCGACAATAGTCCATTTTCCGGCATTGTAAATTTGTATATATGCCAAATATCATCATCACTATAAAAATCCCCTGATTTCATAGACCCCGTAACAGCGTTTCCAAGCGTCAACTCCTGCACATAATCCAGCCACCCGGCCGCCCGAACCGAATCCGGCTGCCAGATTATCCCCGATAAAAATAAGGCAAAAACCATTGCTATTGCTATTAATTTTTTCTTCATGATCTCCTCCTGTCATTTCTCTTTGCAAACACTTTTCGCTCGTGTTTGCTCTTTATAATCATTCTATTTATTATTTATGCTTTTGTCAATCATTATTATTTACACTTTATCAATGTTCAGCCCGCAACAAACCAAAATTCTTGTAACAGTTCAGCCTGCGGCCTCACTCTTGAAAATGCGGCCGCTCTGCTATATAATAAATAAATTATTTGGATTTTTATCTTTTAAGAACGAAACAGTATAACGGAAAATCTTAAGAACTTATTACCATAAGGAGACAAAGTTTATGAAAGAACCTATCATACAGATCATTGAGACTAAAAATATTTTATCGAAATCAAACCTCCCCGTGTGTGAATACTCCGCCAATCCGTATGTCGGATGCACCCACGCCTGCAAATACTGCTATGCTTCTTTTATGAAAAGGTTTACGGGCCACTCGGAGAAGTGGGGAACCTTTTTAGATGTCAAACTCTGGAACGATATCAAAAATCCAGGAAAATATGCGGGAAAAGAGCTGTTTATCGGTTCTGTCACAGACCCCTACAATCCCCAGGAAGAACAATATGAACGCACACGAGCCTTACTTTTACAGCTAAAGGACAGCGGCGTCAGGCTCAATATTTCCACAAAGTCAGATTTAATCCTGCGCGACCTCGATTTAATCAGGACTTTTCCAAACGCGCGCGTTTCCTGGTCCATCAATACGCTGGACGAAAGTTTTCGCGAAGATATGGATTGCGCCGTTTCCATCGCGCGGCGGCTTGCCGCTATGAAAGCATTTTATCTTGCGGGTGTGCGCACAGCCTGCTTTATCTCTCCGATTTTCCCCGGTATCACGGACGTAAAAGGGATTATTGGCAAGGTGAAAGCACAGTGTAACTATATCTGGCTGGAAAATCTGAACCTGCGCGGCGGCTATAAAACCGTAATCATGGATTATATACAGCAGAACTACCCACAGCACCTGCCGCTCTACCGCGAAATCTACCAGGACAAAAACCGCGGCTACTGGATGGCGCTTGACGCGGAATTAAAGGACTTTGCCGCGTCATTGGGACTTGATTATGTCACCAATGACGACAGCATGTCACGGGCATTTGACGCCCCGCCGATCATTGTCAACTTTTTCTACCACGAGCAGATTAAGAAGAACCGGCGCTTAAGTTCTGACAGGCTCTGATTCATACGCGCCAAGCCTGTTTGCAGACAGGCCTGGCATTATGAGTTTGCTTACCGCTAATTCTGACATCCTTACTTTGTCTTTTTACTCCCCGTCACCCATTTTCCATATACTTTCTGCGTCTTTCCCTTTGCGTTCCGATAGGTCTTATAGGCGCGGATGCGCACATAATACTTACGCTTCGCCTTCAGCCCTTTTTTCGTATAAGCTTTTTTTGACTTGGACAGAGAGATTGTCTTTGCACCCTTAAAGTTTTTCTTCGTGCTGACTTGCAACTGGTATCCCGCCACACCGGAAAGTTTCTTCCAGGACATCGCCAGCTTCTTTTTGCCTGGTTTTATTTTAAATGATTTTACCTTGGCAACGGAGGGCTTTTTCACTGGTTTTTGCGTTGGTTTCTGTGTACCGGGTTTGCCAGGATTTTCACTGTTTTGTACCTGCGATCCGGACGTGCCAGGATTCGACGCACCGGGATTTCCTGTATTGGGTTCCTGTGTGTCGGTTGTCTCGGTTTCCGGTGCAGACGTTTGTTCCGTTCCTGGCGTCTCGGCTGGTTCAGTCTGTGTACCATCATCAGACGGTTTCTTTTCATTCACGATTTTATAATTTGCCGCAATCTGTCCCTGATACAACCCTATCCCTGAAATGAGAACCGTATAACTTTCAATATCCGTAGCACGAAATCCGCCTGTCAGTTCATAATCCACTCCCTCGTTAAGCTCTGTATCCCCAAAGGTAACGATTGGATGGACAATCTGCTCTCTTCCGGTATAGGTCATATCTGGTATTGTTACGTCTGCACCCGACAGCTCCTTTTTCTCCATGCTTACGGCAAAAATTTCCGCCTCCTCATACTCCTCCCTTGGTTCTAAAGTAACGCTCATATTTCCAGCAACATCTGACACAGACTGCCCGATAAAAAGCAGATTTTCATTTGCTAACGGCTGCTCTGCCGTCTTTTCTTTCATCACATAATAATTATAGATTTTCTCTGGTATAAGCTCTGTAAAATTTACCTTCCGCACGGAAGAGTTTTCCTCTGTGCTGACAGTCTCCGCTTTTAAATAAGATATCTTCGGTATATCAATTTCAGAAAACCTGCTGTCTTCGCCAGACAGTCCGGCAACCACCCTGTCGTCTGGCAGAAATACTCTGGCCGGAACCAGACTGTTTTCTTTCGTACCAATTCCAAGCTGCCCGTTATAATTGGCTCCCCACATATATAGGCTTCCATCGTTGGTAATGGCACCTCTGTAGTGTTCTACCCTGCCTCCTGGGCTTTCAATCTCACAACTGCACGCTGTTTTTACATTTTTTAATACTCGTTTCAACACGGCACTGTTTACCGTTGTTCCGTCACCCACTTCACCTGCCCAGTTAAATCCCCATGTATAGTAATCTCCATCTCTAGTAAGCACACTTGTATCACTCCATCCGCCCATCAAACCTGCAGGTTCAACATTGTCCAGCATTTTAACCGGTTTATTGCTGTTTACAATATATCTGCCTTCCGCAAGCATGGTATCGGAGATATCGACCACATCCTCTTCATTCAATGATACAAACCACAAGTCCTCATCCTCGTTTATAGTGTACGACCCCCACATATACAAACCGCCTTCTCCAGTAATGGCGATCGGTTCTCCTGCCACTCCCCTGTTATAAGAAACAACATTGTTCAAAGGAATTTTGACCGGATTCCCCACTGTATCATATCCCCATACATATAATTCTCCATTTTGGGTAATAGCGCCACTTCCACTACTAGCGCTTGCATTGATCAGTACATTATTAACATTGCCAAGAACTTTCGTCGGGTTTAGAACCTCTTCTATATTGATGTTAATACCTGTATTACCACTACTGGTCTGACCCCACACATATAAATCGCCATTTTTTGTAATTGCGACTGTATAATGCCCAATTGCATCTACATATCTAACATTATCCATAATTTTCACTGGTCTGTTGCTGTTTATTTTCGTACCGTTTCCCAACTGCCCATACCGATTATTTCCCCACATATACAAACTTCCATTCTCAGTAACCGCTGCACAGACATTTGACCAATCACTGCTACTGATAGAAACAACACGATCCATTACTTTTACCGGCTCTAGTGTGTTTTGCGTTGTTCCGTTTCCAAGCTGCCCATCAAAATTACTCCCCCACATATATAGGCTTCCATCTTTCGTAACCGCCCCGGCAAAATTGTACTCCCAGCTCATATAAGCAACATGATCCAATATCTTTACCGGTACCAAGCTGTTTTCTGTCGTCCCATTCCCCAGTATTCCCCAATAATCATTTGATCCCCAGGTATACAGGCTCCCATCTTTCGTAACCGCTGCACTCGCACCATGATTAATATCCTGGAACTCTGCCACATTGTCCAACACCTTTACCGGTTCAAGACAGTCTTGCGTCGTTCCGTTTCCAACCTGACCATATTTATTTTCTCCCCACATATACAGACTTCCATCTCCCGTAATCGCCGCGTTTCCATAATAACTTACCACATTGTCCAGTATTTTTACCGGTGTCAGGCTATCCTCTGTCGTTCCGTTCCCCAATCTTCCCCTATAATTTGATCCCCAAGTATACAGGCTTCCGTCCTCGGCAATCGCCGCGCTCCTGTCGCCCAGACAATAAAGCTCCCTCGCCTTTTTTCCGCCGTATTCCATTCTCACCAACACTTCTTTTCCGGCATCGGTAATCGTAATTTTTTTCTGTGCTGGTTTATAGCCGTCGGCAGACAATTCCAACGTATATGTCCCCGCCGGAAGATAACCATGCGCTTTTCCATTCTCATCTGTTGTAATCATATCTGTTTGTACCAGATCATCCCTTTTTATTTCAGCTTCGGTCCTTTCATTGTGATTCACATAGAACGGAGCCGTCACCCTTGCATTTTCAACTCCATGACCGTTGCTTTTATCCCCATCCGTCAAATTTACAGTAATCAGATACATACAATGCGGACATTTTGTAAACGCAAATTCACCGTAATCGACAGAATAGTAAAAATCAAATAGCTTCACCGTCTTGCTCCATGACTTTTTAAATGTGAGCCGCTTTAATTTAAGAATCGACGCCTCAAACTTTGCCTCTGCCTTCCCGTTAATTTCCCCAGCCCAACAATTCCCGCATGTATGGACGACAGACTCCGACGGCTTTTTGATGACCTGCTCCGCTTTTATTTCTGCACCAACGGTCGCTTTCACTTTCGCCGATGCAATCTTCTCACTGATAATACAGATTTTGGGCTCTATGGCAATACCGATAAATACAGATAGTTCCCCTTTCATCTCCGTCTTAAATTTGGGCGTTGTCGACAGATTTTTAAAACCGTCGTCACTCGATACCGAAAAACCAACCGTACCATACAAGGTTCCGCTCAGGCTCATTTTGGCGCTCGCCTCAACCACAAATTTAGGCGTCACCTCAATATACACCCCCGCAATGGGGCTGACCGTGATGCCCGGCAGCGCTATTTCTTTTAAAGGCAGTTTTTCCGATAATTCTATACTCAGCTTCATTGAGTATTCCAATGGTATGATCTCTAAATACTGGTAATTCCACGAAATATATACCTTTATCGAACTTTTCAAAGAAAAATCCAGAGTTCCGGAAATATCCTCATCTTTATTCTTAAAAAGGTTTATGGATAACGCAGTCGACATGCTGTCCTCTTTGTCCACAAGCGCGCCGTGCATATCCGATTCCACTTCTATATCCTCCGAAGCATCCCTGTTTTCTTCTTTTGGTTCGGAAGTATCGATTTCTATCACTCCCTCATATGTAACGCCGTCTTCCAGACCAGACGCATCAATGTCTGCGTCCTTTGCTCCCGCATCTGTATCAATTTTTACATAGTCAAAAACCTCCTCCATTGATGCCTCCGCTCCTGTAATAGTCGCCGTTGTCCCATCAACGGTTATATTTGCAACTTTTACAATCAGCAGTTCCCCATCTTCATAAGGATACGAAAAAATATCTCCCGGCATTAAAGATAAAATCGTCTCATCTGCGTTCTCTATCACATAAACCTGCTTTTCATCATCCGCCTGTTTCACTTCATTGACGCCGTCTTCCTGGGGAATCAATATCGTATCGTCACTGTATACCGCAAAATTATCTTTTTCATTTTCGTCCAGATTCAATACTTTTTCCGTCTCAAAATCTGCCGTGCTTTTTTTCAGGAACTGCTGCATCTCTTCTGTATACATCGGCGACTCGTAAGCGGCGCAAAGTGGGCGCATCGTTTCCGGTTCAATCAAAAATCCCCGCAGATAAAAATACTTTGGCATGTCCTCTGTTTCTACCATGACCGTTGCTTGCATATCGCCAGCCTTAACATCTTTATCCGCCGTCACAAGCAGCTTTACACCCGTCTCGTCATAAATAGCGACAACCAGCTCTGCATCTTCTGCCGTCTCAAAAGTAACATTTGCCGACTGACCGTCCATTTCAACAGAAAAAATGTTGTACCCACTGTTTTCCTGTAATGATGCATTTTCCTGGATTATCTCGTCCAGCAACAAATTCCCAAACGAATTCGTCCCCTTTATGGACCATTCACTCTGTAACGGCTCGACAATATCCCCAGCCTGCGTGTAATCCGCAGACATATTGGCGCCGGCTGAAACCGCAGACGTATCATAGGCATTTACCGGCATTGTCACTGTCCCGATAAGAAGCATACAAGCCATGAAACTTGCAATTATTCTTTGAAACATATTTTTTCTCATTTTCCTTCTACTTTCCATTGATTCACCTTTCCTACTTTCAATATTACTCATATTGTACCTCTCCCCCGGCAGTCCCCCACACCAAAAGCAACGGCTCCCAAATTTAACGTTTCCTATTCTGGCAGACACACCAACCCTTATGTGCCGTAAGGCTTGGCATTTTCCCTTTATTTCCAGGAAATACCGTAATATCCGGTAGAATCGGTAGACAGCCCCTCTACGCTGATATAATACGTTCCCGCCGCAAGCGTTACCTTATAATTTCCTTTTTCGTACCATGAATAGGAGCCTTTTTCATTTTTTCTCTCAAACACTACTTCGTTTTCTTATTCCCTGTCGCCCATTTCCCGTAAGCCTTCTGCGACCTCCCTTTCGCATCCTTATAAGTCTTATAAGCCCTGATACGCACATAATACTTACGCTTCGCTTTCAATCCATTCTTCGTATAAGTCTTCTTTGATTTGGATATGGAAATAGTCTTTGCCCCTATAAAATTCTTCTTCGTGCTGACCTGCAATTGGTATCCTGCTGCACCGGAAATCTTCTTCCAGGACATCGCCAGTTTCTTTTTCCCTGGCTTGATCTGGAACGACTTTACCTTGGAAACGGACGGTTTTTTCACAGGCTTTTGCGCCGGTTTCTGCGTATCCGGCGTACCGGGATTTTCACTGTCTTGTACCTGCGAGCCGGACGTACCGGGATTCGATGTTCCGGCATTTTCCGTATTGGATGCCTGCGAACTGGAAGTCTCACTATTTAGAACACCCGGTTTCTCCGTTCCCTGCGTATCAATTTTTTCGCTCTCCGGCGTCTGCATGCCGGAAGCCTCTGTCACAGATTTCACTGCAAATCCATAGGCATTACCGCCCTGATCGGTCTCCAATTTAATCCGCACCGTATCTCCGGCCACATAAACCATTTTTCCGGCAAGCCCTTTTCCGGTATAGGTTCCGACCAGTTTATTGTTTTTCCCGTAAAGATGAATATAATCAAACCCGCCCTCCATCTCCGTCTTTTCATCAAATACGACGCTAAGTCCTGCCGCACCGGGAAGCGTATAGAACCAGGAATCAGAACAATTATTCTCATACGGGTGCGGGCTCTGCAAATCTCTGACGTCTGTCACCTTCACCAGCTGTGTCGTCACATTGACCGTACAGCTTGCCGTCACCCCGCTTCCATCCGCCGCCGTCGCCGTAATCGTTGCCTCCCCTTTCGCAAGCGCCGTCACCAATCCACTCTCGCTGACACTCGCCACGGCCGAATCCGAACTGCTCCAGCGATACTCCTTATTTGTGGCATCTTTTGGATTGACGGTGGCCGTCAACTCCAGCGTATCTCCCGCCGCCAGCTCTGCGGAGGACTTACTCAAACGAATACTCGTCACCGGCTGGTACACCGTCACATTACAGCTTGCCGATGCGTTGCCAACATTTACTTTAATGATTGTCGTGCCGCAGGCAACAGCCTTAACCGTCCCGTCCCCCGCCACCGTCGCAATGCCGGTGTCACCTGATTTCCACGATACTTCATCTGTGAACTCCTCCGGCGACGCTGTCAAAAATAACTGCCTGCTGTGGCCTTTTCCGAGTCTTAGCTCTGTCAGGTTCAATGCTGCGCTCTGCGCATTTACTTCGCGGTTTACAAATGTAATACCGTTTTCCTTGGCGTAAGTTTCCGCATAGGTACCGCCTATACCGTAAATCGTCATCTTGCCCGGATAGGAAAATGTCTGGCTGCCAATAGATGCCAGACTTTTTGGCATTGTAACCTCCACCAGGCCCACGCAGGCGTTAAAGGCATTGTCGTTTAACTTTGTCATTCGGTATGGCAAAACAATCTTTGTCAGTGCGGGACACTGCGCAAACACATAGTCAGGCAGGGAGGTAAGGCCGCTTCCGAGTGAGACTTCCGCCAATGTATCACAGTGGTAAAAAGCATGATCTCCCAAACTGATGACGGTGCCTGGCATGGTTACTTTTGTGAGTGCGTCACAATCGTAAAAGGCGTTCGCGCCGATCTTTTGTAATTGTGCTGGCAACTGTAATTCAGTGAGTGCATCACAGTTGTAAAAGGCACTGTTACTGATCTCTGTCAATGTATCTGGCAGATTGATTTCAGACAGGCCGGTACAATTGTAAAACATATTTTGAACTATGCTTTTCTGGATGTTTGGAATGTGTACCTTTTGTAAACTGGTACAGCCGCTGAATGTATCATTACCTATAGATATAACACTGTCTGGAATGATGGCTTCTGTCAAGGAATCACATTCATAAAATGCCCCCTTATTTATCTTTGTCACACTATCGGGAATATCCACTCTTTTCAAACTTTTGCAGTCTA
>CANONN010000027.1 GCA_947567625.1 uncultured Roseburia sp. | reverse complement strand
GTAACTATGAAGCCGAAGGCTGAATAGTTACAGTAACAGTGATACAAGTAAAAGACTATTTGCAAAACGAATGATTTAGGAGTACAATAGATAATTGGCAAAAATATTTGTGCGTTGCGGGGAGACGGCGCAGAACATGTCATGGATTAAAATGCCGCTTGTGCGGCGGAATGAGAGGGAGTATGACGAAAATTGATATTATCTCCGGTTTTTTGGGAGCAGGGAAAACTACATTTATTAAGAAAATGATCGAAGAAGTCTTTCAGGGAGAAAAAATTGTCCTGATCGAAAACGAGTTCGGAGAAGTGGGAATTGACGGCGGTTTCTTAAAAGATGCGGGCATTGAGATTACGGAGATGAATTCCGGCTGTATCTGCTGTTCGCTGGTAGGCGATTTTGGAAAGAATCTGCATGAAGTCATTGGCAAGTTCCATCCTGACCGCATTTTGATCGAGCCGTCGGGCGTGGGCAAGCTCTCCGACGTCATGAAGTCCGTCATTGATGTGGAGAAAGAGGAGGACGTAAAGTTAAACGGTCTGATTACGGTGGTGAACGCGCTGAAAGCCGGCAAACAGATGAAGGCGTTTGGCGAATTTTTTAACAACCAGATTGCATACGCGACGACCGTCGTTTTGAGCCGTTCGCAGAAAGCGACGCCGGAGCAGTTAGAGCTCTGCGTCAAACAGATTCAGGCGTTAAACGGCAAGGCCGCCATCATCACGACCCCTTGGGAGGAGATCAAGGGCGAACAGATTCTAAAAGTTGTGGAGGGGCAGGACTCTCTGGAGATGAAACTGATGGCAGAGCAGCATGCCAAAGAAGAGGCGGAGCTTCACGCGCATGAGCATCACCATGCGCATGAGGAGCATGAACACGGCCACGGGGAAGAAGGGCACGAGCATGGCCATGAAGAGCACGGAGAACACGAGCATGAGCATAGCCATGAAGGGCATGAGCATGGAGAACACGAGCATGAGCATAGCCACGAAGGGCACGAGCACGGCCATGGAGGGCATGAGCATGACGAAAGGCATGAGCATGGCCATGAAGGGCACGAGCATGAGCATAGCCACGAAGAGCATGAGCACGGCCATGGAGAGCACGGTCATGACGAAGAGCACGAGCACGGCCATGAAGAGCACGAGCATCATGGAGAGCACGGGCATGACGAAGCACATGAGCACGGCCATGAAGAGCATGAGCACCACCATGAACACGGCGAGAACTGCACCTGCGGCTGTCACGATCACGAACACCATCATCACCACGCGGATGATGTGTTTACCAGCTGGGGCAAAGAGACGCCGCACAAGTTTGAGCGCGGGCAGATCGAGGATATCTTAAAGACATTCTGCGAATCCGACGATTACGGCACGATTCTGCGCGCCAAAGGCATGGTGGAGGATGTAAACGGCTCGTGGATTTATTTTGACATGGTTCCCGGAGAATACGAGCTGCGCGAGGGAGAGCCGGATTATACCGGGCGTCTGTGCGTCATCGGAACGGATATCGACGAGCACAGATTAGAAGAGTTGTTTGGAATCGCGTAAAATTTCTGAGTATTGTATGTGCCGCCTGCGGCGGCACGTTGGATTGGAGGTATATATGCAGGAGATACCCGTATATCTTTTTACCGGATTTATGGACAGCGGAAAGACCAGTCTGATTAAAGACACGCTTCTTGACCAGGGATTTTCCCAACAGGGAAAGACACTGATCATCTGCTGTGAGGACGGTGAAACAGAGTACAGTGAGGCGGAGCTAAAGGAAGCCGGCGCCGAGCTTTTGATGGTGGAAAACGAAGAAGATCTGACGGCGGATCTGTTAAAGCAGGCTGCGGCTGACTACCTGCCCGATCAGGTGTTTATCGAATATAACGGGACGTGGGGCATGGATGCGATTATGGAGACGTCGCTGCCGAAGGGATGGATTCTTGTCCAGGCGCTTGCCACCGTGGATGCCACCACGTTTGACATGTACCTCGCCAATATGCGCACGTTGATCATGGAACAACTGTTTGAGGCGGATGTGGTGATCGTCAATCGCTGTGACGACGGCACCGACAAGGGCAAAATCCGGCGCAACATCAAGGCGCAGAACCGCAAAGCCCAGATTGTCTATGAGCGCGCGGACGGCACGATCGATGAGAGGCCGGAGGAACTGCCGTTTGACATTTCGGGGGATGACCTTTTGATAACCGATGCGGATTATGGCATCTGGTATATGGACTGTATGGAAAACCCTAAAAATTATGTCGGCAAAAAGGTCAGCTTTTTGGCGCTGGTGTATAATCCTGATAAGTTGAAAAAAGGCATCTTTGTGCCGGGGCGGTTCGCTATGACCTGCTGTGTCGATGACATTACCTTTATCGGGTTTAAATGCAAGTATGATAAGGAGGAAGAGCTTCCCCATAAGTCGTGGATTAAGATCACCGCGGAGGTGCGCCTGGAATTTGCCAAGGAATACAAAGGCAAAGGGCCGGTGCTCTATCCGGTATCGATCGAAGCGGCGGAGAAACCGGAGGACGAACTGGTGTACTTTTCTTAATCCTGATAAAGGCCAGAAAAGGATACAATTTCATACAAGATAGTGTGGCGAACTGGTGAACGAAGATTTATTTTCCTGCACATTTGCAGGAGACAGAAAGGAATTGTGATGATTATGAAAAAGAAATTAACGGCACTTTTATTGACTGCGGCGATGGCGGCAGTGATGCTTGGCGGCTGCGGCGCCAAGGAGGACACTGCGGACGGCGACAAAACGACGTATAAGGTGGGGATTGTGCAGTATGTGGATGACGCTTCGCTCAATCAAATCGAGGCGGCGATCGAGGCGGAGCTTTCCGCCAAGGGAGAGGAGCTTGGCGTGACGTTTGATTTTGCCGGGTACACCCATAACGGCCAGGCGGATTCCTCCACATTAAACCAGATTGCGGCAGATCTGGTGGCGGAAAAGGTGGATGTCATTATCCCGATTGCGACGCCGGCGGCGATGATTATGCAGGCGGCTACGGAGGATAACCAGATTCCGGTTGTCTTTTCCGCTGTCTCAGACCCTGTGGGAGCGGGGCTTGTGGCCAGCAACGATGCGCCCGGGGCCAATATCACCGGTACATCCGATGCGATTGACACGCCGGCGATCATGAATCTGATTGTGACGGCAAACCCGCAGGCAAAGAAGATCGGTTTACTGTACGATAAGAGCCAGCCTTCCTCCACGGCCTCGATCGCGGACGCCATCAGCTACTGCGAGGCGAACGGTCTTGCCTATGTAGAGAAGACGGGTACGACGACCGCGGAGGTATCCGCTGCTGCGGATGCGCTGGTGGCGGAGGGCGTGGACGCCGTCTTTACCCCGCAGGATAACACGATTATGACGGCGGAGCTTGCGATTTTCGAGAAGTTTACGGACGCGGGGATTCCGCACTATACCGGAGCGGATTCATTCGCGCTCAACGGCGCCTTTTTGGGCTACGGCGTCAATTACACCAACCTTGGCACCGCGACGGCCGACATGGCGGTCGATATATTAGTCAACGGCGCAAAGCCCGGCGAGACGGCGGTGCAGACGCTCTCGGACGGCATTATCACGGTAAATACCGAGACGGCGGCAGCGCTTGGTCTCGACTATACGGTATTAAAGGAATTTGGCTCTGACCTGGTGGAGGTAACGACCGCGGAGGAGTTTGAATAAGATACGGGCTGTGTATAGACAGCAAAAAAGGAAGATTATATGGGATCAATCATAACACTTTCCATTGTCCAGAGCGCGCTCGAACTGGGATGTATCTATGCGCTGGTGGCATTGGCACTCTTTGTTTCGTTTTCACTGCTCAACATTGCAGATCTGTCCACGGACGGCTGCTTTACGCTGGGCTGTGCGGTCTGCGCGGCCGTGACGTTAGCGGGGCATCCGATTCTGGCGCTGTTTGCGGCCATGGCTGCCGGGGTCTGCTCCGGGTTTGTGACGTCATTCTTGCAGACAAAGCTTGGCATTGAATCAATTCTTGCGGGAATTATTGTCAATACCGGGCTCTACACGATCAATATCGCCGCCATGGGGTTTGCCTCCAATATCAATCTTTTTGCCAGCGATACCATGTTTACATGGGCCAAAGAGCATATCGGCGGCACCTGGTATAAGCTCATTGTCGTGATTTTGATCGTGGCGGCGGTCGGCTTGTTACTGTCCCTGTTTTTGAACACCAGAATCGGGCTTTCCATTCGCGCCACCGGCGATAACCCGGATATGGTGCGGGCGAGCAGTATCAACACCGGCCTGATGGTCACGATCGGCCTTTGCGTGGCTAACGCCATGACGGCGCTCTCCGGCGGTATTCTGGCGCAGTATCAGAAGTCCTGTGATATCAATCTGGGTACCGGCATGGTGACCATTGCCTTAGCCAGTCTGATTATCGGCGAGTCGATCATCGGCAGGGGCAGTATGTTAAAGCGTGTGGCCGGCGTGGTCTTGGGAAGCTGCCTGTACCGCTTTATCGTCGCCATCGCGCTGCGCTTAAACGTCCCGGCGGAGTGTTTAAAGCTGGTTTCGGCCTTAATCGTGGCGATCGCGATTGCGCTGCCTTACCTTAAGCGCCAGGCTGTCTTTGTGCGGCAGAGAAAGGCCGCGAGGGCGCAGAATCAGGTGTACTTAAGTGAGATGAACACAGAGCAGTCAACAGAGGACGGAGGCGGTCGGTCATGCTGATTATGAAGAACATCACCAAAACATTCCATCCCGGCACGGTCAATGAAAAGTGTGCGCTCAAGGGATTGAATCTGGAACTGGCGGCCGGCGATTTCGCGACGATCGTGGGAAGCAACGGCGCCGGGAAATCCACCCTGTTTAACGCCATCACCGGTGCGTTTTACATTGACCGGGGCTTGATTGTTTTAGACGGGGAGGACATTACCTATAAAAAAGAATATCTGCGCAGCAAGACGATCGGTCATCTGTTTCAGGACCCGCTAAAGGGCACGGCGCCGCATATGACCATCGAGGAGAATATGGCGCTCGCCTATCTGCGCGCGAAAACATCGAGCCATGCCTTTTTCAGCAGAATCAATGCGGCCGACAAAAAGAAATTTCGGGAAAATCTGGCGCTGCTTGATATGGGGCTTGAGGACAGAATGAGACAGCCGGTCGGGCTGCTCTCGGGTGGACAGCGGCAGGCGCTCACACTGTTGATGGCCACCATGGTGACGCCGAAAATCCTGCTACTCGACGAGCACACGGCGGCGTTAGACCCGGCGACGGCCGAAAAAGTGTTAAAGCTGACAAAAGATATCGTGGCGGAGCGAAAAATCACCTGCCTGATGGTGACGCACAACATGCATCAGGCGTTGGAGCTGGGAAACAGGACGCTGATGATGGACGCCGGAACGATTGTCTTTGACGTTCGGGGAGAGCAGAGGGCGGACATGACGGTGGACGATTTGCTGGAGCAATTTGCAAAACAGGCGGGAAAACAGCTCGATAATGACAGAATCTTGTTTTCCAAGGCGCAAAAATAACAGTTTGCTTTTTTTGCAGTACAAGAGGAAAAGACATTGAAATTTGATGTCTTTTCCTTTATTATAATAAAGTATGTAAAAATGTCGGTAATTTTGTCATTTTAGGTCTTACGGCGGATGACAGAAGTAAGATAGAGGAGGAAGACATATGTATCCAATCGTGAAAAAGGAAAAGCTGGCAGATAAGATTTTTCTTATGGATGTCAAGGCGCCCCGCGTAGCGCAGTACTGCGAGCCGGGACAGTTTGTGATCGTAAAAATCGACGAGATCGGGGAGCGTATTCCGCTGACGATCTGCGATTACGACCGCGCGCAGGGCACGATCACCATCGTGTTTCAGAGTGTGGGAGCGTCGACGCAGCGCATGATCGATTTAAACGTTGGAGATGCCTTTGCCGATTTTGTGGGACCGCTCGGCTGTCCCTCTGACTTCGTACATAAGGATATCGAAGAACTCAAGAAAAAAAAGATCGTGTTTATCGCCGGGGGCGTGGGCACGGCGCCGGTGTATCCGCAGGTAAAATGGCTGCACGAGCACGGTGTGGACTGTGACGTGATCATGGGCTCAAAGACAAAAGACCTGCTGATTCTGGTGGAGGAGATGCGCAAAGTTGCCGCGAACCTCTATGTGACGACAGACGACGGTTCATACGGTTTCCACGGTATGGGTACGAATCAGCTTCAGGCATTGTATGACCAGGGAGTCCGCTATGATCACTGCGTGGCGATCGGGCCGATGATTATGATGAAATTTGTCTGCAAGCTGACCAAAGAGCTGGGAATTCCCACGATTGTCTCCATGAATCCGATCATGGTGGACGGAACGGGGATGTGTGGCGCCTGCCGTCTGATGGTAGGAAACGAAGTGAAGTTTGCCTGTGTGGACGGGCCGGAATTTGACGGGCATCTGGTGGATTTTGACCAGGCGATGAAGAGACAGGCGCAGTATAAGACGGAAGAGGGAAGAGCGATGCTGGCGCTGACCGAGGGCGATACGCACCACGGCGGCTGCGGCAACTGTGAAGCATAGGTATGCGACGATAGAATGGAGGATAGGCAAATGGACGCAAATACAAGAGTACCGGTTCGCGAGCAGGACGCAAAAGTCCGCGCGGCGAACTTTGAGGAAGTATGTTTGGGATATAACGAGAAGGAGGCGCAGGCCGAGGCTGCCCGCTGTCTGAACTGTAAAAATGCGCAGTGTGTCAAAGGCTGTCCGGTAGCGATCGATATTCCGGCGTTTATCGCACAGGTGAAAGAGGGCAATTTCGAGGAGGCATATCAGGTAATCAGTCAGTCGAGCGCGCTGCCGGCAGTCTGCGGCCGTGTCTGTCCGCAGGAAAGCCAGTGTGAGGGCAAATGCATCCGCGGCGTCAAGAGCGAGCCGGTGGCCATCGGCAAATTGGAGCGTTTTGCGGCGGACTGGGCGAGAGAGAACGGAATCAAGCCCAACAAAGCGCAGGCGTTAAACGGACACAAGGTGGCGGTGATCGGTTCGGGCCCGGCGGGGCTTACCTGTGCCGGTGATCTGGCAAAGATGGGGTATGACGTCACGATCTTTGAGGCGCTGCACGAAGCCGGAGGTGTTTTAAGCTACGGGATACCGGAGTTCCGTCTTCCCAAGCAGGAGGTGGTCGCGGCCGAGGTGGAGAATGTAAAATCCCTGGGCGTTAAGATCGAGACCAACGTCGTGATCGGCAAATCCGTGACGATCGATGAGCTGATGGAGCAGGAGGGCTTTGAGGCCGTGTTCATCGGTTCCGGCGCCGGACTTCCCAAGTTTATGGGAATACCGGGCGAACAGGCGCTCGGCGTATTTTCCGCCAATGAGTTTTTGACCAGAACGAATCTGATGAAGGCGTACCTGGACGGGTATGATACGCCGGTCCGCACCGGTAAGAAAGTGGTTGTGGTCGGCGGCGGCAATGTCGCTATGGATGCCGCAAGGACGGCCAAGCGCCTTGGCGCCGAAGTGCATATCGTATACCGCCGCAGCGAGGCGGAGCTCCCGGCGCGTGTGGAGGAGGTACACCACGCGAAAGAAGAGGGGATTATCTTTGACTTGCTGCAGAATCCGGTGGAAATTCTCGTCGATGAGAGCGGTTCTGTGCGCGGCGTCCGGGTGATTAAGATGGAGCTCGGCGAGCCGGACGAATCGGGCAGGAGAAGTCCGGTGGAGATTCCGGGGTCCGAGTATGAGATCGAGGCCGACACCGTGATCATGTCCCTGGGAACGTCGCCAAATCCCTTGATTTCTTCCACGACAAAGGGGCTTGACACCAACCGCAGAAAATGTATCGTGGCCGCGGAGGAGACCGGCGCGACCTCAAAAGCCGGCGTCTACGCCGGAGGGGACGCCGTGACGGGCGCAGCTACCGTTATTCTTGCTATGGGAGCGGGGAAAGCGGCGGCAAAAGGCATTGACGAGTATTTGAGCAAATAAAAGACAAGCGTAACGGCGCGGCGCCGCCTGCCGCTGTTATCGCATATAAGAGTGACGCAAAAAGACTGTCGCATCGAAGAGGCATACCTAAGCGTAATTTTCGTTTGAAAACTACGCTTTTGGCATGCTTTTCGTTTCATGCGCAGTCTTTCTTTGTGCATCATAGGGGCGCTTTGTTTGGAGATTATGTACAAAAACAGCCCACATAAAATGTGAAAATGGACAAAAATGATATTTTCTGAAAGAAATTGAAAGAAAATGATTGAAATTGGCGGAAATATCGGGTATTATACCATCATAACCAATCAAAACATTTCAAAATCATTCAATAAGGAGGTGTGACATGCTGACGGAGGAGAGATATGCCATGATTCTGGAGACGGTCAATAAACAAAAAAGCGTCGGGCTTGGCGAGCTGTGTCTGCTGCTTCAAACCTCAGAGTCAACGATTCGCAGAGATCTTGGCGTGCTGGCGGAGAAAGGGATGCTCACAAAGGTGCGGGGCGGCGCGATGGCGCTGGACGACAGTTTTGCGGTTGTGGAGCGCAATATCGAAGAGAAGTCCGTGCTTTTTCAGGAAGAGAAAGAGGCGATCGCGCGCTATGCGGCGTCGCTGATTGACGATGGAGAGTTCGTGTTTATCGATGCCGGGACGACGACGGAGAAAATGATTGATTATATGCCGATGAAGGATATCACGTTTGTGACAAACGCCTTTGTACATGCCAAAAAGCTGGCGCAGAGAGGATTTAAAGTGTATCTGCCGGCGGGTGAGGTGAAGCTTTCCACGGAGGCGATCGTCGGGGCAGAGTGCCAGCTTAGTCTGCAAAATTACAATTTTACCAAATGCTTTGTCGGCGTCAACGGGATTTCGACTACCGGCGGGTTTTCGACGCCCGACCCAAGGGAAGCCAGCGTCAAAAAGACGGTGATCGGGCGCAGCCATGCAGTCTACCTGCTGGCGGATCATTCAAAGTTTGACAAAGTTACTGCGGTGACATTTGCACAGTTGGACAGAGGGCAGGTGATCACGGACAGACTCGAGGACAAAAAGTATCACAGGGAGACTTCGATCAAGGAGGTGTTGTAATGATTTATACGGTTACTTTTAATCCTGCCATCGACTATGTCGTGCACACGGGGGCCATGGAACTGGGCAGTGTCAACCGCCTGGAGCGGGAAGAGATCTATTTTGGCGGAAAGGGCATCAATGTATCGCTTGTTTTACACGAGCTCGGCATAAAGTCCAGGGCGCTTGGCTTTCTGGCAGGCTTTACGGGAGACGCCATCGAGAGGGGGGTAGCCCGCAAGGGGATTGAGACGGATTTTGTCTTGCTTAGCGAGGGTTTTTCCAGAATTAACATCAAGATCAAATCAGAGCAGGAGACCGAGTTAAACGGCCAGGGGCCGGCGATCGGCGAGGAGGCGCTCTCAAAGCTGTTTTTAAAGCTTGACGGACTAAAGGACGGCGATATCATCGTACTCGCCGGGAGCATACCGGCTTCCATGCCCGCCGACATTTATGAGAACATACTAAAGCATCTGTCCGGTAAGAACATACGCGCCGTGGTGGATGCCACAAAAGATCTGCTGTTTCATGTGCTGCCGTACCGGCCCTTTTTGATCAAGCCAAACAATCATGAGCTCGGCGAGATGTTTGGCGAGACGCTTCACGAGAAAGAGGAGATCGCGTTCTATGCGGCAAAGCTTAAAGAGATGGGCGCGCAAAACGTGCTCGTGTCGATGGCGGGCGACGGGGCGCTGCTGCTCGATGAAAACGGAGAGACGCACAGCTGCGGCGCATGTCAGGGAAGCGTGAAAAATTCGGTCGGCGCGGGAGATTCCATGGTGGCGGGTTTTCTGGCCGGCATAGAGAGCGGAGATTATGAATATGCGCTCAGGCTTGGCACGGCGGCCGGGGGAGCGACGGCATTTTCAGACGGTCTGGCGCGGCGTGAGACGATCGAAGAGCTGCTAAAGCAGCTGAAAGACAAAGGAAATCAATGAAACATATAATCATATGATATGGAGGGATAAGGATGCGTATTGTTGACCTGTTAAACAAAGAAAGTATTGCACTGCGTGCGGCTCCCAAGAGCAAAATGGAAGCGATCGATCAACTGGTGCAGTTGCAGGCTGCGGGCGGGAAGATCGCCGATCTGGACGCGTACAAAAAAGGGATTCTCGCGCGGGAGGAGATGGGCTCTACCGCGGTCGGCGAGGGGATTGCCATTCCGCATGCAAAGAGCGCGGCAGTGAAGGAACCGTCGCTGGCGGCGATGACGGTTCCGGGCGGCGTGGATTATGAAGCGCTGGATGAGGAACCGTCGAACCTGCTTTTTATGATCGCGGCGCCGAACGACGGCGACGTACATCTGGAAGTGTTGTCACGCTTGATGACGATTCTGATGGACGGGGAATTTCGCGCCAAGCTGCTTGCCGCAGAGTGCGCAAACGATTTCCTGCAGATTATTGATGATATGGAAAAGCAGAAATACCCGGAAGAGGGGAGCGTGGAGGCAAAGCCCAGTTGTGGTTATCGCGTTCTCGCAGTGACCGCCTGTCCGACCGGTATCGCCCACACTTACATGGCGGCGGAAGCGCTGGAGAAAGCGGGAGAGAAGCTCGGTATTTCGATCAAGGTGGAGACGAACGGCTCCGGCGGAGCCAAAAACATACTCACACAGGCGGAGATCGACGCGTGCGACGGCATTATCGTCGCGGCGGATAAGAGTGTGGAAATGTCAAGATTTGACGGCAAACGGGTGATCAAGACAAAAGTGTCCGACGGCATCAAGATTCCCCAGGAGCTGATTCAAAAGATCGCGGCAAAAGACGCGCCCATCTATCACCATACAGGCGCAAAGGCGGCCGAAGATACGGCGGACGGCGAGAGTTTTGGCAGAAAGCTCTATAAACATCTGATGAACGGTGTTTCCAATATGCTGCCGTTCACCGTCGCAGGAGGTATCTTTATCGCGCTGGCATTTTTGATTGACAGTATGGCGGGGGCGCCCCAGGACGCGGGGTTTGGCACGCACACGGCGGTGGCCGCGTTTTTTAAGACCATCGGCGGCTATGCGTTCAACTTTATGATACCGGTGCTGGCCGGATATATCGGCAAGAGCATCGCCGACCGCCCGGGCTTTCTCGTGGGCATGGTGGGCGGTTATTTGGCGACGACGGGCGCAACCTTTGCCAATGTCGGCGGTGAAGTGCCGTCGGGCTTTCTCGGCGCCTTGTTGGCAGGTTTCGTCGGCGGTTTTCTTATGCTGATGATCGAAAAACTCTGCGACAAGATGCCAAAATCTTTAAACGGAATCAAGCCGGTGCTCATATACCCTCTCGCGGGGCTTGCCATCATTGCGGTGATCATGTGCGCGGTCAATCCGTTTATGGGCATGATCAATACAGGGCTGGCCGATTTCCTGAGCAGTATGGGCGGCAAGAGCAAGATCGTTCTCGGCTGTATTCTTGGCGCGATGATGTCGGTGGATATGGGAGGCCCGTTCAACAAAGCGGCGTATGTGTTTGGCTCTGCCGCCATCGCGTCCGGCAACTACGACATCATGGCGGCGGTAATGATCGGCGGCATGGTTCCTCCGATTGCGATTGCGCTCTCGACCACGTTTTTTAAAGACCGCTGGACGGAGGAGGAGCGCAAGAACGGCGCGGTCAATTATATCATGGGACTCAGCTTTATCACCGAGGGAGCCATCCCCTACGCAGCCTCAGACCCGCTGCGGGTGATACCTGCCTGTATGATCGGAGCGGCCGTCGCAGGCGGACTGTCGATGACCTTTGGCTGTACGCTGATGGCGCCGCACGGAGGAATCTTTGTATTTGCGGTGGTGGGGCACTGGCCGATGTATCTGCTTTCACTGGCAGTCGGTTCCCTGGTGGGGATGTTGCTTCTCACCGTGTTTAAGAAAATTAAAATCAAGAATTAACAATATCAAAGGCTCATGCCAGTGTTTGTGCTCCTGTAAATGCAGGGTACAAAAACCAGTGAGCCAGAAGAATCAACGTTATCATAGAAAAATATAGGAGGTAACAGATATGGCAGCAAAAACAGTGACAGTGGTAAACGAGCAGGGACTTCACATGAGACCGGCAGGGATTTTGGCAAAAGCAGCGGCGGCGCACAAAGAGTGCAAGACGACACTGCATGTAAACGGCAGGGAGGTAAACGCCAAAGCGGTGATGCAGATCATGTCCGCCGGCATCAAGTGCGGCACACAGGTGGAGATCGTCTGTGAGGGCGAGATGGAGCAGGAGGTGCTCGATGAAATTGCCGGAATGTTTGCGGAGGGCTTCGGAGAGTAGTCGCCTTGTCCAGGCGGTAATAAGGTCAAAAAACAGGGATGCTGCGGTCGTGACGACCGGCAGCATCCCTGTTCGCTGTATCTGTTTTCCGTATGGCGGCATCCCCGCTCGGCGGGCAGCCACTATGATTTTTGTTAAGCGTTAATTTTATAAAAGTCATGAACCGAGCAGACATCGCATCAATCTGTCATTGTCTTCTTTTGACATAAAGCAGAAGCGGATGTATTTATTGTCCAGAAATGGAAAGGTGGAACAGTCGCGAATCATCATCTTCTGACGTATTGCCCGGTCAAAGAGTTCTCCTGAAGTTAAATTGTCATTTAATATGTGGGCCAACATGAAATTCCCGTTGGGCTTGTACACTTTAAAATCGGGGTGAGCGGCAAATACATCATAGATTCTCGCTCGCTCCGCGGAAATCAGCGCCTTTGTGGCGTTGATATAGGCGGTGTCCGCAAACATGGTCTCCCCGGCAACCACGGCGAGAGAATTGATGGTCCACGGGTTTTTGCGCGTGTTGATGGACTTAATTAAATCACGATTTCCTGTGATGGCGTAGCCCAGGCGCAGGCCCGGCGCGGCGAAGAATTTGGAAGTGCCGCGCAGGATGATGATATTGTTGTAATAGTTGGAGAGGGAAACCGCCGAGATCTCTTTTTGATTGTCTGCAAATTCCACATAGGTCTCGTCCACCATCACATAGATGTCGTACTGCTTGCAGGCGTCCAAAATCCGGCGCATTTCTCTTTTGTTGATGCAGGAGGAAGTGGGATTGTTGGGATTGCACAGTACTAACAGGTCAATACTTTCATTCAAATTGGACAGAAAGTCCGAAACGTTCAGTTGAAAGTCGTCCTCCTCGCGCAGCGGATAGTAGAGCGTGCTGCCGCCGCCGAGTGCGATCTCGCGCTCGTACTCGGAGTAGGTGGGGCCGATCACGAGCGCTTTTTTGGGATGTTCGATCTGGATAAAAAGCGAGATCAGCTCCGTGGAGCCGTTGCCGACGATCACATTTTCGTAGTCGGTGTCACAGTAGGCCGCGATGCGTTTGCGCAGAGAGGTGTACTCGCGGTCCGGGTATGTGGTGATCGCGTCGATCTGTCCGGCGAGGGCCTCCCGCAGCAGGGGAGAGACGCCCAGAGGGTTGACATTGGCGGAAAAGCTTACGATCTCCTCCTTGCGGATATGGTAAATTTGTTCTATGGTCTCCAAATCACTGCCGTGAAAATGGTCTTTGTGTTTTATCATTGATTACTCCTCCATTTTAGTTTATAATTTATTATAACTATTGCTTACAAAAAATCAACTGAAGTGATAAAAAAGCAGTAAAAAAGGTAACAGTTCAGCCTGCGACTGCGCTGTTACCAAAAAAGAAAAAGCAGGTGTAGATTTTGCGAAAAACAATACAGCAGCTTGCAGTCGGAAAATTTGAATATCATAAGCCAGAGGTTTCGTTTCAGACCCAATGCGTTAAGATCGTGCTAAGCGGTGTCAGGGATTATGCGGGAGAGTTTACCGTGACCGGCGCCGGCCATGTGCCGATGCGGGGATTGGTACATACCTCCTCCTGGCGCATGGAATGTCTGACCCCTCATCTCGAGGGCAGCCACGCCGTGGTTCGTTATCAGTTTCACAGTAACGGGCTTGCCGTGGGGGACGTAGTCAAAGGAGAGTTTTACTTCGTATTGAATCAGGAAGAATATGCGCTCCCTTTTGTCGTCTCTGTCGTTTCCGTATGCGCGGATACGAGCGTCGGCAAGGTGGCCAGTTTACATGATTTCGTCCGGCTGGCAAAAGAAGATATGCGCGAGGCCGTGCGGCTTTTCTATTCTCCCAATTTTAAAAATATATTGCAGAGAGAAGAGAGCAGGATCGCGCTCTTATATGACGGCCTGTGCCGGGAACCGGCCACGGCGCAAAAAATCGAAGAATTTTTGATCGGCTGCGACAAAAAGCAGCCGGTGCTTCTCACGCTGGAGAAGCAGTATGCAGAGTTTGTGGGGATTCTTGCGAGCCGCAAAGAGCAGCTTGAGCTAAGGCGCAGCGAATGGGGTTATCTCGATATCACGGTGGAGTCGGACGCCGCCTTTTTGGTGCCGTCGAAAAAGCGTCTGCGCGCTGAGGATTTTATGGGCAGCGTGTGTATGTTTGAATATTATATTGAGGCAGAGCAGCTTCATGCGGGCAACAATTACGGCAGGCTGTATTTCCGTTATTACGGGGAACAGGTGGCGTATGAGGTCTGTGCGACGCAAAAGGATTATGTGCGGGCGGACAGGCTCTCTGCGCATCAGCAAAAGCGGGAAGCGCATATGCGCCTGGCCCGGCTTTATATTGATTATCGTCTCAATAAAATCGTCACCGGCGTCTGGGTTGGACGTTCGGTGGAATATCTGAATCATTTGATCTCTTTGGACGAGGACAATGATTTTTATGCGCTGATGAAAGCGCAGGCGTTTATCATCAACAATCAGCGGCAGGAAGCAGAGTGGATTATGCAGGAATATAAGCGCAGCCAGCCGGCGAGAGATGTGCCGTTGTGGGGATATTATCTCTACCTGTGTACGCTGATGGACCGGGATGCGATTTTTGTGGAACACATGACAGAGGAGATCGAAGCGCTGTTTCTAAGCCACGCCAAAAGTCCGCTGCTCTTTTGGATTCTTCTCTTTTTGCGCGAGGAGTACGATCAAAAATCCTCGATGAAGCTTCGCGCCATCGAGGTATGGACCGCCGAAGGCTATAAGAGTCCGTATTTTTATGTCGAAGCCTATTATATTTACCAGAAAGAACCCTATCTTTTGGGGAAATTGGGGACGTTTGAGCGGGAGATCTTAAACTGGGCCGCAAAGCATGGGGCGTTGTCACAGAGTGTTGCGGAGCAGGTGTGCGGCCTGGTTGCCGGCGTGCGCGAATTTAACAAGGATATCTACCGCATTTTAAAAGCCTGCTATGAGGTGTACAGCCATACGGCGATGCTTAGCGCCATCTGCGGTTATCTGATCAAGGGGCAGTGTTACGGGCCGGAATACCGCGCCTGGTATGAGGCGGGCATACGCGCGGAACTGCATATGACGGGGCTCTATGAGGCGTACCTTATGTCTTTGAGCAGCAGGGAGGTCGGGAGCGTGCCCCGTATGCTGCAAATGTATTTTCGGTATGACAGCGGGCTGCCGGCCAAACAGAAGGCGGTGCTCTATGTGAATATCATTGCACAGCGGGAGAAGGACCCGGAGATCTACCAGAATTATAAAAGCAGTATCGAGCAGTTTGCCATGGAGCAGATTCTTTCCGGCCATGTGGATGACAATCTGGCGGTCATTTACCAGCAGATCATCCGCAGCGGATTTTTGAGCGATGAGCTGGCGGAAGGGCTCTCGAAAATCCTGTTTACCTGGAAACTCACCTGCAGCAATCCCGCCGTCGCGCGTGCGCTCATTCTCACGCCGTGGCAGAAAGAACCCAAGGTGGTGAGCCTTAACGATCAGACGGCGTATTTTCAGGCGTACACCGAGGAGTTTGAAGTGATTCTTGTGGATAACCAGGGCAATTATTACGCCGGCGGTATCCCATATCAGGTGCAGCAGCTATTACATCCGGCCGGGTGCATCAGCCGCTGCCTGGAGCTGGCGCCGTTAAATATCGATTATATTTTTTACTGGCTCCTTTCCAAAAGAAATAATCTGGAATTTGTGATGACGGACCGGCAGACGGTCATGCGTTTTTTAGCGGCGGATGCCACCGGAGAGCGGTTTCGCGCCGAGCTGCTGTTTCAGATGATTCTTCTGTGTCACACCCACGGTATCGTGCGCGACATGAAGCAGTACATGGAGATGCTTGATTTTTCACAGATCAGCGCCGTAAATCGGCGCAAGGCCATCGCCATTGCAAAGGAGTGCGGCAAGGACGAGCTTGCCTATCGCATGGTGCGGGAGTACGGCTATGATTTTATGCCGCTTCCGGTGCTCGAGTCGATCTGCATTTTTGCGATCACGGAGGCAGACTATGAGGAAGACGACTTTTTGACGGATTTTGCCGCCTGTCTATTTGCGGCGGGCAGCAAAAATGAGACGCTTTTGATCTATTTGAGCCGCTATTATCAGGGGGCGACGCATACCATGGCGGCGGTGTGGAAAGCGGCGGAGGAGCAGCTTTTAGATACGTTTGATCTGGAGGAGCGTATCCTGACACAGTTTTTGTACACCACGGACTATACGGTTTATGCCGAGGAGATTTTTGACAGTTACTGTTCGAGGGGCCAAAATGAGATGGTAGCCATGGCGTATCTGACCTGGTTTTCCAATCAATACCTGATCTGGGATGCGGTGATACCCGCTCATGTGATGACCCGGATTTATGAGGCGGTGAGCCAGGGGAAACAGCTAAACGATACCTGCCGGCTCGGGCTCTTAAAGCATTTTTCTGAAAAACCGCCGGAGACCGAGCGGCAGGCGCAGGTTTTGGCGCAGCTTTTTTCGACCTTTGCCATCCAGGGCATGTATTTTGCTTTTTATCAAAAATTTCCGGTGCGGCTGCTGGAAAAATATCATCTGCATGACAGGGATTTTGTGGAATACCACACAGAGCCCGCCAGGCGGGTGCGTATCACATGGCGCAGGGAAGGCGGGGAGTTTTTAACCGAAGAGATGACGGAGATGTACGACGGCATATTTGTAAAAGATTTCACCTTGTTTTTGGGGGAGCGGATACAGTACTATATAACGGAGGACGACGGGGGACGCGAGGAGACGACGGAGAGCGGATGCCTGGTGAAGAAGCGGGTGAAGCCGGAAGCGTTGAGGGGCAGATACGGTGTGCTGTCTTTGGCGGACGAAGCGTTTGCCCATGGAAATTACGAGAAACTTATGCAGCAGGTGAAGAAATACAGGCGCGTGGAGGAAGTGACGAGCCGATTGTTTCATCTGCAATAAAATTGCGCCGCGAACAATAACGATGGGAGGCCAGTGATGGAGCAGCACTTTTATCTGGGAATTGACATGGATGAAAACAATGTGATCGTCAGTTTTTATCAGTTGAGCAAAAAAGAGCCGGAGACTGTGAGCACGGTGGCCGGAAGCGAGCATTTTTTGATTCCTCTTTGCATTGCCAAAAAAACGGGGACTTCACAGTGGTGTGTCGGGGAAGAGGCGACGGCGGCTGTAAAAGAGGGCAGCGCCGCAGTTGCCGAGCGGCTTTTAGCGCGGGCGTTAGATGGGGAGACGGCGGTGCTCGGAGACGAGAGCTATTCTTACAGAGAGCTCTTATGCCTGTTCATCAAAAAAATGATGTTTTTGGCGGGCAGCCTGCAAAAGCCGGTTGTGCCTGATCTGCTGGTGATCTCTCTGGAATCTTTGACCAGGGAAAAATCAGAGCTGTTTTTGTCCATGGCGCCGCAGCTGGGGCTTGAGAGAAGTCAGGTTACGCTGATGGACAGGAAAGAGAGCTTCTATTATTTTGTGTATTCGCAGAAAGAAGAATTATATTTACATGACGTGTGTCTGTTTGATTACCGGGGAAAGACCTTAATCTGCCGCCGCATGGAGTGCAACCGCAACACCGCGCCCAAGCTGGTGACGCTGCTCGAGGAGGAGGTCGACCTGGAGGCGCCGCTGACGGACGAGCTGTTTTTAAAGATTGTGCAGACCGTGTCGAAGGGGAGGGCGGTGTCGACCACCTACCTGGTAGGGGATGGCTTTGACGAGGGATGGATGAAGGAATCGCTCAAATATCTCTGCCGTATCAGCCGGGTATTTGTCGGCAAAAATCTTTACGCAAAAGGCGCCTGCTATGGCGCCGCCGTAAGGGCAAAGACGGCGTACTGGCCGTTTATCTACATGGGCGCCTCGGAGATGAAGATGAATGTCAGCATCAGAGTGCAAAATAGGGGAAAACAGGAGTTTTATACCCTGATTAACGCCGGGGATAACTGGTTTGAAAAAGTGGGAGAGTGCGAAGTTATTTTAAACGGCACGCCGGAGGTCGATTTTTGGCTGCAAGCGCCCGATCACGGAGAAGCCCAGGTGGAAAAGCTAGAGCTGTCCAATTTCCCGGACCGACCCGAAAAAGTCACGAGACTGCGGATTGTGGCCAAGCCTCTCTCGGACACGCAGGTAAAGGTGACATTGAAAGATATGGGATTCGGAGAGTTGTTTCAGAGTACGGACAGGGTGTGGGAACACATCATGTCTATGTAAGCGTGGGGTCATACAATGGGAGAATTGATTTTGTGCAATCAGATGCTTGCCGCAATGCCTTATTATTTTGAGGAAGTATCGCTGAATATTTATTCTTTGGAGGAGCTCAGTTATTTTATCGAGCACAATGTCTGTCTGATCACAGAGGAATTTATGAGCGACGAGCTTTGCGGCTGGATTGCGGAACAGTTAAAACAGGAGGAGCTTGCCAAACGATTGCGCAAAATCCGGGAGGGCGGCGGAAAACTGGCGGAATATGTGGACTGTCTGCTGAAAGAGGCGGGGTATTGCAGTGGCGTAAGCCGCGCCGCGATCGTGGCAGGGCTGCGGGAGATGGAGCAAAAACCGTTCTATGAACGGATTAAGATACGAGCGGACCGCTATGTGGAAAATAAAAAGTATGTGAGCGGCATGTATGAATATCTGCGCCTTTTGCAGATGAAAGAGCTGCAGGGGCATCCCAAGGAGGCGGGGCTGATCTGGCATAATCTGGGTACGGTCTATGCGCATTTGTTTTTGTTTGCGGAAGCGATCGAATGTTATCAGAATGCTTTCCGGCTGGGCGGCAGACAAGAGTCGCTAGAGTCGGCGCTCTATGCCAAGGCATGCCTCGAGGAGAGTGAACGGCCGTTGGATAAGCCGCAGACGGCGGCGCTTTTAGAGCAGTACCGAGAGGTGTTTCGGGATGAGCGCTTGCAAAATTTTGATGAGAGCATCAAAGTTCTCGCGCAAAACGCCGGCCAGGCCAAGGCTGCGGTGTGGATGAAGCAGAATCTTTTGTACTGGCAGGAAGATTACCGCAAACAGTGTTTGTGACGCCAAAACTAGAATGTAGCAGGATTGATTTTCGACGCAATAAAAGGCCGCTTGCGCGGCGGAATGAGAGGATAGTATGGGTTTATTTCGGGGCAGGTGGAAGAAAAAAGAACAGCAGTTGAATGAGCGGTTCGGCGCGGCCGGTGTCGCAATCACCGGAAAAGACGCGAAAAATGCCAATAAAATCGAACAGTATGTGGTGGAGCGCTTAGAGCAGATCATAGAGCTGGCCAGAGAAGTGGAGGAGGAAAAGAGCGAGTACAAAAAGATCAATTCTTACCTCAACGATATACAGATTCTGGAGAATCTTTCGGAGGAGGAGAAGAAAAAGGTGACGGAGACGGCAGTGAATGTCGTCCAGTTGAATACGGCGCGCAATGATTTCCTAAATTCGACCCGCAAACTTACGGATGTACAGTTTGCACAGCTCGAGAGCCAGAAAGACGACATACCGGCGGCGATCAAGCGTCTGGCGGCAAATGAAGTCTACCGCGACACGCTAAAGAAAGATATGAATTATCTGGAGCGGGAAAAGGCGGAGTGGACACTGCACCGTGAGTATCTTGGCAGCCACAAGCGCAATCTCAAAAATCTGGTCTATGTCTGTTTTGGTCTGGCGGCGACGGTGGCTGTCACGCTGCTGCTGTTACAGTTTGTCTTTCGCATGGACACCTACAATGCATGGATTGTGCTTATGATCGTCACGGTCGCTGCGGTCTGCTGTGTATTGTTTAAGGTACAGAATGACGATTCCGATTTTATCGTTGCGGAGAAGAATATGAACCGCGCGATTCTTTTGCAAAATAAAGTCAAAATAAAATATGTCAATATTGCCAACGCCATCGACTATGCCTGTGAAAAGTATCACGCGAGGAACGCCAAAGAGTTGAACCAGCTCTGGGAATACTATTTGGAGGCGGTCAAGGAGCGCGAGAAATATCAGAGAACCAGCGAAGACCTGGAATATTTTAACGGCCGTCTGGTGCGTATGCTGGCTCAGTTTAAGCTCTACGATCCCCAGATCTGGATTTCGCAGGTGATGGCGCTGATTGAACCCAAGGAAATGGTGGAGATCAAGCATGATTTGGTCACCAGACGGCAAAAGCTCAGAGACCGTCTGAAGTTTAATCTTGTCAACATACGCCAGATGGAGCGCGAGGCGGAGCAGGCAATCGCCAAAGTGACCGATACGCGCATGAAACCGCAGTTGCAGGAAATCTTACAGTCGATTCACAGACTGAGTAAGATCATATAGTGAAACCGACAGTCTGTTTACAGATTGAGAAGAAGAATCGAATGAAATCGGCAGGCTGTGCACAGACTGGGTAAGATCATATAGTGAAAATACAGTATATTCATAAATTGGGCAAAATAATATAGTGGAAATGCTCCTTTCTTACGAAACATGCATAAATTGGTAGTGTGATGGTTAAGGAAAGGAGCATTTTTAGTGCGAAATTATAATAGAATGATGCAGCCGTCCAATACTTGCGGCTGTGAGCAGAATTTTTTTTCTCAGACAGAACAATTTCCGGTAGCTATGGCCTATGTGCCCTGGCAGGAATTTAAGAATATGTATGAGCCGGACAGAGCGCTTCAGGCGGGAACGATATTCCCGGAGCTTGATCTTCCATTCTGGGCAGGAAGGGGGAACTGTAGAAGATGATGACGAATCAGATGAGCAGAAGGGAATTGCTGCAATGGATTAATTTGGTCAGTTTTGTAGTAGTGGATATGACCTTGTATTTGGATAGTCACCCGCACGATGAGGCGGCATGTGAAATCTTCCAGAAGTATCTGGATATGCGCATGTGCGCGATGAAAGATTATGCACAGAAATATGGTCCGTTGACAGTGGATACGGCGACTGCGTCAAGCCCCTGGTGCTGGGATGATCAGCCATTGCCGTGGGAAGGAGGATGCCAGTAATGTGGAATTATGAAAAGAGACTGGAATACCCGGTGAATATTACCAGACCGAATGCAAAGATCGCGCAGGTTATCATGAGCCAGTACGGAGGACGGTTGCGCACGGGGTGATAATGGAGAGGAAAGCCAAAGCCGCTATTTTACCAGCTTCAGATAAAAATCGAAGCTGGTATTTTTGCGGTCAAATACGATTTTTTCCACGATGCTGCGCATGGCCCGTGCCTTTTCGTTGAAATCAGAGGTTTCGTCTTTGATTGTGCAAAGCGCTTCCCTGACGTTTGCAACCATGCGCGCATCATCTGGCGGGGTGCTGTCGCCACTTGTTAAGGCGCAAAGCTCGGCCTCAAGGCGGGCGCGCTCGGTGTTGATCTGTAAGCGGTTTTCCCGGTATTCCTCCAGGGAATCGATCTCATTGAAATAGGCGTCTTTTGCACGCTTCTCACGCTCGTTTAGGTGTGTGAGCATGTGGCGCAGCTCCGTTTCTTTGTCGGGTGCGGCCGGGGCAGTGTGCACGATTTTATAGGGGATGCGGTCGGAGGTCAAGAGGCGTTCCATGCCCTCGATAATGCTCGACTCCAGGGAGGCGATGCCGATGTAGTGGGATTCTTTGCAGAGACCCTTTTGGTAAGCCCAGCAATTCATGCCGCGGTTCTTTTTGCCGCCGGTGCAGGCGAGCGTTCTTTTGCAGGCGGAGCAGACAATCAGGCCGGACAGCCAGTGCTTATAGCTGCCGCTGTCGTTTAAGCGGCGGCCGTTGCGAAGATGGATGTTGTCCAGTTCGTCCAGTTGCTTTTTGATCAAATCATAGGTTTCCATTGAATAGAGGGGTTCCCACTTGCCGTCCGCATATATGACTGCTTCCGCAGACTTTAGCGCGCGGTCTCTGCCGCTGAAATTCCAGCGGTTTTTTCCGGCGTAAAACGGGTTTGAGAGAATGTAGCGGACGGCTCTCGCATCGTAAAGATTCCCGCGCTTTGTGCGGTATCCCATGGCGTTTAGATTCACGGCGATGGCGCGCGGCGTCATATGCCCGTCTAAAAAGCTTTTCACGATGTATTCTACGATCGGCAGTGTGTCAGGGTCTTTCTCTGGGGGAAGGCCGCCGCCCGCAGCTTTATAGCCGATGGGAGGGGCTGCCTGGTATTTGCCGCGCATGGCATTTTCCGTCATGCCGCGCACGACTTCGCCTGAGAGGCGGATGGAGTAGTATTCGTCCATCCACTCGATGATCCGCTCGATCAGACTGCCAAACGGGCCGTCAACCAACGGCTCGGACACACTTAAGACTTCCACCTTGTTTTTTTGCAGCAGGGACTTGTATACAATACTTTCCTCCTGATTGCGGGCAAAACGTGAAAACTTCCAGACGATGATGCAGTCGATCGGGTGCTCTTTGGATTTGGCCAGTCCGATGAGCTGCTGGAACGCGGGCCGTTTTTGGGCCTTCCGCCCGGAAATGCCGTCGTCGCGAAAGATATAATCGTCTGGAATCGTGATATGATTCTTTTGGGCAAAAGCTCTTCCCTCGCGGATTTGCGCATCCGGGGAGAGCTCTTCTTGTTTATCGGTTGACACGCGTATGTAGAGGGCGCCTGTTTTCATGGGGGTCTCCAACTCTGATAGAACAGACAAGCGTTCACTGGCTCTGCTTATCATTCTTTCTGATTAAATACTTATCCAGTATACTTAGAATATTGCTGGAATATGCACGCATTTCATGGCAAGACAAATGTTCCCAATGACATTTTTCGATTGTTTTCTTTTTTCTAAAGTTTGCAGCTTCTTTTACTTTTTGAGAATCCAAAATTTTTTGCCCTAAAAATACTTCTTCAATATCATGACAGAACCAAATTAAGTCATAGTGATTGTCCTCACAATATTGACGGATAGTTTGAAGCTCTTTCAAATGCTCCATATTTTTTTCATATTGATCTGTGTCAATACAATAAATGACTCTTGTTTCACCAAAAGTAAAAGTCTTTGATTTTTGGCGTATTTCTTTTATCACATCTTTGGAATTATACCTTGATTTTGTGTTCATATATACTTTACTGATCTTGATTTGGTTTGGTAATTCATACCAATGACGGATTGTTTCTAAAATATAGATACTGTCAGTATCGGCTCTTTTGTTTGTTTCTACGCAAAGTATCATTTGCATTGCCATATTTTTACTCCCCTAAAATTCCCACAAAATCAGTGGCATCAATGTTAAACGGTGAATCTTCTATCATTCCATTTTTATAGCAATGCTCCGGCGAGGCATTTCCTCTGGATGTCCAAGGGACTAGGTGATGATCGCTTGATAAAAAATCGATGGAATTTTTATTTTCTTTTAGTATCGTCATGGGGTCTAAATTGTGTGTGGTAAAGCATAGCTGTCCCGTTCCATAGTACATGAAATATTCGATTAATTTGCATAAGTAAACATCATTTAGGTTGGAATCCATCTCGTCAACAAACACGATGCCCATTTTGCTCGCGGCCGTAAAACAATCAAACAGACGGATTAATTTCTTGATGCCGGTACTTTCAAACTCTTTGTTTATTCTGTAAGCTCCATAATTTAGATTTAAGTCACATTCATATTGCTCCCCGTTTTCTTTCGTATCAATATCTATGGAAACTAAGTCTGGCTTAAAAATTTTTATGAATTGAGTTAATTGTTCTATTTTGTGTTTGTAATTATCAAACTCTGTTTTTTTTACTTTTCTTTCGTTGACGCTGGCAAATACATTGGTAAATTCTTCATAGCTCCAGATTCCTTCCTGTAATGCCTGGTTATTTAAGTTATTTTCTTTTAAGCGTTTTTCCAGAAAGTATATTTCATGTTGATCTTCTTCTGCAAGATATACGCGAATGGTGATTGTCAGCATGGCGCAAAGTAAGATATTCATAAATAATGCTTTGTCTTGTTCATCCTCGTAAGCGGCATATTTTTTCGTATTTGTAATGTATATATAAATCAAAGAGTGGGCCGATAAGAGATTAATGGACTTTTTCTCCAGAACGTTCCATTCATGCTCGCTGCATCTGGCTTGCAATAATTCACCATTTTTACATTCAAATACGGTTTCGTATTTATGGTTGGCATAATTTCCGTTTTTGGTTTTTAACAGCTCGTATTGGATGGCATATAGTCCATTATCATTTTTGCCTATCACAATCGTATAATTGTAAACGATACGAGAGACATTCAAATCGACGAGAAACTCGCATTGAAATTGAAAGGTTTTTGTTGATTTGTTTATAATTTCGTCCAGGAATACTTGTGTTTTGGACTCATTGAGATAATTGTCATAGGTGATCAAATCCTGAAAAATCTTTACCGCTGTAATAATCGCGGATTTCCCGGAACCATTTTCCCCGTATATGGCTTTGATTCTGTACTTATTTGGATTGAAATTTTTATTGACCGTTTTCTTATAAAAATCGAGACGGACTTCTTCTTTCAGGTTCTTGATTCCGGCGACGCTCAAATTTAACAAATAGAACATATTATTCATGTTTTCCTCATTTCTGCAAATTGAAAAGTATAATTTTCAATCGTTGCTCCTTATTAAATTATGAAAATTTTTATAAGAATATTACAAAATGTATTTTTTTGATTATAATTGTATTATATACATTCTGGATAAAAAAATCAATCGTGCGCATTGACGCAGGCTAACATGCAAAATACCCTCTGCCATACAGGCAGAGGGTATTTTGCAAAAGTAGACGCATCAATTGCCAGTATACGGACTGGCCGCCGATTGATATGTAATTATGCGGCTATTATAGCATATATGGCAAAAAGATGCAAGTTCTATGACCGCCGCTGTCTTTCACAACTCCGGCGCGATGTAATGTCTGGCTATGAGCGCGTGTTCGATCTGATCTAAGACTGCCTCCGATTCGGCCTGGACGGTGTGGTAGTGATAACCGCCGGTAATATTCATCAGCTCCGTAGATTTACCGCTGCGGACGCCCTCGATAAACTGCGTTACCTGAAGTTTTGAGAAAATGTTCAGTTTTGCCGCGACCCTGCCGTATACCTTATGCCAGACGAAAACATCGACAACCGTGCCGCCGAGATCTACGATCAGATTGAGCTCATCTTCGGTCTGCTCTGTGGTGTGGTAGAGCTTAAACACGCGTTCGGCGAGCGGCGTCTGGTGGAGAACATAGCCGCGGTGCGTCGAGAAAATCTCAAATCCGGCGGCTTTTAGGACGGAGATATCCTGCACGATGATCTGCCTGGATACGCCGAAGCGGTTGGCAAGCGCCTGTCCCGATGCGGGTTTATTTTCTGACATGAGAAGACGAACGATTTGTTTTCTTCTATCATCTGCCTTCATGAATTCCTCCCTTACACAGCGTGTAGATTTTTCATTGAGAGATCTAAGATCGGTGCGGAGTGGGTGAGCGCTCCGCTTGAGATATAGTCTACCCCAATGTCCAGGAGTTTTGCAATGTTTTCTTTTGTGACATTGCCGCTGCACTCGGTCTTCGCTTTGCCGGCAGTCAGCCTCACTGCCTCTTTCATGTCCTCGACGCTCATATTGTCGAGCATGATGATATCGGCGCCGGCTTCGAGCGCTTCTTTTAACATGGAAAGATTTTCCACCTCCACCTCGATCTTGCGGACAAAGGGTGCGTAATCTCGGGCCATCTGTACGGCTTTTTTGACGCCGCCCGCGGCGCCTATGTGGTTGTCTTTGAGAAGAATACCGTCGCTTAGATTGTATCTGTGGTTAAAGCCGCCGCCCACTTTGACGGCATATTTTTCAAAAATGCGCATATTTGGCGTTGTTTTTCTGGTGTCGAGAAGCTTTGTTTGGCTGTCTTTTAACAGATCTGCGATCGTGCGGGTGTACGTGGCGATACCGCTCATTCTCTGCAAAAAATTGAGTGCGGTGCGCTCCCCGGAGAGCAGGACGCGGATATCGCCGCGGAGTGTGCCGATGAGCTCCCCTTTCTTGACATTGTCGCCGTCCTGGCAGTGAAATGTAAACTTGGTGTTTTCATCCAACAGGGTAAATACCCGCTCAAATACAGCGAGACCTGCGATTACGCCGTCCCCTTTGCAGATCAGTTCGACCTCTCCAAGCAAAAAGTGCGGCATCACAGAATTTGTCGTGATATCTTCGCTGGTGATATCCTCCTGTAAGGCGCTCCGTATCAATTTATCTGCGTTCATCTGCATGGTGATTGTGTTCATGGCTCTTTTTCTCCTTTTCGATTGCCCGTAAAACGGATTCTTTATATAAGCGCTGGCAGTCGGCATACCGTGTGACGTCGATCTGCGGCTCGCAAAAGTCTATGATCTTTTCATAATGGCTGGCTATGTCATGAGCGGCGCGCTTGGCAAAGACAAGACTCTCAAGCAGCGAATTGCTCGCGAGACGGTTGCGTCCGTGTACGCCGTTGCAGGCGGTTTCGCCTGCCGCATAGAGATGTTCCATTGAGGTTTTACTGTTGCGGTCGACAGCGATGCCGCCCATGAAATAGTGCTGAGACGGAACGACCGGGATATTTTCCCTCGTGACGTCATATCCTTCCCGCAGGCAGTGCTCATAGATATGCGGAAAATGCGACTTAATTTTATCCTCTGCAATTGGAGCGAGAGACAGCCATACATGTTTGGCATGATCTTTTTTGAGTTCCGCAAAAATGGCTTCGGTCACGACATCTCTGGGCAGCAGCTCATTGACGAACCGCTCGCCCTTGGAATTGAGAAGAATAGCGCCCTCGCCGCGCACCGACTCGGAAATGAGAAAGGCCCTGCCGGGTTTTTCCGTGTAGAGTGTGGTGGGATGGATTTGTATGTAGTCTATGTGCTCGAGCTTGATGTTATATTGGAGGGCAAGCGCCAGTGCGTCCCCGGTGAGATGCGGGTAGTTGGTCGAGTGCACAAAGAGACCGCCGATCCCCCCGGTCGCAAGGACCGTATAATCGGCTCTTATGCGCATGTATTTGCCGGAAATATCGTGGCCGATAATGCCGGCGCAGAGCTGATCATCGCAGATTAAGTCCACCATCGTAACATGCTCCAGCAGTTGGATGTTTTTGCGCCTGCGCACCTCATCCAGCAGATGGGAGGTGATTTCCTTTCCCGTCTCATCATCGTGAAACAGGATGCGTGGTTTCGAGTGCGCGCCCTCGCGGGTATACGCATATTCGCCACCGTTTTTTTCAAAACGGACGCCGCAGGAGACGAGATCTCCTATAACGTCGCGTGAGGAGCGAATCATGAGCGCAACCGAGTCTGGGTTATTTTCGTAGTGCCCGGCGCGCATGGTGTCCCCGAAAAAAGCGTCGTAATCCGCGTCTTCGCGCAGAACGCAGATACCGCCCTGGGCCAGATAGGAATCGCTTTTTGTCGCCTCGCTTTTTGTCACCACTAAAATGTTTTTATCTTCCGGCAGGTTCAGCGCACAGTATAGACCGGCGACGCCGCTGCCGACAATTAAAATATCAGTTTTCATAGTATTATTTTGCGAGCTGCAACATTCTCTCGAGCGGGAGCAATGCCCTGCGGCGCACCTCCTCATTTAGTTCTACTGCCAGGTCCTCTTTCTCGAGCACGGATAACACGCCGGAGAGCGTATTCTGCTTCATATCCGCACAGCAGGGGCGGGGCTGGGGGAAATAAAACCGTTTGCCGGGGTTGTCTGCCATCAGCTGGTATGCGATTCCTTCCTCGGTGCATACGATAAACGCTTGGCTTGGGCTGTTTTTGACAAATGCAATCATCTCCGCCGTACTGCCGATATAGTCGGACTGGGAAAGGACATCCGCTTCACATTCGGGGTGCGAGAGGATGAGGGCGTCTTTGTGCCTGTCTTTTTCCATATGTACCTGATCTGCCGAGAGCGCAGCGTGAATCGGGCAATAGCCGTCGTTTAGAATAATATTTTTTTCGGGGACCTGTCTGGCAACATAGCTGCCGAGATTGCGGTCGGGCACGAAGAAAATGTTTTGGTTGGGGAGCGCTTTGGCAATCGTTACCGCGTTGGAAGATGTGACGCAGACATCGCTTAGGCATTTGAGCTCCGCCGTGGAATTGATATAGCAGACGACGGCGAGATCGGGATATTTTTCGCGCATTGCTTCGATGGCGCCCGGCTTTACCATATGTGCCATCGCACAGTCTGCGGACAGGTCCGGCATGAGGACTTTTTTGTCGGGATTTAGAATCTTGGCGCTCTCCCCCATGAACGAAACACCGCAGAAAACGATAAGATCTGCTGTGCTTTGTTTGGCAATTTTGGCGAGATAAAAAGAATCGCCGACATAGTCAGCAATGTTTTGAATCTCGTCGGGGGTGTAATAGTGGGCGAGAATTACCGCGTTTTTCGCCCGTTTTAACTGATTGATCTGATTTTTCATCGTATTCGTTTTAGTATTCAATCTTCCTTTCCTCATCTCTTGAGCTTATTGTCATGTGAACTACATTATAGCCAGAAGTTTTACATGTGTCAAGTCAACTGTAAAGTTTTGGCGGTCGCCCCATGTATTAATTTTAAGAAAAACGCCGTTGTCATTCAAAGGAACTCATGCTATAATACATACTTGGTGAGTAGTGTTTTACGATGAGACAGACCTATGGAGGATACTTATGAGGATTCTTGCTACCATTGATGCCGGAGATTACCAGGACACCACAGAAGTATTTGAGAAGTATTCGGTCCGGGGAATCGTGATGCGTGACGGATGTCTGGCGATGCAGCGCAGCAGCGAAGGCGAGTATAAACTGCCGGGCGGCGGGCCGGAAGACGGGGAGGATTTTATTCAGACACTGGTTCGGGAGATTCACGAGGAGACAGGACTTCGCGTGATACCGTCCTCTGCCGCAGAGCTTGGGGAGATTACGGAAAAGCGAAGGGATTTGTTCGTGAATCACAAAAAATATATCTGTCATTCGCTGTTTTATTTTTGCAGGGTAGAAGACGGACAGGATGCGCTGACTTTGACCGAGAGTGAAAAACAGCGCGGATATCATTTGGAATGGGCCAGGCCAGAGGAGATTGTCCAGGTAAATCAAAATTTTTTTCATATGCCTTGGATTAAGCGGGATACTATTTTTATACAGATGATTGCAGATCATAAAGTAGTGCTGCCGAGTGAGGAAACAGGCAGGGCCCGACAAACGGACAAGACAGATCAGGAGGAAAATAGTGATGTGTAAAGTGGCGGTTGTTACCGACAGCAACAGTGCGATTACCCAATCGCAGGCCAAAGAGCTGGGCATTACCGTTTTGCCTATGCCATTTTTTGTGGGGGACGAGACGTACTATGAAGATATTAATTTTACGCAGGAGCAGTTTTATGAGATGTTAAAGGGCAACAGCGCCAATATTTCAACATCCATGCCGTCTGTGGGGAGCGTGACCGATACCTGGGAGGAGTTGTTAGAATCCTACGATCAGATTGTACACATTCCCATGTCGTCCGGTCTCAGCGGTTCTTATGAGACGGCGGCGATGCTATCCGAAGATTATGACGGGAAAGTGCAGGTGGTGAACAACCAGCGTATCTCCGTCACCCAGCGGCAGTCTGTGCTCGACGCGATGGATTTGGCAGAGAAAGGGTATGATGCCGTCAAGATCAAAGAAATCTTAGAGCGGGAAAAATTTGAATCTTCTATTTATATTATGGTGGACACCCTGTATTACCTGAAAAAGGGAGGGCGCATCACGCCGACAGCAGCGGCGCTTGGCACACTGTTAAAGCTAAAGCCGGTGTTGCAGATACAGGGAGAAAAGCTGGATGCATTTGCCAAGGCGCGCACGGTCAAGCAGGCCAAAAGCATCATGATTGAGGCTATGCGGGACGATTTTGTCAACCGTTTCCACGATCCCCAGGGCGAGCATATGCATTTACAGATGGCGTATACCTATGACCTGGCCGCGGCCAGCGCCTTTGAGCAGGAGGTGCGTGCGGCATTCCCGGGCATGGAGATTCATATGGACCCGCTGTCGCTGAGTGTGTCGTGCCATATCGGTCCCGGCGCGCTGGCAGTGGCCTGTTCCAAAAAGATACCGGAGCTTATAGGTTAGCGCCGTTTCGATAAAATAATTTATAGACCATAGGAGGATAAGCAGATGGTAAAAGCAGTAGTGGGAGCAAATTGGGGGGACGAAGGAAAAGGTAAGATTACCGATACGTTGGCCAAGGAGGCCGATATCATCGTTCGTTTTCAGGGGGGCGCCAACGCGGGCCATACAATCGTAAACAATTACGGGAAATTTGCCCTTCACACCTTGCCGTCGGGCGTTTTTTACGGCCATACGACCAGTATTATCGGAAACGGTGTGGCCTTAAATATTCCCATTTTGATGGAGGAGATTCAGTCCATTGTGGACCGGAACGTGCCGATGCCTAAGATTCTGGTGTCGGATCGCGCGCAGGTGGTGATGCCGTACCATATCCTGTTAGATCAGTATGAGGAGGAGCGGCTTGCCGGCAAGTCTTTTGGCTCGACCAAATCCGGCATCGCGCCGTTTTATTCCGATAAGTATGCAAAGATCGGTTTTCAGGTCAGCGAGTTGTTTGACGAGGAGCTTTTGAGGGAGAAAGTTGCCCGCGTTGTGGAGATGAAAAATGTTTTGTTTGAACATTTTTATCACAAACCGTTAATTGACGCGGGTGAATTGCTGGATACCCTGCACGATTACCGCGACAGGATCGCGCCCTATGTGTGCGATGTGTCCGCATTTTTGGATACGGCGATCAAAGAAGGCAAGACGATACTGCTCGAAGGGCAGTTGGGCACGTTAAAAGACCCCGATCACGGTATTTATCCGATGGTTACTTCGTCTTCGACACTGGCGGCATACGGCGCTATCGGGGCGGGGATTCCTCCCTATGAGATTAAGCAGATTATTACTGTGTGCAAAGCGTACTCCTCCGCAGTGGGGGCTGGCGCTTTTGTCAGCGAAATCTTTGGCGAAGAGGCCGATGAGCTCAGACGCCGCGGCGGAGACGGCGGCGAGTTTGGGGCTACTACAGGGCGGCCAAGGCGTATGGGATGGTTTGACTGTGTGGCAAGCAAATATGGCTGCCGTCTGCAGGGAACGACGGATGTGGCGTTTACGGTATTGGATGTGCTCGGATATCTCGATGAGATTCCGGTGTGTGTCGGATACGAGATCGACGGTGAAGTCATCACCGATTTCCCCACGACGTCCAGATTGGAGAAGGCGAAACCGGTGTTAAAGACACTGCCCGGATGGAAGTGCGATATCCGCGGGATTAAGAACTATGAGGATTTGCCCCAGAATTGCAGAAATTATGTGGAGTTTATCGAAGAGCAGATCGGATATCCGATCACCATGGTCTCCAATGGACCGGGCAGGGAGGATATTATATACCGCAGCAAATCATAACATAAAATTTGTCTGTACCGGTGTTTGAAAAGTACGGGCACAAAACTAAGTAACAGGGAAGCCAGACTGAACGATTACAAAACTTCGGCGCGCAGCATACGAAAAGAGAACGAGGATGATAAAAAATATAATCTTTGATGTGGGAAAGGTATTGGTAGAATGGGACTGCGACAGGGCGTTTGAGCAGCTCGGTATCACCGGGGCAGTGAAAGAGGCGGTGGCGGATGCCACGGTGCGTTCTTCTGATTGGAATGAATACGACAGAAGCGCATGTCCGCCGGAGCGGCAGCTTGCCCTGTTTATCAGCAAAATTCCGCAATATGAGAACGAACTGCGGCTGTTTTGGGAGCATATCGGGCTTGCCATTTCGCGCTATCCGTACACGCTGCCGTGGGTGAGGTCGTTAAAGGCCGCAGGTTATCGGGTGTATATTTTATCGAATTATGCCGCATGGACATACGAGCATACAAAAGAGGAATTATGTTTCCTGGAGGAGGTGGACGGTGCGGTATTCTCTTTTCAGGTGCAGGCGGTCAAACCGGAACCCGCGATCTACCGGGCGCTGCTCGACAAATACCGCCTGGAGCCGGAGGAGAGTGTGTTTGTGGATGACCGGCCAGACAATATTGAAGCCGCCAGGCGGGAGGGAATCCATGCCGTACATTTTACTTCCTATGCGCAGGCGCTGCGCGATCTTGCGTCCCTGGGAGTGAAAACAGAACATGGGGCAAAACGCACAGGGCAGTGAACGCTTAGTCGTCGGTATCCTCCCGCCTGGGGTGGAGCAGTTTATAGATGAACGAGTAAGTCCACAGGAGTACGGGGATGACCACAGTCGCATAGACAGAAGTTTTAAGCAGCTGCATGTAATGCTCCTTGGCAGCCAGCGCGCACACAAGGGTGGATAGATAGAGCCCGGCCAGTAAGAGGACGCCTGCCAGCGCTAAAATACGTTTTACTTTTTTCATAGGGGTTCCTTTCCGTAAATGATGCCACAGACTATCGTTGCTGTGCCCATTGTAGCGGAGAATGACCAAGCCCGTCAACCGTAAAATGAAAAAAGATAAAAATATTTTGTATTTTGGGACAGGTTCTGATATAATGGTTGTGTATGGAAACAAATATGAATGAGAAACCGAGGAATGGGATATGACATTATTAGAAGAGTGGCAGAAAGTTGCCTATAATGAAGAGACCAACAAAAACGAGCTGGAGCGTTTCTGGCAAAGATATTTTCTTTTGGAGAAGGGCGTATACGAGAAACTATTGGCGCATCCAGAGGAGAAAGTCGAGGGAACCGTAAAGGAGCTGGCCGACAAATATGAGCTGAGTATCATGGATATGACCGGTTTTCTGGACGGGATCAACGAGAGCTTAATCGAGCCCAATCCGATCGAAACAATGGATGAAAACACAAAAGTCAGTCTCGCTTTTGATACGGAAAAGCTATACAAAAACATGGTGGATGCCAAGGCGGACTGGCTGTATCATCTTCCGCAGTGGGAGCAGATCTATGACGAGGAGACGAGAAAGCGGCTTTACCTCGAGCAAAAAAAATCGGGAACTGTTGTCGTGGGCAAGAAAGTGGGACGCAACGATCCCTGTCCGTGCGGTAGCGGCAAGAAATATAAGCATTGCTGTCTGAATAAACAGTGAGTGATGCAGACTGCGTGAGAGTGATTTTGCAGTTTGCTTGTGGCTAAAAATTTTATGAAAGCTTGGAAACTGTGTGTTCCGGGCTTTTTTTCTGAGAAAGTTGGAGAAAAAATAAAAAAATTAAAATATTTCATGACTTTCTCACAATTGTTTTTTATAATACAAGCTATGTTTGAAAACGATAACATTTAGAAAAGAGGATTCCTATGAAAAAACGTAATATGTTGCTGTTATTGACCGCTATGACAATCGCCCTGGCCGGCTGCGGCTCCAAAGACAAAGAAGCCTCAACGGCAGACCATGTGGCCGACCTGTCGCTCGACGCTTCCTACGGTGAAGTTACGCTCTGTGACTACAACAATCTCTCCGCGGAGAAGCCGATCTATGAGACGTCGGAGGAAGACATAGACGGAGAGATTGAATCACTGCTCTATGATTATGTAGAGTATGAGGAATTAGAAGGCCCGGCTGTTGCCGGGGACTATATTTCCGCTTATCTTACGGCAGAGAGCGGCGGTGAACTGCTGCTCGATTTTGCCGAGGAGGTCTATGAAATTGTTCTCGGTGACGAGGAGTTCGGGCCTGAGTTTGACAAAAAAATAGACGGCGTTTCCGTCGGGGATGAGCTCGCGTTTTCGATATCCTATGACGATTCTTTTGAAGACGACGATTTTGCCGGGCAGACGGTAGATTTCACGGTTAAAGTTTCCGCTCTGTCGCGCGAAAAATATCCCGAGCTGACCGATACTTTTGTCAAAGATACGCTTGGCTATTCCTCCAAGGAGGATATGAGAAGTCAGATTGCCGACGATCTGGCCCAGGCAAACGAAGAGCAGAGCGTGACCGAATTGCAGGAAAATCTGGTCAACCGTCTGATCGAACAGTCGACGTTTGGCAGCTACACGCAGGAAGTCTACGATTACTGTACCGCCAGTGTGGAGGAGAATTATTCGTATTATGCGGAGATGTTCGGCCTCGCGGATATCGACGAGGTATACGAGCTGTTTGATATGACGGAGGCGGACGTGGAGGAAGAGATTTTAACGCAGGTGCACCGCATGACCGCAGTGCAGGCGATCGCTGCCGAGAATTCCATCGCCGTGTCCGATGAGGAATTTAACGAATATGCCCAAGAGTTGGCCGAGTTGAATGACTATGAGTCGGTGGAACAATTTCTTGCGGACTATGACGAGTTTTCCGTCCGCTATGGGCTTCTGGAGGAAAAAGTGCTGGATTTACTGATGGAGCATGCAACCGTCAAAGAAGTGCCGGCAGTGCTGGATGAGATGTAAAGATGTGCGATTTTGGGAACGGCCCGAGGGGGCCGGTGCCCGCATAATGGTGAAACAACGGACAGCCCGCAAAGCGTGCTGTCCGTTGTTTCGTTCTATGCCGTTATAAGCAGATATATTTTGTGCGATATGCGTTTTAGCAGTTTTTCGCAATATGGTAGATCAGGTCTTTAGAGTCGTTCCAGCCGAGACACGGGTCTGTGATGGACTTTCCATAGATGTGTTCGCCGATCTTTTGGCAGCCTTCCTCAATGTAGCTCTCGATCATGACGCCTTTGACTAAACGGCGAATCACAGGCGAAACCTGTCGGTTGTGCATGATTTCTTTTACGATGCGAATCTGTTCTTTAAATTTCTTGCCGGAGTTTGAGTGGTTGACGTCCACGACAGCGGCCGGGTAAACGAGGTCCATTTTATCATACATTTCGCACAGACGCATCAGATCTTCGTAGTGATAATTCTGTACGGAGTTGCCGTGTTTGTTGACGGCGCCGCGAAGCACGACATGCGTCAGCGGGTTGCCGCTGGTTTCCACCTCATATCCCCGGTACACAAAGTGATGCGGATGCTGGGCGGCATACACGGAATTGAGCATCACCGAAAAATCGCCGCTGGTGGGGTTTTTCATGCCGGAGGCGACGTCAAAGCCGCTCACGGTCAGCCGGTGCTGTTGGTCTTCCACGGAGCGGGCGCCGATTGCGACATAGGAGAGCAGGTCTTCCACATAGCCCCAGTTTTCGGGGTAGAGCATTTCGTCTGCACAGGTTAAGCCGCTCTCCTTTATGGCGCGGATATGCATTTTTCGCATGGCGATCAGGCCCTCGACCATATCAGGGGCTTTTTCCGGGTCCGGCTGAGAGGCGATGCCTTTATAACCCTCGCCTGTCGTGCGCGGTTTGTTTGTGTAAATGCGCGGAATGAGAATAAGCTTGTCCTTAACCTCTTCCTGTATGCTTGTGAGCCGGTTGACATAATCGCAGACCGAATCCTCGTTGTCGGCGGAACACGGGCCGATGATCACGAGAAAACGGTCGTCCTTTCCGGTGATGACGTCGGCGATCGCCTGGTCGCGCGCTGATTTTAACTGTTTTAGATCGTCGGAAAGCGGGTAGTCGCGCTTGATCTCCTCCGGCGACGGCAATTGATTCAAAAATTGAAAGCTCATAGTCTTATCTGTTCCACACAATTGTGGTTTTCCTTTCGTAGCGTGATATAAAATCCGCTAATATCTTATCGAAAATAAACCCGAATGTCAAATATTAGTTACAATTTGCACCCACGCCAGGTAACTATTCCGCCTTCGGCTTCATAGTTACAATCCGGCGGACAGTTGTAAATATTTCGTAATTTGCTATAATAAAATATGAGGGGACGTTTATTTTTTACAGCTAAGCCAGTACAGGTATGGAATATATGGTTAGCTTTACCATTTGCGCCGGAAAGGGCGTACAACATGATTTGCCGGACGGCAGAAAGGATGAGCAGCATGGGGCTATGTATGAAAGGAAAGAATTTGGGCGAGGGCAGACCGTTGATCTGCGTGCCTGTGATGGAGAAGAAGAAGGCGGACATTATTGAGGAAGTGACATATCTGGCGAAAAGCGCGGCGGCCGACATGATCGAGTGGCGTGTGGACGCGTTTGACAGCTATGCAGATTTTAACGAGATACGCCAGGTTTTGAACGAGATTGAGGGTGTGGTAAAAGACAAACTATTTTTATACACATTTCGCACCCAGAAGCAGGGGGGAGAGGCGGAGCCGGAACATGAACTGCTCGACGATCTGCACGATCTTGCGGCGGAGTCCCACTGTGTGGATTTGATTGATATCGAATTTTTCGCGGAGGAGTATCCCGCCAAAAAGATACGCCGCATCAGAGAACAGGGAGTGCATGTGATCGCGTCCCACCATGATTTTGAGATGACCCCGCCGTCCGAGGTGATGAACATGCTGTTAGAGAAGATGGCGGCCGGGGGGGGCGATCTGGTAAAGCTTGCCGTCATGCCAAAGGACTGCCGGGATGTCATAAGGCTGTTGGAAGTCACCGACGGTTTTCGGAGGAATCACAAAGGCGTGCCGGTCATTACCATGTCTATGGGGGCCGTGGGAAGCGTCAGCCGCATCAGCGGAGAATATTTCGGCTCCTGTGTGACCTTTGGCGCCCACAAGGTGGCGAGCGCACCCGGACAATTTGCGATGGAAACACTGGCAAATATATTGGAAACGCTCCATGATGCCGCTTGTATCAATTCTAAATAAAATATAAATAGATGGGAAAAAAACAATAAACACCGTCAGAATGTATTGATTTTGCGTTTTGATGGTGTTATTTTATGTCATATGGCTTTTTGGCATTATCTGGATACAGGGGACGGGAAGTCATAAGGGGAACCAGAAACAGAGAAAGGAACTAGACTTATGGGCAAAATATTTAAAAACATGCTGCCGTACTGGAAGATGATGATTGCCGTGTTGCTTCTGCTGGTTGTGCAGGCGTGGTGCGATCTGTCACTTCCGGCGTATACATCGGATATTATCGATGTGGGCATCATGAATAACGGTGTGAGCCATATCGTACCGGAGGCTGTCACGGCCGAAGATTATGAGATGGCAAAATTGTTTATGACCGATGAGGAACGGGCGAAATGGGAGGCGTGTTTTGCAAGAGAGCAGGATATTTATACGCGCAGGGATTTATCACGCCAGGAGCTAGAAGCACTGGATGAGGAGCTGCTGCTGCCGATTTTGCTGAATTACCAGGTGATGTCATATATGGAGGAGGCCGGCGATAAGAGCGATTTTCCGCGGCAGGGCGGCACGCCGGCTGAGGGACAGTTATCCGAGCTGAGAGGGCAGATGGAGGCGACGCTTGATACGATGGGCAGTTCTCTGGTAAAGTCCATGGGCACAGCCTACGCGGTCAGATGTGATAAGGCGGCAGGGCTTGACATGGAAAAAATACAGACCGGGTATCTGTGGCGCGAGGGCCTTAAGATGGTCGGCATGGCACTTTTGATGGGTGTGGCGGCCGTGCTGGTGGGGCTGCTTGGCTCAAGAATCGGCGCCGGCATCGGCAGGGATTTGAGGAAAAAAACGTTCGAGCGGGTGGTGAGCTTTTCCAATGCGGAGATGGACCGCTTTTCGACAGCCTCTCTGATTACCCGCAGCACCAATGACATACAACAGATTCAGATGGTTTCGACCATGCTGATTCGCATGATCGCCTATGCGCCGATTCTGGGGCTCGGCGGTATCGTGCGCGTGGTGCAGACCGGCGCCGGCATGGGATGGATTATCATTCTGGCGCTGCTTGTCATACTCGGTTATGTACTTATTCTGATGTCCGTCACCATGCCGAAGTTCAAGCTGATGCAGAAGCTGGTGGACCGCGTCAACCTGGTGTCGCGGGAGATTTTGACCGGGCTTTCGGTGATTCGCGCATTTGGCAGGGAAGAGAAAGAGGAAGAGCGGTTTGACGGCGCTAACCGGGAGCTGACAAAGACGATGCTGTTTACCAACCGTGTCATGACGTTCATGATGCCGGGTATGATGTTGATTATGAATCTGCTCACGATCAGCATCGTCTGGGTGGGAGCGAAGCATATCGACGCCGGGTCGATGCAGGTCGGCTCTATGACCGCGTTTCTCACGTATTCGATGATGATTGTGATGGCGTTTTTGATGCTCACGATGTTGTCGATTATGCTGCCGCGTGCGGCGGTGGCGGCTGAGCGCATAGACGAGGTCATTCGCACCGTCCCCTCGATTGCGGATAAGGAGCAGCCCGAGGCGGTCACGGAGCATAGAGGAGTCGTGAACTTTTCACATGTCAGCTTCCGTTATCCCAATGCGGAGTCGGATGTGCTTGCGGATATTGATTTTGTGGCAGAGCCGGGTAAGACAACCGCGATTATCGGCAGTACCGGATGCGGCAAGACGACGTTAGTCAATCTGATTCCGCGGCTGTATGATGTGACGGAGGGAAGTATCACGTTGGACGGCAGGGATATCAGAAATATTTCCATGGAGGAGTTGCGCGATGAAATCGGCTATGTGCCGCAGAAAGGGATTCTGTTTTCCGGTACCATCGCGAGTAATTTGCGTTTTGGCAGAGAGGATGCCACGGCGGAACAGGTCAAAGAAGCGGCGGCGATTGCCCAGGCCACGGATTTTATAGAAGAAAAGGCGGAGCAATACGAATCTGCCGTTGCCCAGGGTGGCACCAATGTTTCCGGAGGACAACGGCAGCGCCTGGCGATCGCGAGAGCCATTGTCAAAGAACCGCAGATATTTATTTTTGACGATAGCTTTTCCGCGTTGGATTTGAAGACGGACGCGGCGCTTCGCAGGGCATTGTCCGATAAGGTCAAGGACAAAACGGTTATCATTGTGGCGCAGCGCATCAGTACGATACTTCACGCGGATCAGATTCTTGTCCTGCACGAGGGAAGGATTGTCGGCAAGGGGACACATCAGCAATTGCTTGCAGAGTGTGAAATTTACCGGGAGATAGCGAAATCACAGCTTTCCGCAAAAGAGCTGGGCATGGAAGAAAGTGAGGTGTAGCAGATGGCAGGCGAAGCGATGAATTCACATAGAAGAAGAGGTCCGGGCGGACATGGTATGGGGCCGATCGACAAGCCGAAAAATTTTAAGGGCTCGATCGGGAAACTGACAAGATACATCGGCAGATACCGGGCGGCTATTTTTTTGGTGATGTTTTTTGCCGTATGCTCTACGGTTTTTAACGTGATCGGGCCGAAAATTCTCGGCAGGGCGACGACGGCGCTGTCGGAGGGATTGATGGCTAAGATTGCCGGAACCGGCGGCATTGATTTTGCCCGAATCGGAAACATACTGGTGTTTGTTCTGGGATTATATGTATGCAGCGCAGTATTTTCTTTTGTGCAGGGATGGATTATGACAGGCGTGACACAGAAGGTCTGTTATCGTCTCAGAAAAGAGATCTCGGAAAAGATTAACCGGATGCCTATGAAATATTTTGAGAGCCATGTGTACGGCGAGGTGCTCTCGCGCATTACCAATGATGTGGATACGCTCGGGCAGGGGTTAAACCAGAGTATCACGATGATAATTACGTCGGTCGCCACGCTGGTTGGCGTGCTGGTTATGATGCTTAGCATTTCTCCGTTGATGACGTTGATTGCGCTGGTGATTCTGCCGGTTTCCGCTTTTTTGATCTCGTTTGTGGTAAAGCGGTCGCAGAAATTTTTTAAATATCAGCAGGAATATCTGGGGCATGTAAACGGGCAGGTGGAGGAGGTCTATGGCGGACATCTGGTGATTAAATCCTATAACCGTGAAAAGGATACGATTGAGGAGTTCAACCGGACCAACGAGAAGTTGTATGATTCCGCCTGGAAATCTCAGTTTTTGTCCGGTATGATGCATCCGATCATGATGTTTGTGGGGAATCTCGGCTATGCGGCAGTTGCCCTGGCGGGCGGTCTGCTTGCGATGCGCGGGACCATCACGATCGGCGATATTCAGGCGTTTATACAGTATGTCAAGAACTTTACCCAGCCGGTGCAGCAGATCGCGCAGGTTACCACGCAGGTGCAGTCTATGGCTGCGGCTTCCGAGCGCGTGTTTGAATTTTTGACTGAGGAAGAGGAGGAGCAGTTTGCCGGGCATCCGGTGAGCTTGACTAAGATCGAGGGCGCAGTCAGCTTTCGCCATGTCCGTTTTGGGTATCAGCCGGAGCAGACCATTATCCACGATTTTTGTGCGGATGTAAAACCGGGACAAAAAATCGCTATCGTGGGGCCGACAGGTGCCGGGAAAACGACGATTGTTAAGCTTTTGATGCGTTTTTATGATGTCAGCGGCGGAGAGATCCGGCTTGACGGGTACGATATCAGGAATTTCAACCGCAGGGAGCTTCGGGATGCGTTCGGGATGGTACTTCAGGATACATGGCTGTTTAAGGGGACGATCATGGAAAATATCCGCTACGGCAGATTGGACGCGACAGACGAGGAGGTTATGGCGGCGGCGAAAGCGGCGCGGGCGGACCATTTTATCAAGACGCTGCCGGGCGGTTATCAGATGGAGCTAAACGAGGACGCCACCAATGTATCCCAGGGACAAAAGCAGCTGCTGACAATTGCGCGGGCGATATTGGCGGACAATAAGGTGTTGATTCTGGATGAGGCGACTTCCTCTGTCGACACGCGAACGGAGGTGGAGATACAAAAGGCGATGGACCGCCTGATGCAGGGGCGGACCAGCTTTATCATCGCGCACCGCCTCTCGACGATACGCAATGCGGATCGGATTCTCGTCATGAGAGACGGCGATATCATCGAACAGGGGACGCACCGGGAGCTGTTAGAGGCAGGCGGATTTTATGCCAATCTCTATAACTCGCAGTTTGAGGAGAGCATTGCTTAAAAAGAAACAGCGCCCATGAGGCAGGAGAGAAAATGGGAATGATGCATGAAGTGATAATCATAACATATCGGGTGATTGCAAGCGAAAGCGATCAATCATATGGCAGGATTATCCTTCAGGCGGCAGTCCCGCTTTTTTTGTAACGATTCAGCCTTCGGCTTCATAGTTACGTTAATTGTCCAGGCACAGCCGCTTGATAACCGCTCCGATGTCGTGATGGATACAGACCGACTGTCTGCTGATCTCTGCCGGAACAGCAGCCGTCTTTAGATTGATACAGACATAGGCGGCATTGGGATTGGCGCAGGTCATCTGCCAAAACGGATACTTAATAATCCCCGGCGTATTGCTGCCGACGCCCAGTTCCAGGTATAAGATGTTCCCTCCGTTATGGCGGCGTATAAAATCCTCATACCTGCCCGCCGCTTGATGCCAGCCGTCGTCTTCCACAAAGGTGTGATCTGCCCGCAGATTCATTGACATGGGGGCGCCGCAGACGGGACAGTGCGGGACCAATTCTGACGGGATACGCATATTTGCCTGTTCGTTCACCATTTTTTTGACAACGGTTTCATTGTCATACGTTTTACTGTGGCAGGGTTTAGAACATTGCCACAGCCCATAATCACCCTGCGTATAAAATAGCCTTTGTTTATCAAACCCCGCTTTTTGGAAACAGTGGTCTACGTTTGTGGTTAAGACAAAATAGTCCTTGTCCCGTACCAGATGGTACAAATCGCCGTAAACGGATTTGGGCGCATTTTGATAGCGGTTGATAAAAATGTAGCGGCTCCAGTATGCCCAATGTTCTTCCAATGTTTCGTATGGATAAAAGCCTGCGGAATACATATCTTTAAAACCATATTTTCTAATAAAGTCAGAGAAGTTATCATGAAAGCGTTTCCCGGAATAAGTAAATCCGGCGGCGGTCGAAAGCCCCGCTCCGGCGCCAATCAAAATGGCGTCCGCATTTTTCATGAGCAGATTCACTTTTTCCAGGGAATCGTTTGTCTGTCTATTGCCCCAACAACCGTCGGTAGATTTCAAAGTCGCTGTCCTTAAATACATTAAAAATCACCTCCAAACCATTTTGATTTGCTGCTTTAAAATCCTTTACCGTTTGTATTGCAATCTCGGCGGCCTTTTCGTTGGGAAAATGAAATTCCCCCGTAGAAATACAGCAAAAAGCGATGCTTTTCAACTGATATGCTGCGGCGAGTTGCAGACAGGAGCGGTAACAGTCCGATAATAACGCGCAGTCCTTTGGCGTTACCTGCCCGCGGATCACCGGACCTACCGTGTGAAGCACATAACGGCAGGGAAGATGATAGGCTTTGGTGATTTTTGCTTTTCCCGCAGGCTCTTTTCCTTTTTGCTTCTCCATGATACGGGAACATTCCAGACGAAGCTCTACCCCTGCGGCGGAATGAATCGCGTTGTCGATGCACCCATGACAGGGGACAAAGCAGCCCAGCAAAGTACTGTTGGCAGCATTTACGATAGCGTCTGCGCAAAGACGGGTGATATCTCCCTGCCATAAGTAAATGTCTGGCTGCACCGGCGTGAGGTCTGAAATGGAAACCGTGCCTTTCCTGGTAAGTTCCTCCTGCAAATAAGTTTCCTGCACATCTAAAAATTCATTGGAAACTGTTTTCGGCGGGCGTATATTCATAAGTGAACGCAACAGGCGTTTCCTTTCCGCCTCCTCCGCGGGAATGTCGATGGCCGAAAGTTCGCTATTTTCTTTTATAAGATAAGTGATCAGATAAAAAAGTCTTTCTTGCTGTGTCATGGTGTCCTCTTTTCCGCCGCATAAGCGGCATTGTGATTTTGCGGCTTGTTTCTTTCCGCCTGCAAGTTTATAATAGAGCGGTAGAGAAAAAACGTAAAGTAAGCACTTTATTGTGCCATAGTTACCAGAGAGAAACTATGAGGAAGAAATGGGGGCTTTATGGAAAAAAATTTACCTGCCTGTCCGGTGGAAACTACATTAATGTTGATCAGCGACCGCTGGAAAGTTTTGATTATCCGGGATTTATTGGAGGGCACCAAACGATTTGGCGAATTAAAAAAATCGGTCGGCAATGTTTCGCAAAAAGTTTTAACCGCAAATCTGCGTTCAATGGAAGAGAGCGGTTTGCTTACCCGGACCGTATATCCCGAAGTGCCGCCGCGGGTAGAATATACTTTGACGGAAACCGGATATAGCCTGAAGCCGATTTTGGATGCCATGATGGCATGGGGAACCGAATATAAACACAAAAACAGCGGAGAAGATTGAAAATTAAATTTTCAATCGCGAGATTTGTGTCTGCGCGCTGCAAAGCCATTTATGGCTTACACAAACTCGATATGCGCAATAAAGCTAATGCGAACATAGTTCGCAATGCAGAAATGGAGAAAATTATGATTGATCTGTTTCTGCGCGTTTCTCGCGTTTGGCTTTGTTCATGCCGCTTGTCATATGCGGGATATTCTTGGAGAAAGCGGCGGTGTGCGGATTCGGACCGCTTTTTAAATCGGTTTTACTATGTCCCTCTAAAAAACAGGCGCGCTTGATGGAATCTTCCCCGAATCGTGTGCGAATCGTGTCCACCGCGCTGTTTAGCTTCGAGAGGCGCTCATATTTATCCATGTCAAAAAGATTATATTGTTCATAGCAATCCGCCGTTGCCCGGCTGGTATAGACGCCGAGCAGACGCAATGGGGTGTGGCGCCAGAAATGGTCTAAGAGCGAGCAGGCGCAGGCATATATTTTTTCGGTTACATTGGTGGAAGAGGGAAGCGTCATCTGGCGCGAATAGTGATGAAATTCCGCGTCCACCATCTGCAATTGTACGACGCTGATATACGCTTTTTCCATGCGCAGCCTCGCGCCGACAGTTTCTGAGAGAGACAGTAAAATATGCTTTGCCGTGTCCGTGTCGGTGACGTCGAAGGGCAGTGTGACGGAGTTGCCGTATCCCTTATTGGCGGGCGCCGTGTGTGTGAGATCTGCGGATTCGATGCCGTTGGCATAGTGCCAGATTGTGTCGCCGTGTGCCTTAAAAGTGGAGACGATCATCGGATAGTCGGCATTGGCAAGCGCGCCGATGGTATCTATGCCGAGCGCGCGCAGTTTTTTGGAGGTGGAAGGTCCGACAAAAAACAGACGTTCAATTGGCAGCGGCCACAGTTTAAGCGGCACTTCTTCTGTAAACAGCGTGTGGACTTTATTTGGTTTTTCAAAATCGGAGGCCATTTTGGCCAGAAGACGGTTGCTTGAGACGCCGATGTTGACGGTAAATGCCAGCTCATTTTCGATGATATCTTTTAACCGGTGGGCAAAAAGCGTCAGGTCTCCATAGAGCGTGCCGGTGCCGCTCATATCACAGAAAGCCTCGTCAATACTGTAAGCCTCGACATCGGGCGCATAGCGGCGCAGCAGCTCGATAAATTCATGGGAGCGCCTCACATAGAGCGAATAGTCCGGCGGGTATATTTGCAATTGCGGGCATTTGCGCCTGGCCTGTGCCAGGGGTTCGCCGGTTTTTACGCCGTATTTTTTGGCGGAGGGCGATTTGGCCAATACGATGCCGTGCCGTGTCGTCTCATCGCCGCCGATTGCCGCGGGAAATGTGCGGATGTCGGGGGAATCGGGCGCTTCGGCGAGACGCCTGGCGGCCTCCCAGCTCAAAAAAGCGGAATTGACGTCGATGTGATATATGACTGGTTCCGGCATAAGACAGCCTCCTTTCGCAAAGAATGTTAAAACGATAAATTTGCAGCGCCGTAATTACAAGAATAAACCAAGCAGCAAGAATGAAAACGTCATAGTTACAGGGATAACGTTATAACGATATACTTATCATAGAGTAAGATGCTTTATAATAATATAGCACAGGGAAAGGGTTGTTGTAAACAAAAAAATGAACAAATGTTCGTACGCTGGTAACAGTTCAGCTCAGGACTTTGCACTCGCTGCAAAGTCCGTAAGAACGCGTATATCTAGACAAGCGGGAATTCGGCTCTTTGTCGAAGACAAACTTTAAATGAGCCGGATTCCGTAACTAGGAAGCCGAAGGCTGAATAGTTACGCCCACTGTGACCGTGCAGCCTGCACCTGCGCACCTGCTTGCCATACTTTTTGAGAGGAAATGTGAGTGATGAACCAAACGACAGATTTATGTATTTATACCTTAACGCACAAGAAATTTGACGTGCCGCCTGACCCGTTATATCAGCCCTTGCATGTCGGGAGGGCCGGCGCCAAAGATCTGGGTTATATGGGAGACCATACGGGAGATCATATCTCTCATCTCAACTGTTATTACAGTGAATTGACAGGGCTTTATTGGATATGGAAAAATGCAAAAAATACCTATGTCGGGACCTGTCATTACCGGCGTTATTTATTGAACAGACAGGAGAAAATATTTAACAAAAACGAATATCTGGAGTTGTTGAAAACGTACGATATTATTACGACAAAACAAGTGATTTTAAATCACTCGTATAAAGACGCGTTTTCCGCCAACCACAACGGTTTGGCGCTGGAGATGACGGGAAAAGTGATCGCGGAATTGTACCCAAAGGACGGCGTGGTTTTTGAGGAATTGGTGAACCAAAACAGAACTTATTTCGGCAATATTTTAGTGGCAAAAAAAGAGATATTCGACGCCTATTGCGCATGGCTTTTTTCCGTCTTTTTTCAGGTGCAGAAACGGATTAATTTGGAGACGGGAGAGGACGCTTATCACAAGCGTGTATTCGGTTTTATTTCGGAATTTTTATTGTTGGTTTTTGTGCGTGCGAGAGGGCTGTTGGCGTATGAATGTAAAGTCGGAATGTTGGGGGAAAAGGCGGAGACGGCGGAGATCAAAAAAGGGCTGGCCGGGTACTTTTTGGCGCGCGACGTGGAGGGCGCCAAGGCATATTTTTTAGCGCGCAAAAAAGAGCGGCCCGATGTGACGATGGAGGCGTCGGATGTGACGGGAGAGCTTCATCTTTGTATGCAGATTATTGCGGCAGCGGGGCTGGAATTGCAGCGGACAGGGGAACATTTATTGCAAAAAGAAAACCGCTATGACGCGCTGATCTCACTTTTTGCGCGGCAAAACAGCGTGGTGTCTGCTTGGTGCGCCGGGAATCAGACGAAGGAAGACCTGGATTTTTTGCAAAACAAGATCTTGTCGGACATAACCTGGGAAGTTGCGGTGGCGATTGCACCGGGCACTGCGAAGCAGAAAGAACGATGGTTACATGAACTGCTGCAGTGCAGAAAAAAACCATAAAATTTGTAACGATTCCGCCTTCGGCTTCATAGTTACGGAATCCGTCTCATATAAAGTTTGTCTTCGACAAAGAGCCGGATTCCCGCTTGGCAAGATATACGCGTTCATACGGACTTTGCAGC